>NZ_CP034766.1:665000-997500 GCF_004006015.1 Rhodococcus sp. X156 | reverse complement strand
ACCTGCAGGTGCTGCCCGGGCAGGTGGTGGCCCTGCTGGGTCCCAACGGTGCCGGCAAGACCACCTCGCTGAAGATCTGCTCCGGCCTGGTGCCGGTCAGCTCGGGCGAGCTGCGGCTGTCCGGCCGGGCCGTCAACGGCGCAGGTGCCTCGGACCTCGCCAGGCTCGGGGTGTGCTCCATCCCCGAGGGCCGTGGGGTGTTCGCCAACCTCAGCGTCCGCGAGAACCTCTGGATCGGCACCGGCACCGGCACCAGCCTGGAGCACATGGAGGAGGTGGCGTACGCCCGCTTCCCCATCCTGGGCAAGCGCCGCAACCAGCTGGCGGGGTCCATGTCCGGTGGTGAGCAGCAGATGCTGGCGCTGTCCCGGGCACTGGGCACCGACCCCACGATCCTGTTGCTCGACGAGCTGTCCATGGGGCTCGCTCCCCTGATCGTGTCGCAGATGTACGACACGGTGGGCCAGCTGGCGGCAGAGGGGCTGACCATCCTGGTCGCCGAGCAGTTCGCCCGGGCAGTCCTGCCCATCGCGGACTCGGCGGCGCTGATGCTGCAGGGCCGGCTGGTGCGAGTGGGCGCACCGGACGAGATCGAGAACGAGCTTTCAACCAGCTACCTAGGAGGATGACCTGATGACTGCTGAGCAGCGTCGTGAGCAGTTCAAGACAGATGTGGCCGAGCTCAAGCTCAAGACCGGTGGCTCCCGCCGCGACGGTCTGGTGCAGGGACTCGGTGTTCTCGGGATGGCCGTCGGCGTGATCGCCGCGTTCGTCTGCTACTCCATGTCGCTGAGCCAGACCAGTGTGGACGTGCTGTCCACCCAGGTGCTGACCCTGGCGTTCGTCGCGCTCACCGTCCTCGGTGCCGCGCTTTACCTCGCCGGTGCGCTGGCCAAGGTGCTGCGGCTGTGGCTGCTGCGCCAGCTCTACGAGGGCCAGGCCCACGTGGACCAGCTCGCCGCCGCCCTGGGTGGTTCCGGTGTCGAGAGGGACAAGACCACCGTCTGACCTTGCTGGTCATCCTCAGGACGCAAGCCGCCGCCTCCCGCTCCGGGAGGCGGCGGTTCTGCATTGTCAGGGCTTCGTTGCTGGTCAGGGGCAGAAACTGTCGGGGCGGAGTTCTATGATTCGAACATGAGTTCGAGTGCCGCAGCGGTGGCAGTGGAGGACCTCCCCGACGAGGTCTCCTCGCTGCTGGCTGAGCATGCCGCGATGATGGCGCGGCTGCAGCAGCTGCCGCTGGCCGGGCTGTCCGATGCTGGGGTGATGGCGGTGGTGCGCGAGGTGGAGCGAGTGCACCGGATGAAGCCCACGGTGGACCACCGCCTGATTGTGGAGATGGAGTGCCGTTCCTTGGCCACGGTGTTCCTGGCCCGGGGCACGGCGGGGTTGTTGTCAGAAGTGCTGCACCTGGACATCCAGGAGGCCCGTGCTCGGGTGCGAGCCGCCTTGGTGCGGGGCCCTCGGACGTCCTTCACCGGTGAGGATCTCGGTCCTCTGCAGCCCGCCACAGCAGCAGCCGAGGCGGAAGGATCCCTCTCGCCGCGCCACGCCGACATCATCGCCAAGACGATGCACGACCTGCCGGCCTCGTTGGATGCCGAGACTGTCGGGGCGGCCGAGCAGACCCTCGCCGCGCAGGCCTGCGCGCTGCGCCCGTCGGAATTGGCCAAGGCCGCTGAGCGGCTGATGGCTTACTTGGACCCGGATGGGCGGGAAACCTCAGACGCCGATCGGGCGCGGCGGCGCGGGTTCACCATCGGTAGGCAACGCCCCGATGGGATGAGCCGCATCAGCGGCGAGCTCGATCCCATGACGCGTGCCCTGGTGGACGCGGCGTTCTCCGCGGCCGCGCGGCCGGTCACCGAGGATGGCGTGCCGGATCCGCGCAGTGCCGCCCAGCGCCACCACGACGCGCTGGCCACGCTGTGCCGCAACGCGCTGGCGGGTGGTGAGCTGCCGAGCAACCGCGGGTTGCCGGCCACGGTGGTGGTGACCATGGGACTGGCGGACCTGGAACGCCGGGCGGGTTCCGCATCAACGGCTTCCGGCGGAACGGTGCCGGTGCGCGACGTGCTCCGCATGGCCGCCGACGCGAAGTGGCTGCCCTGCGTGCTGGACTCCGCCGGGCAAGTGCTTCACCTCGGTCAGGGTCAGCGGTTGGCGTCCCCGGCACAGCGACTAGCCCTGTACGCCCGAGACCGTGGCTGCACCCGGCCCGGCTGCGAGATGCCCGCCCAGTGGACACAGGTCCACCACCTCACCGAGTGGCAACACGGCGGCCCCACCGACCTGCACAACTTGGCGCTCGCCTGCCCGTTCGACCACCGCCTCATCACCCACGAAGGCTTCACCGTCCGCATGGGCAGCCATGGCCGCATCGAGTGGATCGCACCCCGACACGTTGACCCACAACAGGTTCCACGCACCAACCCGATCCACCACCCACCCGACCTCAGCGACCCCGACCCACCCCGGTGCCACCGTGGCGCGGCTTAGCCACCACCGGTAAAGCCACCCAACCGCACAACGGCGTGCGGCCGGTCCCCCGCAAGGGGAACCGGCCGCACACCGTCAGCGCTGACGTGTCAGGGCTTCATCCACGCCTTGTCGAACAGCATGATGTCGGTGGCGTGCGGCGTCACGCCGTGCACGTTCTTCTGCCACGCGATGTATGACGGAATGGCGCCGAGGCTCACCGACGGCACCGACTCGTTGGCCCGCTGCTGGATCTTGCCGATGACCGCCTTCTTGGCGTCCACGGTGCCCGCAGCCTGCAGCTCGCCGAGCAGGGTGTCCATCTGGGCGTCCTTGTAGCCGACCACGTTGGACGGCGACGCGCTCTGCAGCGTGGTGTACAGACCCAGGAACGGGATGTCCTCGTACAGGCCCAGCCCAGCGTGCGCCAGGTCGAAGTCCCGCTTGATGTACACGTTGTTCACCACGTCCTCGGCGCTGTTCGCCGGCATGATCGTCACGGTGAAGCCCACTGCCTGCAGCTGCGCCTGCACGGCCAGGCCGATGGCCCGGTCGCGCGGCTCCTGCAGCACCACGTACTTCAGCTCGCCGTTGTAGCCGTCCTTCTTGGCCTCCGCCAGCAGCTGCTTGGCCTTCTCCGGGTCGTGTGCGACCGGCTTGACGTCGCCTGCCCACTGCGACGACGGGTCGAACAGGCCCGAGCTGGGCCGGCCCTTGCCCTCGTCCACCCGGTCGTCGACCGCGGTCGGGCTGGTGGCGTAGGCGATGGCCTGCCGCACCCGCACGTCGGCTCCCGGACGGCCCTCCCGGTTGTTGATCATCTCGGCACTTCCGGCGTTGAGGAAGCTCAGGTAGCCGGGCAGGCCCGCTGCCCGCGCGTCCGAGATCGCCGTGGCACTGGCCCGCAGGTAGCCGACCTGCAGCTGGTTGCTCTTGAGCGACTCCCAGGTGGCCTGGGGACCGTTGAGCGCCACGAACCGCAGCTTGTCCAGGTACGGCTTGCCGCCCCAGTAGTCAGCACGCGCGGCCAGCACTCGCTCCTCGTTGGGGGCGTAGCGCTCCTGCACGAACGGACCCGCGCCGATCGGCTGGAAGGTGCCGGACTTCATCGAGGTGGGCGCCACGATCATGCCCTGGCCCAGGGCCATCATGGCCTCCAGCTCGGGCCAGGCCTTCTTGAGCTTGACCACCACGGTGGACGGGTCTGCCGCCACCGCGCTGTCCAGGTTCATCTTCCACAGCTCGCTGCCGTTGCCGCGGTTCTGGGTGTAGCGGTCCCAGCTCCACAGCACCGCGGCGGAGTCCAGCGGGGTGCCGTCGCTGAACTTCACGTTCTCGCGCAGCTTCAGCGTCCAGGTCAACCCATCCGCGCTGGCCTCGAACGACTTGGCCAGCTGCGGCACGAACTTCTTGTCCGCGGAGCTGTAGCGGACCAGCACGTCGTACACCGCGGCCAGCTCCGACCCACCGGAGGAACCGCGTGCGGCGGTCTTGGCCGGGTCCATGGTCGCGGCCGCGGCCTGGGTGCCGAAGGTGAGCGTGCCTCCCGCCACCGGGTCCCCGCCGTCGGGCTGGTCGCCCACCAGGCCGAGCTGGATCTCCTGGTCACCGCTGGGCGAGGCCGCGGTGTCGTCGTCAGATCCACCCCCGGCACACCCCGCGAGCAGCAAGCTGCCCGCCATCGCCACGCCGGCCAGGCGCACGAGCGCTAGTCGAGCCATGTTTTTTCCTCCACAGGTAACCGAATCACGACAGAAAACAGCGGGTCAGACGTGGTGGCACGCCACCAGGTGGTTCTCCCCCACCGGGCGCAGCAGCGGCTCCTCCTGCGCGCAGCGGTCGGTGGCCAGCGGGCACCGGGTGCGGAAGCGGCAGCCGCTCGGCGGGTTCAGCGGTGACGGAAGCTCACCCACCACCTCGTGCGCCTCGTCCTCGACGCCCGGGGTCCGCGGGCCTGGCACCGACGCCAGCAGCAGCCGGGTGTACGGGTGCAGCGCCTGCTCCTGCAGCCCGTCCGACGGCGAGATCTCGCAGACCTTGCCCAGGTACATCACCATGATGCGGTCGCTGATGTTCTTCACGACCGCCATGTTGTGGGCGACGAACAACAGGCTCAGGCCGTAGCGCTTCTTGGTGTCCTCGAGCAGGTTGAGGATCTGCGCCTGCACCGACACGTCCAGGCTGGACACCGGCTCGTCGCAGATCATCAGGGTCGGCTCGAGCATGAGGGCACGCGCGATGCACACCCGCTGGCACTGTCCGCCGGAGAGCTCGCGGGGGCGACGCTCCCACACCACGTCCGGGTCCAGGCCCACCGCGGTGAGCGTCTCCCGGGCACGGCGCTCGATGGCCGCCTTGTCCTTCTCGCCCCAGATCGACGGACCCTCGGTGATCAGGTGCTTCACCTTGCGCCGGGGGTTCAGCGACGAGATGGGGTCCTGCAGGATCATCTGCAGCTGGGTGCGGGTGCGGCGCAGCTCCCCCGGCTTGAGGGTGGTGAGCTCGGTGTCGTTGAGCCGCACCGAGCCCGAGGTGGGCGAGGGCAGCTGCATGATGGCCTTGCCCACGGTGGACTTGCCGCAGCCGGACTCCCCCACGATGCCCAGCGTCTCTCCGGCGCCCAGGGTGAAGCTCACCCCGGACACCGCGTGCACCGTCTGGCCGTGGCCGACGGGGAACTCCACCACCAGGTCGTCCACCACCAGCACCGGCGCCTGCTCGGTGGGCAGCGACGCGGCCGGGCTGGTCACGACGTCCGTGCCGCTCATGCCACCACCTCCGGCCGAGCCAGCTCGCGACCGGCAGCGGTCGTGCCGGCCGCCGCGTTGGCGGACAGCGCCTGCTCCCCCTCGGGGGTGCCGACCGGGAAGAAGCAGGCGTGGCTGTGCGGCGTCGCCGCCGCGTCCACGGTGGGTGAGGGCAGCAAGTCCGGCTCCTTCTCCAGGCAGGTGGGCTGGGCATAGCGACAGCGGGCGGCGAAGCGGCAGCCCGGCATCGGGCGCGTCATGTCCGGCAGCCCACCACCGATCGTGGCCAGCCGGGTGTGCGCCGGCTGCTCCAGCCGCGGGATGGAGGCCAGCAGCGCCTCCGTGTACGGGTGCCGCGGGTGGTTGAACACCTCACCGGCGGCGGCGGTCTCCACCACCTTCCCGGCGTACATCACCGCCACCCGGTCAGCGCGGCCGGCGACCACCCCGAGGTCGTG
Organism: Rhodococcus sp. X156; assembly: GCF_004006015.1. Taxonomy (NCBI): domain Bacteria; kingdom Bacillati; phylum Actinomycetota; class Actinomycetes; order Mycobacteriales; family Nocardiaceae; genus Rhodococcus; species Rhodococcus sp. X156. The sequence goes on along the minus strand of NZ_CP034766.1, from coordinate 991,817 downwards.
GCTGATCAGGATGACGCCCATGCCCAGCTCGTCGTTGAGCGACTCCAGCAGGTCCAGAATCTGCTTCTGCACCGTGACGTCCAGCGCGGTCGTCGGCTCGTCGGCGATGAGCAGCTCGGGGTCGCAGGCCAGCGCCATGGCGATGACCACCCGCTGGCGCATGCCGCCGGAGAGCTCGTGCGGGTACTGGTCCAGCCGGCGGGCGGGGTCGGGGATGCCCACCTTGCGCAGCAGCTCGGTGGCCCGGCTGCGTGCCTCGGCCTTGCGCAGCCCCAGGTGCACCTTGAGCGACTCGGTGAGGTGCACGCCGATCCGCTTGAACGGGTTGAGCGCAGTCATCGGGTCCTGGAACACCATGGCCACCCGGGGCCCCCACAGCCGACGGTGCTCGGCGCTGCTCATGGCGTGCACGTCGCGGCCGTCGAAGGACACCGTGCCGGTGACGCGGGTGCTGCCGCTGTTGGAGGTGAGCCCCATGATGGTGCGCCCGAGCACGGACTTGCCCGAGCCGGACTCACCGACGATGCCGAGGGTCTCCCCGCGGTTGAGGGTGAGCGAGACCCCGTCCACCGCGCGCAGCACGCCGCGCTCGGTGGTGAAGGCCGTCTGCAGGTTCTCCACCCGCAGCAGAGGCTCGGTGGCTGTCGTGGACTGTGTGGTCATGTGAGCACCTGCTCCTGCTGGGAACCGACGCGCTGGCGGGCCTTCTCGCCCACCAGGTTGAAGGCGAAGACGGTGAGGAACAGCACCAGCCCGGGCACCAGGACGATGTGCGGGTGCTTCTCGAAGACCCCGCCCTCACCCTCGGCGATCATGTTTCCCCAGGTGGGCTGCGGGGGCTGGATGCCGAGGCCCAGGAAGCTCAGCGACGACTCGGCCACGATGAGCACCGAGATCATCACCATGGCCAGCGAGGCCACCGGGAGCACCACGTTGGGCACCAGCTCGCGGAACATCACCCGCCACCGGGTGGCGCCCATCGCCCGGGCGGCCAGCACGAACTCGCGCTGGGCGAAGGTCAGCGTGTTGGCGCGGGCCAGCCGGATCATCGACGGGATGGCCAGCACGGACAGCGCCAGCGCCACGTTGCGCATGGTCGGTGCCAGCACCGAGGCCAGGGCGATCAGCAGGATCAGCGCGGGCACGGCCAGCAGCGAGTTGGTGAGCACGCCCACCACGGTGTCGACCTTGCCGCGCAGGTAGCCGGCGAGCACCCCGATGGAACCACCCACCAGCATCCCGATGAGCGCAGCGGAGAACGCCACCACCAGCGACGCCCTGGCCCCGTAGATCACCCGGGAGAGCAGGTCGAGGCCGAAGTTGTTGGTGCCCAGCGGGTGCGCGGAGAACAGCTCCGGCGAGGCGAAGCTGGGGTCGGCGATCGTCTTGACCGTGTCCGCGTGCTCGGCCAGCGGCAGCAGCGGGGCGAAGATCGCCGCGGCCACCAGCACCGCCAGCCAGGTGCAGCACAGCCAGAAGGTGAGGTCGAAGCGGGCCCCGAACCGCCTGCGGCAGATGATCTGCATCCCCTTGTACAGCGGGACCAGGCCCACGAGGGCCAGCAGGACGCGGACGGCGACCATGATCTGGACTCCGAGCGCACCCACCAGGACCAGGGCGATTCCGGCAACCAGCAGACCGGCGCCGACCAGGTAGCTGCGCCGGGCCGAGCCGGACGGCTGGGCGGGGTCGGGCAGGGTCTTGTCCCCCGCGATGACGCTGCTCAGCTCGCCGACCTGGTCGGGCTCGAGCGCGTCCGGTGCAGTGCTAGACGTGGGCACGACGGCTCCTCGGGTCGAGGTATCCATAGAGGGCGTCGATGACGCCGTTGATGACCACGTACAGCACGGCGATCAGCAGGACCGCCCCCTGCACCATGGGCATGTCACCCTGCTGGGCGGCCCGCACGATGAGCGTGCCGAGGCCGGGCAGGGAGAACAGCGTCTCGACGATGACGGTGCTGCCGATCATGGAGCCCAGGGCCAGACCCATCATGGTCAGCAGCGAGAACGAGGACGGCCGCAGCGCGTCCTTGAGCAGGATGTGCTTGTTGGACATGCCCTTGGCTCGGGCGACGGTGATGTACTCCTCCTGCAGCGTGGTGATCAGGTCGCTGCGGAGCACTCGGATGAAGATCGCCATCTCCAGCAGCGCGATGGTGATGGCCGGCAGGATCGCGTGGTAGAGGTTGTCGCCCAGCCCCTCGCTGAGGCGCACCCACTGCGAGCGCGGGAACCAGCCGAGGTCGTTGACCACCACCATGATCAGCAGCAGGCCGGCCAGGAAGCTGGGCACCGAGAGCACCGCGAACGTGCCGGCGCTGATCACCCGGTCGATGAGCCCGCCCGCGTGCCTGGCCGACCACAGCGCCAGCGGCACTGCGAAGGCCAGGGCCAGGAAGATGCCCATCACCGCGATCTGCACGCTCACCGGGAGCGCCGCACCGATGCGGTCGGTGATCTCGTCCTGCGGCGGCACCAGCGACTGGCCGAGGTCGCCGTGCAGCGCGCCCCACAGCCAGTCCCAGTAGCGCTGGAAGAACGGGTCGTCCAGACCCAGCTCGTCGCGCACCCGTTGGTACTCCTCCGGCGGCTTGCCCTCACCCACCAGGGTGACGGCGGCATCGCCCGGGATGAGCGCTTGCAGCCCGAAGGTGCCGAGGCTGACGATGAACAGCACCGCCAGCAGCTCTCCGAGCTTTTTGAGGACAGTCCTCACCATGTGAGCGTTCCCCTCCTGATTCTTGTGACGAGCTGATGGCAGGTGTTGCGGGCGGAGCCGGTCAGGGGGTGATCCACGCCTTGTCGAACAGCATGATTCCGTCGTAGCTGGGGCGGACCCCGTGCAGGTTCTGCTGCCAGGCGATGAACGTCTTGAACGCACCCAGCGGCGCCACCGGGACGGTGTCGTTGATCTTCTGCTGGAGCTGTCCCAGCACCGCTCGCTTGGCGTCGTCGCCGTCAGCGCTCTTCAGCTTGAGCAGCAGCTCGTCCATGCCCTTGTCGCTGTAGCCCATGATGTTGTTGGACGCCCCGGTGGTGAACGCCGGCATCAGTCGGGTGAACGGAGCCGCGTCCTGCACGCTGTAGGCGCCGTAGGTGATGTCGAAGTCGTGGTCGACGTACATCTTCTTGACCAGCTCGGTCAGGTTGTTGGCGTAGCTGATCTCCACGGTGAACCCGGCGGCCTGCAGCATGGCCTGCGTCGCGAGCGCGCCCTGCAGCGCCGACGGCTCGTTCAGCCCGAGGTAGGTGAGCTTGCCGTCGTAGCCCTTCTTCTTGGCCTCCTCCAGCAGCGCCTTGGCCTTGGCGAGGTCGTGCGGCAGGCCGTCGACCTCGGTGTTCCACTTGGAGTGCGCAGGGAAGGCCTCCCGTCCGAGCAGCCCCGTGCCGCCCCAGACCCGCTCGTTGTACGTCTGGTCGTTCACCGCGTGGGCGATGGCCTGGCGCACCGTGAGGTCGGCGCCGGCCTTGCCGGCCCGAGAGTTGATCTGCAGGATCGAGGTCAGTCCGGCCGCGTCGACGTACCCGGGGTAGCCGGCGTTGAGCACCTCGTCGACGGTGATGGCGCTGCGCAGGTAGGCCACGGTGTTGCCACCGGACTTCAGCCCATCGGCCTTGGCCTGCTCGCCGTTGATGGCCACGAAGCGCAGCCGCTCCAGGTTCGGCGCACCGTCCCAGTAGTCCGGGCGGGCCTTGAGCACCAGCTCGTTGTTGGCCGCGAACCGCTCCACCGTGAACGGCCCCGCCCCGATCGGGGTGAACTTGGCCGGATCCTGGTACGCCGCCGGGGCCAGGATCATGCCGTGGCCGGTGGCCAGCAGCGCCGGCAGCTCGGAGTACGGCTGGTTCACGGTGAGCTTGATGGTCAGCGGGTCGGTCGCGGTGGCGGAGGTGACCGTGCTGGTCCACACCTCGTTCTGCGAGCCACGAGCGGCGTTGTAGCGCTTGATGCTGGCCAGCACGGCAGCAGCGTTGAAGGGGGTGCCGTCACTGAAGGTGATGTTCTCCCGCAGCGTGAGCGTCCACGTCAGCTGGTCGTCGCTGACCTCGAGGGACTTGGCCAGCTTGGGCACGAACTGCTTGGTGCCCAGGTCGTAGCGCATCAGCAGGTCGTAGACCGCCGCCTCCTCGGTGCCACCGGTGGCACCAGCGGGCAGCGCCTTGGTGGGGTCCAGGCTGGTGACGAACCCGTAGGGCGCGAACGTCATGGTGCCGCCCTTGACGGGCGTGCCGCTGTCGTCCTGGTTGCCGATCAGCCCCGTCACCGGAGCCGCGGCCGGCGCGCCGGCACCGCCGTCAGCCTCGTCGTTGGTGCTGGCGCACGAGGCGAGCAGCACGCTGCCGGCCAGGGCTACCGCCACCAGGCGACCAGCGCGACCAAGACTCATTCGGGGACGCAGCATTCAGACCCTCCACAGGCGACACGTGAGTTGGGGGAACAGCAGCGTTATGACGCGTTTCACTATTACTGTTCGGCAGGTGCCATCTTGTGGCAAAGATCAGCCTGGCGGCGGCGGATTCCGCTCAGTGGGACACCGGAGCGGCCGGTCAGGGCGTGAGCCACGCCTTCTCGAACAGCATGATGCCGTCCGAGCTGGGGCTGACCCCGTGCAGGTTCTGCTGCCAGGCGATGAAGGTCTTGAAGGCCCCGATCGGCACCACCGGGACGGTGTCGTTGATCTTCTGCTGGATCTCGCCCAGCACCGTGCGCTTGGCGTCGTCGCCGTCGGCGCTCTTCAGCTTGAGCAGCAGCGCGTCCATCCCGGGGTCGCTGTAGCCCATGATGTTGTTGGACGCCCCGGTGGTGAGGGCGGGCTTCAACCGGGTGAACGGCGCGGCGTCCTGGACGTTGTATGCGCCGTAGGTGATGTCGAAGTCGTGGTCGACGTACATCTTCTTGACCAGCTCGGTGAGGTTGTTGGCGTAGGCGATGTCCACCGTGAAGCCGACGGCCTGGAGCATCGCCTGCACGGCGAGCGCGCTCTGCTGCGCAGCCGGCTCGTTCAGTCCGAGGTAGGTGAGCCTGCCGTCGTAGCCCTTCTTCTTGGCCTCCTCCAGCAGCGCCTTGGCCTTGGCCGGGTCGTGGGCCAGACCCTTGACGTCGGTGTTCCACGCGGAGTGCGCCGGGAACACGTCGCGGCCGGGCAGTCCCTTGCCGCCCCAGACCCGCTCGTTGAAGACGTTCTCGTTCACCGCGTGGGCGATGGCCTGGCGCACCGTGAGGTCGGCGCCGGGCTTGCCGGCCCGGGTGTTGATCTGGGCGGTCGCGCTCAGCGCGGGGGCGTCCACGAAGCCGGGGTAGCCGGCGTTGAGGGTCTCGTCCACGGTCACCGCGCTGCGCAGGTAGGCCGCGGTGTTGCCACCGGACTTCAGCCCATCGGCCTTGGCCTGCTCGCCGTTGATGGCCACGAAGCGCAGCCGCTCCAGGTGGGGCGCACCGTCCCAGTAGTCCGGTCGGGCCTTGAGCACCAGCTCGTTGTTGGCGGTGAAGCGCTCCACCGTGAACGGCCCCGCCCCGATCGGGTTGAACTTGGCGGGGTCCCGGTAGGCGGCCGGGGCCAGGACCATGCCGTGGCCGGTGGCCAGCAGCGCCGGCAGCTCGGAGTACGGCTGGTTCACGGTGATCGACACCGTCTGCGGGTCGGTCGCCGTGACGGAGGTGACGGTGCTGGTCCACACCTCGTTCAGCGAGCCGCGGCCGGCGTTGTACCGGTTGATGCTGGCGATCACCGCGGCCGCGTCCAGCGGAGTGCCGTCGCTGAAGGTGATGTTCTCCCGCAGCGTGAGCGTCCAGGTCAGCTGGTCGTCGCTGACCTCGAGGGACTTGGCCAGCTTGGGCACGTAGGACTTGCGGTCGTGGTCGTAGCGCATCAGCAGGTCGTAGACCGCCGCCTCCTCGGTGCCACCGGTGGCACCGGCGGGCAGCGCCTTGGTGGGGTCCAGGCTGGCGACGAAGCCGTAGGGGGCAAAGGTCATGGTGCCGCCCTTGACGGGCGTCCCGCTGTTGTCCTGGTTGCCGACGAGCCCCGCCTCGGGGGCCGGGGCGGGTGCGCCGGCACCGCCGTCGGCGTCGTCGTTGGTGCTGGCGCACGAGGCCAGCAGCACGCTGCCGGCCAGGGCTACCGCCACCAGGCGCCCAAGGCGGGCCACGCTCTTACGGGGACGCAGCATCCGGAAACCTCCACGGGGCACACCTGCACGGCAACAGGCGTAGTGACGCAGGTCACTTTCCCGTTCGGTATGCGCCATCTTGTGGCAAAGATCAGCCCGGCGGCACCGGATTCCGCTCAGTGGGATCGTGCCGGGGTCAGGACCAGCGGGCCTGACCACCGTCGAGCGGGATGGTCGCCCCGCTCAGGTACCCCGCGTCGGGTCCCACCAGGAAGGCGACCGCACGGCCGATGTCCTGCTCGCAGTCACCGATGCGGCCGAGCGGGATGGTCTTGACGAACTCCGCAGCCTCCTCCGGGCGGTTCTCCGTCCACCACTTCAGGCCGGGCGAGAGCGCGTGCGGCGCCACGGCGTTCACCCGGATGCCGTCGACCCCCCACTCGCTGGCCGCGGTGCGGGTGAGCGAGCGCATGGCCTCCTTGGCCGAGGCGTAGGCGCCGTAGCCGCTGGTGTCCCAGCGCACCGCCGCCGAGCTCACCATGTTGATGATCGCTCCGCCGCCGGCGGCCTTCATGTGCGGGTGGCAGGCCTTCATCAGCCGCAGCGCTGCCAGCGGCCCGGTGGCAAACGCCTTCTCCAGCAGGTCCACGTCGATCTCCAGCAGGCTCCCCAGGGCCGAGGAGTTGGCGTTGTTCACCAAGATGTCCAGCCCGCCCAGCAGCTCCACGGTGCGCTCCACGGCCGGGGCCACCTGCGCGGCGACGCTGACGTCGCAGACCACCGGCTCGGCCCGGCCGCCGAACGCCTCGATCTCCTTGCAGGTGTCCAGCAGCTTCTGCTCGGTGCGCCCGGCCACCGCGATGGCCGCTCCGCGGCGGGCCAGGGCGAAGGCGATGCCCTGCCCCACGCCCTGTCCGGCACCGGTGATCAGGGCGACCTTGCCCTCGAGCGTGCGGGAGGAGTCGGTGCTCATGGGTGCGCTCCAGAGGGGTTGACGGAGGGGGGTGCTCGGGTCAGGCGAAGGCGAGGCGGCCGGCGCTGACCACGGCGGCGCCGTCGGGTCCGTGCACCTCGAACGCCAGCGGGCCGGCCTGCGGCTGCCACAGGTCCAGCCGCAGGGTGTCGCCGGGAAAGGCGGGCGCGGCGAAGCGTCCAGCCAGGGCAGCGAGGTCCGCCGGGTGCGCGCCCAGGGCGTCAGCGGCCCCCAGCATCGCCGTCGCCACGGTGCACAGGCCGTGCATGATCGGCCGCGGCTGCCCGATGCCCGCGGCGGCCACCGGGTCGACGTGGATGGGGTGGCGGTCGCCGGTGAGCCGGTAGAGCACCGCCTGCCGTGGTGAGGTGGGCAGCGCGCGGCTGTCGGTGGGCGGCGTGCTCGGCGCCGGCGGCTTGCCCGGTCCGCGCTCGCCACCGAAGCCACCGCTGCCGGGGCCGAAGATCGACCAGGTGGCGACGAAGTACTCGCTCTCCACCGCGACCTCGAACACCGCGGCCGCGCCCTTGTCCCACACCTGCCCCACCGAGGCGGACATGGTGAGCTCACCGGAGCGGGGCAGCGGCTTGAGCACCGTCAGCTCCTGCGCCCCGTGCACCGAGGTGCGGGTGTCAAAGCCGCCGGCTGAGCCCAGCGCGTCCGGGGCCCACTGCGCCAGGGACAGCGCGAACGTGGGCAGCACCCGCAGGTCTCGCTCGAAGACCAGGTCGAGGTCGGTGGCCGCCGCGCCCACGGCGAGCGCGTAGAGGATCGCGTCGCGCTCGTCGTAGGCGACGGTGCGGGTGCCCAGCGCGGTGCCGGCCCACTCCCCCGCCGGCCGTGGGTCCAGGCCGGTGGTGGTGCTCACCGGGCTCAGGCCAGGCCGAGCAGCAGGCCGCTGGTGGGCACCGCGGTGCCCGCCGTGACGACCATGTTCTGCACGCCCTCGGGCTGGTTGGTGGACGTGCCACGCAGCACCCGCACCGCCTCGGCGATGCCGTTGGTGCCGTGCAGGTACGCCTCGCCGACCTGGCCGCCGTGGGTGTTGCTGGGCAGGCGCCCACCGATCTCCAGGTTGCCGTCGGCGATGAAGTCCTTGGCCTCCCCCACGCCGCAGAAGCCCAGCTCCTCCAGCTGCGGGAGCACCAGCGGGGTGAAGTGGTCGTAGAGGACGGCGGCCTGCACGTCGTCCGGGCCAAGCCCGCTCTGGCTGTACAGCTGCCGGCCGACCAGGCCCATCTCCGGGATGCCGGTGATGTCCGGGCGGTAGTAGCTGGTCATCATGTGCTGGTCCTTGCCCGAGCCCTGCGCCGCACCCTTGATGATGGCGGGGGTGTGCTTGAGGTCCTTGGCCCGCTCGGCGGAGACGATGACCAGCGCCTGGCCACCGTCGGTCTCCTGGCAGCAGTCCAGCAGGTGCAGCGGCTCGGCGATCCAGCGCGAGGCCTGGTGGTCGGCCAGCGTGATGGGGCGCTCGTAGAACCACGCCTTGGGGTTGTTGGCCGCGTGCTTGCGCGCCACCACGGCCACTCGGCCGAAGTCCTCGCTGGTGGCACCGTGCTGGTGCATGTAGCGGCGGGCGAACATCGCCACCCACTGCGCGGGCGTGGACAGCCCCTGCGGGGTCAGCCAGGCGTAGGCGGCCCGGTCGGCGGTGCTGTCCAGCGGGCGGTCGTGCTGGCCGAGGCCGTAGCGGACCCCGGAGCGCTCGTTGAACGCGCGGTAGCAGACCACCACGTCGGCCACGCCGGTCGCCACGGCCATGGCCGCCTGCTGCACGGTGGCGCACGCGGCGCCGCCGCCGTAGCCGATGCGGGAGAAGAACTTGAGCTCGCCCAGGCCACAGTTGCGGGCGACCAGCACCTCGCCGTTGGTCTCCGCGGTGTAGGTGGAGAGCCCGTCCACCTCGGACGGATCGATGCCGGCGTCGGCCAGCGCGGCGACGATGGCCTCGCAGGCCAGCGAGAGCTCGCTGCGCCCGGAAGCCTTGGAGAACTCGGTGGCGCCGATGCCGACGATGGCGGCGGCGCCGGACAGGGGGCTGGGAGCCATCAGCTGTTCGCTCCTTCGGTGGCGACCGCGGAGGCGCCGGTCGGGAAGACGACCGTGACGGTGCCGCTGGCGTGGTTGCCCAGGCTGTTGGCCCCGACCACCTTCACCTCGACGGCGCCGTCCTGCTTGGACACCACCTCACCGCTCATGGTCATGGTGTCGCCGGGGTAGTTGGGCGCACCCAGCCGGATGTTCACCCGACGCAGGAAGACCTGCGGCCCGGCCCAGTCGGTGACGTAGCGGCCCACCAGGCCGTTGCTGGTGAGGATGTTCATGAAGATGTCCCGGGAGCCACGCTCGGCCGCCAGCGTCGGGTCGTGGTGAACGTCCTGGAAGTCCCGGGTGGCCAGCGCCGTGGCGATGATCAGCGTGCGGGTGAGCGGGACGGCCAGCTCGGGCAGCTGCTCCCCCACCTGGACGTCGTCGTAGCTGCGGCCCTGCAGCGCTGCGGCGGTGGCGCTCACGAGGCCACCTCGACACCGGCGGCCAGCTGCGCGCCCAGGCGGGCGAGGTCGGAGCTGGCGCCACCGAGGGTCGCGGCGATCTGCTTGTTCCACAGCAGGTAGCGGTGCACCGGGTAGTCGGTGTCCACGCCGATGCCGCCGTGCACGTGCTGGGTGCGGTGAACCACGCGCTGTCCACCGTCGGTGGCCCACCACTTGGCCACCAGCACCGAGGTGCCGGTGTCCAGGCCCTCCGACAGCAGCCACGCGGCCTGCCACAGGGTGACCCGCATGGCCTCCAGGTCGATGTAGCAGTCGGCCATCTGGTGGGCGACGGCCTGGAAGGTGGCCAGCGGCTTGCCGAACTGGTGGCGCCCGTTGAGGTAGTCCACGGCCTGGCGCACGGCGCCGTCGCCGACGCCGATCGCGATGGCGGCCAGCGCCAGCTCCACCCGGTCGAGCAGCCAGGACACCGTGCTGCCGTCGGCGGCGCCGACCAGCTCGGCGGGGGCGGAGCTGAGGTCCACGTTGCCGCACACCTCGTGGGTGGTGGACACCGTCTGCTCCACCTGCACGCCCTCGGCGGCCAGGTCGAGCAGGAACAGCGCGGGGCCGGTGTCCGTGCTGGCCGAGACCACGGCGCGGTGGGCCACGTGGGTCACCGGTACCACGGCCTTGGCGCCGCTGAGGCGCCACTGGCCGTCGGCGTCCTGGCGGGCGGACACGGTGGGGGCGCCGTCGGTGAAGGTGCCGAACTCCTCCAGACCCACGGTCAGGATGATGCTGCCCTCGGCCGCGGCCGGGACCAGCTCGGTGCGCTGCGCGGGCGTGCCGTGCTCGGCGATGGCCAGCGCGGCCAGCGTGTGCGGCCACACCGGCACCGGGGCCACGTGGCGGCCCTGCTGCTCCAGCAGCACGTACAGCTCGGCCAGCCCCAGGCCGCCGCCGCCGAGGTCCTCCGGGAGCGCGATGCCCAGCAGGCCGCTGTTGGCCAGCTCGCGCCACAGCTCGCGGTCGACGTTCTCGGCGGTCTTCTCGACCTCCTTGACCCGGTCGGTGGTGGCCTTGCCGGTGAAGATGTCGGCAGCGAGGCCGCGAATGGCCTCCTGCTCCTCGCTCAGGGTGAAGTCCATCAGATGCTCTCTCCTGCGGCCGGCCGGAACGCGGGAAGCGTCAGCTCCGGGTCTGCGTCGATCCAGTCCAGCTCGACCGGCATGCCGATCGTCACCTCGTCGGGCTGGACGTGTGTCATGTTGGCGATCAGTCGGGTCCCCTCCTCGAGCTCGATGACGGCGACCACCAGCGGGTAGTCGAAGGCATCGATCTTGGGGTGGTGGTTGACCACGAAGCTGTAGACGACCCCGCGCCCGGAGGCGTCCACGGTGTCCCAGTCCAGCGACTGGCACTGCCCGCACATGGGGCCGGTGGGGTGGCGCAGCGTGCCGCAGCTGGTGCAGCGCTGGATGACCAGCCGGTGCTCCTTGGCCGCCTCGAACCAGAAGAGGTTGTCCTGGTTGAGCGCCGGGCGGGGGCGCAGCGCACGCTCGGGTGCCGGCGCGGCAGCCTCGGTGGACGCGGCAGCCTCGGTGGGCTTGAAGCGCAGCAGGCGCCAGCGCTGGGTGCCCACCACCTCGTCGTCGGCGTCGCGGTAGGTGCGCAGCGTGGTGACGAAGTGGCCGGTGCCCAGGCCGGTCTTCTTCTCGTCCGAGATGGACTCCACCACCTCGGTGGTGCTGACCACGTCACCGGGGCGCAGCTCGCGGACGATCTCCTGGTCGGAGTCGGTGGCCACCACGGAGGTGAAGCCCGCCTCGTCCAGGACCGCCTGCAGCTGCTCGGCCACCGACGGCTCGCCGGTGCCGGCACCGCTCTCCGCGGCGGCGTTGGCGGCCATCTTCTCGGCGAAGGTCTTCATGGTCCAGACCTGCAGCATCATCGCCGGGGCCACGACGCCGGGACGTCCGGTGGCCTTGGCCGCGGCCTCGTCCAGGTAGATCGGGTTGGTGTCGCCCATCGTCTCCACCCAGTGGCGGATCATCGGCGTGTTCACCGCGTCCGGTCCCCACGTGGCGGGAACCAGGGTCTTGCCCTCGAAGGCCTTGAGCCTGGTGAGGAAGTCGCTCACTTCACCCTCTTCTCTCGTGCCATGCCGAGGCCGATGGTGGCGACCATGTCGCGCAGCACCTCGTTGACGCCGCCACCGAAGGTGTTCACCACGCCCTGGCGGGAGATCTGCTCGATCTGCCCGGCCAGCACCGCGCCCGGGGACTCCGGGCGGATGCGCCCGGCCGCGCCGAGGATGCCCAGCAGGGTGCGGTAGACGTCGATGTGGGTCTCGGTGCCGTAGGTCTTGGTGCCACCGGCGTCGGCACCGGAGAGGGTGTCGGCGGCGACGGCGCTGGTCATCTTCCAGTTCAGCAGCCGCATCGCCTCGAGCTTGGCGTGCGTGCGGGCCAGGTCGGCCTGCACCCAGGGCAGCTCGATCGCGCCGGTCTCCTTGGCCCAGTCCAGCACCTGGTGCCACAGGCCGTAGGTGCGCCCGCCGATGGCGGCCAGGCCGATGCGCTCGTGGTTGAGCTGGGCGGTGATCAGCCGCCAGCCGCCGTTGACGTCGCCGACGACGTCGCCGTCACCGACGCGGATGCCGCTGTAGTAGGTGGCGGTGACCTTGAGCCCGCCCACGGTCTCGATGGGCGACCAGGAGAAGCCGGGGTCGTCGGTGGGTACGATGAGGATGGACACGCCCTTGTGCTTGGGCGCCTCGGCGTCGGTGCGGGCGGCCAGCCAGACGTAGTCGGCGGTGTTGGCGCCGCTGGTGAAGATCTTGGAGCCCTCGATCACCCACTCGTCGCCGTCGCGCACCGCGCGGGTCTTCAGCGAGGCCAGGTCGGTGCCCGCCTCGGGCTCGGTGTAGCCGATGGCGAAGACGATGTCGCCGGCCAGGATGCCGGGCAGGTAGCGGTCCTTCTGCTCCTGCGTGCCGTACTTCATCAGCGTGGGGCCGACGGTGTTCACGGTGACGAAGGGAAACGGCAGACCGGCGCGCTGCACCTCGTCGAAGAAGATGAACTGCTCCTCGATGGAGCGACCCTGGCCGCCGTACTCGGTGGGCCAGCCGATGCCCAGCCAGCCGTCCTTGCCCAGCAGCTTCACGATCTCGCGGAAGCTGGAGCCACCGACACCGCCCTCACCGGCAGCGCGTCGCTTCTCCTCGGGCAGGAGCGTGGCGAAGTACTCCCGGAGCTCCTTGCGCAGCTCCCGCTGCTCGGTCGTCTCCCGCAGATCCATGACCACTCTCCTCATCACCGGTGCAACCCAGACCTGGCACGGCGCCGCTGGGGCCACCACGCGCATCTCTCCCGGACGCTAGTCAGCCGCTCCTGCCCCCGCCGTGCGGTGTCTCGGTGAGCGGAAGGGGCGCTCGCCTGGCGACGCCCCGACCGGCTGAGATGGCAGTCACACCCATCAGGCACACCCCTCCAGGCACACCCCTCCAGTCACACCCGCCCAGCACAGGAGACCGCACCGATGACGCGCACGCTCGCAGACCAGCTGGCCCTGGTCGACCTGCCCGGCCGCTACGCCCAGGCGGTGGACCGGCGCGACCAGGCGGCGCTGCTGGCGCTGTTCACCGACGACGCGGTGCTGGTGCAGCCCGCTGCCCTCGTCCGCAAGGGCCGCAGCGCGGAGATCGTCGGCGCCGAGGCGGTGGCGGCCGGCCTGCTGCAGGCGACGGGGCACCTGCTGGGCACCCACCACGTGGTCAGCCAGCAGGTGCTGGCCGAGGCCGGCGAGCACCCCGACACGGCGCACGGCGAGACGTACTGCGCCGCCCACCACCTCTACCAGCGCGGGGAGGAGACCCGGGACAACGTGCTGTTCCTCCGCTACCAGGACACCTACCGCCGGGTGGCCGACGGCTGGCGCATCGGCCGCCGCGAGCTGGTGGTGGACCTGTCCGAGGACCGCCCGGTCACCCTGCTGCGCTGAGCCGCCTCGTCACACCAGGCCCAGCCGCGCTGAGCACTCCGCCATCTCGTCGATCACCTTGTCCAGGCTGTCTGCCCGACCCGACGCCGACACCAGGATGCGGTCGGAGCCCAGGGAGCGGGCCCAGTCAAGCTTGGCCTCGTCCAGTCGGTGCAGGCCCGCGCCGAGCACCAGGCTCACCTCCTGCGGGTCCCGGCCCGCGCCGGTGGCGGCCTCGCGCATGACGGCCACGGCCGCGGCCAGGTCGTCGCCGCCCAGGCCCAGCGGCTGGAAGCCGTCCCCCAGCCGTCCGGCGCGCCGGGCCGCCGCCTTGCTGTGCCCACCGACGTACAGCGGGACGCGGTGCTCCCGGGCCGGCTTGGGCCAGCTGTGCGCGCCGCGGAAGGAGTAGTGGTCGCCGTCGAAGCTGACGCCCTCCGGGTCGGTGCCGGCCCACAGCGCGCGCATCACCGCGATCGCCTCGTCGGCGGTCTTGCCGCGCCGGTCGAAGTCACCGCCGCAGGCCTCCACCTCCTCGCGCATCCAGCCCAGCCCCAGGCAGATGCGCAGCCGCCCGCCGGAGAGGCGGTCCAGGGTGGCCAGCCGCTTGGCCAGCACCACCGGGTTGTGGTTGGGCAGCACCAGCACGCCGGTGGCCAGGCCCAGGGTGGTGGTGGCCCCCGCCAGGTAGGACAGCAGCTCCAGCGGGTCGGGCAGGCTGCAGTCGTCGGGCAGGTGCGACTTGCCGGTGGGCGAGTACGGGTAGGTGCTGGTGGTCTGGGAGATCACCACGGAGTGCTCCACCGCGGAGACCTCGTGGAAGCCCAGCGACTCTGCGGCCCTGGCGAAGCGCAGGATCCACTCAGGCTCGCCGGCCTGCCCCAGCTCCACCGGCATCACCATGCCGATCTTCATGTCGGACGTCATCTCAGTGGTCCTCTTTCCCTGTCGGTGCCACGTCTTCGGCCGGTGTCTCGGCCAGCTCCCGCACCAGTCGCGGCGCGGAGACCACCGTGCCGAGGAAGCGGTCCGCCTGCGGCGAGGTGGCCAGCCACACGGCAGCGTCCGCGGCCATCGTGGCCGGTACAGCAGTGGCGCCGGCCTTCTCGATGGCGTCGGTGCCGCCGCGGGCCCGCCCGCTCTCGGTGATGACGAAGCCGGGGCTGAGGTTGTGCGCGGTGACCCCGTGGCTGCGGTACTCGGCGTTGATCGCGCCGGCCAGCCGCCCGAAGGCGGCCTTGGACGCGGCGTAGGACAGCCCCCAGCCACCCTCGCCGGGTGCGGCGGGCGGGTCCGTGGTGGCCGAGCCCGACGCCAGGTTGACGATCACTCCGCCACCGGCCGCCACCATCGCCGGCAGCACCTGCTGGACGAGGGCGAGCTGGTGCAGGTAGCTGCCGCGCACCATCGCCTCGGCGTCGGCCAGGTCGATCTCCAGCAGCCGGTCCATGTTGCCCGCGGTCTGCGCGTAGGCGTTGTTCACCAGCACGTCCACCCGGCCCCACTCGGTGAGCACCCGGGCACCGGCGGCCCGCACCGAGGCAAGGTCGAGCAGGTCCATCGGCACCGGCAGCACCCGCACCCCGCACGCGGTGATCTCGGCGGCGGTGGTGTCCAGGCTGCCCGGCACCGCGATGGGACCGGCGGGGTCCGACCGGGTCCGCGGGGCCACGGCACCCTCGCCCTCGTGCACCGTGCGGGCGGTGATGGCCACGTCGAAGCCGGCGCGGGCGAAGCTCAGCGCGACCTCCCGGCCGATGCCGCGACTGGCCCCGGTGACCAGGACGACCCTGCCGGTGCTCATCGGCTAGACCCCGAGGAAGCGCTGGCGGCCGTGGGTGGTGAACTCCGCGTCCAGCGCGTCCTTGTCGGCCTCGCTCATCAGCGTGTAGGTGGGCGCGCCACGCCCCACCCAGCGGTAGACCGGCTCGTCGCAGCGCCAGCGCTCGCCCTGCAGCGTCCGCTTGAGCACCTTGTTGGAGCCGGTCATCGGCAGGCTCAGCGACACCCGCACGAAGCGTGGCGCGGCCTTGGACCCGAGGTCGTCCTGCGCGCCCAGGAAGGTGGCCAGCTCGGCCGGGTCGAAGTCGTCCAGGTCGGCCACCTCCAGCGCAGCCATCACCTGGTCACCCGAGCGGGGGTCGGGCACGGCGTAGACGCCGGTGGCGATCACCTGGGGGTGGCGGCGCAGGATGCGCTCGATCATCAGGGCGGAGGTGTTCTCGCCGTCCACCCGGATCCAGTCGCCCTTGCGGCCGGCGAAGTAGATGTAGCCGTCCTCGTCCACGTAGCCGAGGTCGCCCGTCCAGTACCAGCCGTGCCGGATCTTCTCGGCGATGGCGTCCTCGTTCTTGTAGTAGCCCTCGAAGCGCTTGGCGCCGCCGCGGTCCACCATCTCCCCGATCGACTCGTCGGGGTTGAGCACCTGGCCGTGCGCACCGAGGCGGGCGCGGACGCGCTCCTGCCGGGTGTCGGGGTCGACGATGGCGATGTCGGCGTGCGCGGGACGGCCCAGCGCGCCGGACGGGGCGGCGGGGTCGAGCACCACCGAGCCCGCACCCTCGCTGGAGCCGTAGCCCTCGAACAGCTCGGCACCGAAGCGGCGGAGGAACTCCGACTTGTCCTCCGGGGACGCCTCGGTGCCGAACCCGCGCACCAGGGTGTTGTCGGCGTCGTCAGGCTGCTCGGGGGTGGCCATCACGTAGCCCAGCGCCTTGCCCACGTAGGTGAAGAAGGTGGCGCCGAAGAAGCGGACGTCGGGCAGGAAGCCGGAGGCGGTGAACTTCGGGGTGAGGCAGACCGTGGCGCCGACGGCCAGCGCCGGTGCCCACAGCGCCATCAGCGCGTTGCCGTGGAACAGCGGCATGCAGCAGTAGTCGACGTCGGCACGGACGTGGCTGTACTTGGCGACGTTGGCGTAGGCCAGCCGGGCCAGCCGTCCCTGGCTGCACCGCACCGCCTTGGACATGCCGGTGGTGCCGGAGGTGAACAGCAGCAGGAACAGGCTCTGCTCGTCCACGCCCGGCGCGACCGCGGGCTGCGTGCCCTGGTGCGCGGCCAGCTGCTCGGCGTAGGCGGGGCTGTCCACCAGCAGGAAGCGGTCCTCGCTCAGGCCCAGGTCCAGCGCGGAAAGCTGGGCCATGCCCGCGGCGTCGGTGACGATGAGCTGGCAGTCGACGTAGCGCACCTCGGCCTCGAGCTCGGCCCCGCGCCGGGTGGGGTTGATGCCCACGATGGTGGCCCCGCTCAGCGCGGCGCCGCCCAGCCAGAAGATGAACTCGGGGGTGTTCTCCAGCAGCACGCCGACGTGGAACGGACCGTCCTGGCGCAGGCTCTGGGCCAGGGCGCCGCGGGTGGCGCTCTCGTGCACCACCTCGTGCCAGGTCCAGTCCTGCTCACGGGTGCGCAGCCCCAGGTGCTCGTCGCCGAGGCGGTCGAGGAGCTGGGCGGCGACGGTGGCGCGCTGCTGCGCGCTGGGGACCTGGGTGCTTGCCAACTGGGTGCTTGCTACCTGCGTGCTTGCCAACGAAAAAGTCTCCTCGTGCGACGCGCAGGGACGCGTCTGGTGGGGGCGGCTTGGTGGTCACGGCCGGCGTCCGGCGCGCGCCCGAGGGGCGTCGGGGTGGACGCTAGCGGCGGCGCGCGATCCCTGGCCGCAACGTCTCACTCATCGGAAGCACCGTGGTGGGCAGCAGGATTGCGTGAGACGTTCGCCCCATGACTGACGCTGCGCTGCAGGAGCTGCTGGACAAGCAGGCGATCTACGAGGTGGTGCTGCGCTACTGCCGCGCCATCGACCGCCTGGACCTGGAGGCCGTCCGCAGCTGCTACCACCCCGACGCCGTCGATCACCACACCGGCTTCGACGGCGGCGTGGACGAGTACCTGGCCTGGGTGGAGCGCGGGCTGCGCCGCCTGGGCGGCACCATGCACCACGTCGGCAACCACCTGGTGGAGCTGCACGGCGACGTGGCCGTGAGCGAGACCTACCTGAGCGCCGCGCACTGGGGAGCCCCGGACGCACCACCGGAGGCGAGCTTCACCTCCGGCGCCCGCTACGTGGACCGGATGGAGCGTCGCGAGGGCCGGTGGGCCATCGCCGAGCGCTGGGCGGTGCGCGAGTGGACCCGCTCCGACGCGGGCCGGCTCGTCCCGCCCAAGGCCGCGGGGCCGCGCGGACGCCGCGACGGCACCGACCCGGTGGACCAGCTCCGCGCCGCGGTCCGCGGCTAGCGAGCGCTCAGCGTCAGTCGACGGTGGGCGCCCACTGCACGCCGTTGATGTGGCTGCCGCCGTCCACGTACAGGGTGTTGCCGGTGACGTAGCGGCAGTCGTCGCCGCCCAGGAACACCGCCACCGGACCGATGTCCTCCAGCGGGTCGCCGACGCGGCCCATCGGGTTGCCCGCCGCCATCGCCGCCGCGTTCTCCGGGCTGGCGGCGGCCATCCGCTGGTAGGCCGCGCTCATCGCACCGGGGCAGATGACGTTGCAGCACACCTGGTGCGGGGCCCACTCCCGGGCCGCGGTGCGGGTGAGGGTGCGCAGCGCCTCCTTGGCGGCGTTGTACTGCACCGAGTACATGTGCGCGTTGACGCCGTTGAGCGAGCAGAGGTTGATCACCCGGCCGGTGCCGTGCTCGCGCAGGTGCGGCAGCGCGGCCTGCATCGCCCAGAACGCCGCCATCACCGCCATGTCGAAGCCGCCGCGCAGCTGCTCGTCAGTCATCTTCTCCAGCCGGGCGAAGCCGCTGCCGCGCCAGGCGTTGTTCACCAGCACGTCCAGGCGGCCGAAGCGCTGCACCGCGGTGTTCACCATGGACAGCACCTGGGCCTTGTCGGTGACGTCCACGGGCACGAGCACCGCCGGCGTCCCCCACTGCTCGCCGATCCAGCTCACCGTCTCGCGGCCGGCAGCCTCGTCGATCTCGGCCACCACCACCGAGGCACCCTCGCGGGCGTACGCGCCGGCGATGCCGCGCCCGATGCCCATGCCCGCACCCGTGATGACTGCGACCCGACCGTCCAGCTTGCCCATGTTTCCTGCTCCTCGTTGCCGTCACGGTGCGTGCGTTTTCCGCGGACACTAAGTGCCACGACGAGGCGCTGACCTGGGCATCTCGGTCACCGAGAACTCCTGTGCGGCACCGTTGACACCGCGGTGTCGCCGTCATAGCGTCCTGCCCACCAGGGCCTCCGAGCAGCACCGTCCACCCCGGGCACCCGCCTCGCCCGGACCCGCGACCCCGCCGGAGACCTCCGTGAGCCGTTTCGCCCGCCCGTCCTACCCCAGCGCCTCTGCGCCCTCCCCCGAGGGTCGCTGAGGTGCGGGCGCTGCAGCTCGTCTCCCCCGGCCAGGTGGCGCTCCGCGAGGTCGACCTGCCGCCCATCGCCCCCGACGAGGTGCTGGTGAAGGTGGCCGGCGCAGGCGTGTGCCACTCCGACCTGCACCTGCTGCACCTGCCCTTCCCCGCGCCACGGGCGATGACCCTGGGCCACGAGACGGCCGGCCACGTGGCCACGGTGGGTCCGGCGGTGGAGGGCTTCGCCGAGGGCGACGCGGTGCTGGTCTACCTGGTGTGGGCGTGCGGCACCTGCCGGGCGTGCGTGCAGGGCCGCGACAACGCCTGCCTCGCCGCCGGGCGCCAGGGACTTCCACCGTGCCCGGGTCTCGGCCTGGACGGCGGGATGGCCGAGTACATCGCGGTCAAGGCCCGCTTCCTGGAGCCGCTGGGCACGCTCGACCCGGTGACCGCGGGGCCGCTCGCCGACGCGGGACTCACCCCGTACCACGCCATCAACGGGGTGCGGCAGCGCCTGGAGCCCGGCGCCACGGTGGCCGTGCTCGGCGTCGGCGGCCTTGGGCACGTGGGCCTGCAGATCCTGGCGGCCACCTCGGCGGCGCGGCTGGTGGCCGTAGACCCCTCCCCGGACAAGCGTGAGCTGGCGGCCCGCCACGGCGCCCACGCGGTGCTCGACAGCGACGAGTCCACCGCCGCGGCGATCCTGGAGCTCACCGACGGCCACGGCGCCGACGTGGTGCTGGACTTCGTCGGCTCGCAGTCCACCGTGGACCTGGCCACCTCGGTGGTGGGCGCCGACGGTGCGCTGCGCTTCGTCGGGCTGGCCGGCGGCAGCTTCCCCTACAGCGCCGGCGCCGACGCGCTGCCCTGGGGAGTGGACGTGCGCCGCACCTACGCCGGCACCCGCAGCGACCAGCGCGCGGTGCTCGCGCTGGCCGAGCAGGGACACCTGCACCTGCAGGCTCAGCAGTACGCGCTGGAGGACGGCGCCAAGGCCTTCGCCGACCTGGAGGCCGGCACCGTGCTGGGCCGGGCGATCCTGGTCCCCTGAGCGCGCGAGGTCGCTAGCTCTCCGGCTGCTGGTGACCGGGACGGGGCAGGTGCTTGTTGATGAACAGCCCCTGGGCGCTGACGCACACCTGCCCGTCAGCCGTGGCGATCTGGCCCTCGGTGCGGATCTTGCGGCCCTCCACCGACACCTGGCGCCCGGTAATGGTCAGCGGCTCGAACAGCGGCGTCGGCCGGTGGTAGCGCAGCGTCAGCTCGGCGGTCATGCCGGAGTCGCCCGCCCAGTAGTTGGCCACCCCGAGCGTGTGGTCGAGCAGCAGCGCGGACACGCCACCGTGCACCATCCGCGGCGGCCCCTGGTAGGGCAGCGTCAGCGTGACCACGCCCTCGATGGAGCCGTCGTCCTTGCCCGCCAGCACCACCGGCGGGGCGATGGCGTTCTCCGGTCCGGTCACCGGGTCGTGCCGGGTGACGCCCTCGCCGCCCCACATGTCCGCCAGCCGCTCCTCCACCTCGGGGCAGTGCGCCTCCAGGTTGTCCGCGATGGAGTCGAGCTCCTCGGTGATCCGGGAGAGGTCTGGGCTGTCCCGGCTGGTGCGCAGCAGGGCGTCCACGAGGCGCCGCGCGGCGCGGGTGGCGCGGTCGATGGGGTCGCCGGTGGGCGGAGAGGTGAGCACCGGGCCGCGGGCGTCGCCGTCCGGGTCCACCGGGTCCGGTCCGGCCAGGAACGGCGTCTGCGTGTCCCGGTCCTGTGGGGAAGGGCTCTGCGGGGAAGGACTGCTGTCCATGCTGGACCTCCGTGGTCGCGTACAGGCACCGCCGCCTGCACCTCGCGCCGGGGCCAACGCGCTCCCCCGAGCACCGGTCACCAGCCACCGCTGTGGCCGGGTCCCGCCGATCGTCTCACCCGGCTGCGGCGGCCGGCGCGCACCGTCCCTGTCACCGGTCGGCGGCACTGTTCGCGTTGTCCGCAGGCGCCTTCCGCTGATCAAGACCTGCTCGGACACCACCCTGCGCGCCTGCCAGGCTGAGCCGGCGAACACCCTCAGCAAGGGAGAACCTGTGCCCGACCCTGTTGCACCGCCCACCGCGCTGCTCGCCGGCCGCACCGCCCTGGTCACCGGGGCCGCCGCCGGCATCGGTGCCGCCATCACCACCCTCTACGCCGCCCACGGCGCCACCGTGCTCGCCGTGGACACCGACGCGGCGGCACTCGCGGACCTGCCCCCAGGAGTGCAGACGCTGGTCGCCGACGTCACCGACCCGGACTTCCCGGCCCAGGTGGCCGAGCACCCGGTGGACGTGCTGGTGAACAACGTCGGACACTTCCTGCGCGCGCCGGTCACCTTCGCCGACGCCTCCCCCGAGGAGTGGGAGCCCCTGGCGGAGGTCAACCTGAACCACGCGCTGCGGCTGACCCACGCAGTGCTGCCGGGCATGATCGCCCGCGGCCGCGGCGGCTCGATCATCAACCTCACCACCGTGGAGGCCCACCGCGGCATCCCCGGCCACGTCATCTACTCCACCTACAAGGCGGCGCTGCGGCACTTCACCCGCAGCCTCAGCCTGGAGGTCGGTCGGCACCAGATCCGGGTGAACAACATCGCGCCCGACCTCATCGAGACCCCGCAGGTGCCCTACCAGCGCCTCGTCGCGCCCGAGGACCGCGAGCGGTGGCCGCGCTGGGCCCCGCTCGGCGGACCCGGCCAGCCCGCCGATGTCGCCGGACCCGCGCTCTTCCTCGCCTCCGACCTGTCCCGCTACATGACGGGCTCCACGCTGCACGTGGACGGCGGCAGCCACGCCGCCGGCGGCTGGTTCCCCCGCGCGGACGGCTCCTGGACCAACCGACCGATGAACGCCTGAGCTCCTGTCCTGCCACCGTCCGACCACGCCGAAGGATCCTCACCCGTGCGCCCCACCCTCAGCCTGAACGTGCCCAACTTCGGACCGCTGCTGGCCCGCGACGGCTACCGCCACCTCATCGAGCTGGCCGAGCAGGCCGAGGCCGCCGGGATCGACCGCGTCAACGTCACCGACCACGTGGTGATGGGGCCCGACACCTCGGCCTACACCTGGGGCCCCTTCGCCACCGAGCCGGACGCGATGTGGCTGGAGCCGCTCACCGTGCTGTCGGTGATGGCCGGGCGCACCCGCACCATCCGGCTGGGCACCGGGATCGTCATCGCGGCGCTGCGTGGCGCCGCCGTGCTGGCCAAGACCGCCGCCACCCTGGACCTGCTCTCCGGCGGGCGCCTGGACCTGGGCGTGGGCACCGGCTGGCAGGCCAAGGAGTACGAGGCCGCCGGGATGGACTTCGCCCGCCGCGGTCGGCTGCTCGACGACACCCTCGCCGGGTGCCGCGCCCTGTGGGAGCAGGCCCCCGCCTCGGTGGACACCCCCACGGTGTCCTTCAGCGACGCCTACTGCATGCCCCGCCCGCCGGCCGGCGCCCGCATCCCGATCTGGGTGTCCGGGACGCTGTCCACCCCGGTGGTGCGACGGCTGACCACGTGGGGCGACGGGTGGATCCCGATCATGGGCGCCACCCACGACGACATCGCCCGGGGTGCCGACCAGCTGCGCGGCGCCTTCGCCGACGCCGGCCGGGACCCGCAGCAGCTGCAGGTGCGCGGTCGCCTGGCGGTGGCCCGCAGCGCGTCCGGCGAGATCGACTGGGACGCCACCGCCGCGGACGCGGCCGCGCTGCTCGCGGTGGGCTGCACCGACGTCAACGTGGCGCTGCAGGTGGTCGACCCGGACCCCGACCGGGCGGCCGAGCAGCTGCCGGCGCTGGCCGCGGCCTTCGCCTCGGCCCACACCGGTGAGGCGGTGCGCTAGCGCGAGCCCAGCCCCTGGATGCGGCGCATGGTGGTGTGCAGCTGCTCGGTGCTCAGCGCGGGGGTCTCCAGCGCGGTGCAGCTGTCGCGGCTGGCCCGCAGCCCGTCGAGCACGATGCCCAGGGTGCGTCGCCACAGCTCGGGCTGGCCGCCGTCCACGTGGCCGCTGGCCGCCTGCACCGACAGCGCCAGGATCGGCAGGTCGGTGGCCTCGACGTCCGGCCGCAGCGCCCCGGCCTCCTTGGCCCGCCGCACCAGCAGCGCCACCTGCTGCTCCAGCACCAGCTGGGTCTGCTCCACCGCGTCCACCAGGCCGCGCTGGGTCGCCGTGTCGGCCGAGCACAGGGCCCGGGTCGGGCCACCCACCACCAGGTCCCGCAGCCCCCGGTCCTCGGCCAGCATCCGGGTGTTCTCGGTGAGGAACGACACCAGCCCCTCCCACGGGTCGGCCACCTCGGTGGCCGACCGGGCCAGGGCCATCAGCTCCTCCAGCCGGGAGACGAACAGGCGCTCGATGAGCTCGTCCTTGCCGGTGAACCGCCGGTAGACGGTGCCCACGCCCACCTGGGCCTGCTCGGCGACCTCGGCCAGCGTCGCCTCGAGCCCGCGCAGGGCGAACACCTGCCGGGCGGCGTCCAGGATTCGCTCGAGGTTGGCCCGCGCGTCGCTGCGCAGCGCCGGGGTGTTGCGGGGCATGGCGCGGACCCTACGCGGGTGATCTCGGGCCGGCGCCCCCACCGGCAACTAAGCGGAACCTGTCGTTCCGGACTGTTACCGTGGCGCGGAATCTCTCGTTCCGCTTCTCTCCCGGAGGCCTTTTCGCATGACCCAGACCCACGGCACACCGCCAGCGACCGAGGGGGACAGCCGCCGCCGGTGGCTGATCCTGGCGGTGCTCAGCGTTGCCCAGCTGATGGTGGTGCTGGACGCCACCATCGTGAACATCGCTCTGCCGGAGGCGCAGCGCTCGCTGGAGTTCGGTGACAGCGAGCGCCAGTGGGTGGTCACCGCGTACTCCCTCGCCTTCGGCAGCCTGCTGCTGCTCGGCGGGCGGATCAACGACCTCTTCGGCCGCCGCAACTCCTTCATCGTCGGGCTGGTCGGCTTCGCCGCCGCCTCCGCCCTCGGCGGCTGGGGCCCCAGCTTCGAGGTGCTCGTCGCCGCCCGCGCCCTGCAGGGCGTCTTCGGTGCGCTGCTCGCCCCGGCGGCCCTGTCCCTGCTGTCGGTGACGTTCGCCGGCTCCGCCGACCGCGCCAAGGCCTTCGGCGTGTTCGGCGCCATCGCCGGTGCCGGCGGGGCGATCGGGCTGCTGCTCGGTGGCGTGCTCACCGAGTACCTCTCCTGGCACTGGTGCCTCTACGTCAACGTGATCTTCGCGATCGCGGCCCTGGTCGGCGCGGTGCTGTTCCTCCCCCGCAAGGCCGAGGGCGGCCACCGGCACCGGCTGGACTGGCCGGGCACGCTGCTGGCCACCAGCGGCCTGTTCTTCCTGGTCTACGGCTTCTCCCACTCCGAGACCCACGGCTGGTCGGACACGCTCACCCTGACGTTCCTCGCGCTCGGCGTGGTGCTGCTCGCGGCCTTCGTGTGGGTGGAGACCCGGGTGAGCCACCCCCTGCTGCCGATGCGGGTGGTCGCCGACCGGCTGCGCGGCACGTCCTACCTGGTGATGCTCATCGCCGCCGTGGGCATGTTCGGCATCTTCCTGTTCCTCACCTACTACATGCAGCAGACGCTGGGCTACAGCCCGGTGGTCACCGGGTGTGCGTTCGTCCCGATGGTCGCCGCCATCGCGGTGTCGGCGTCGGTGCTCGGTGCCCCGCTGTCCGCCCGGTTCAGCCCCCGCATCCTGGTCAGCGCGGGAATGGCCATCTCCGCGCTCGGCCTGGGGCTGCTCACCGGCATCGAGGTGGACAGCTCCTACGTCACCGGTGTCCTGCCCGGCCTCGTCCTCTTCGGCCTCGGCATGGGCCAGGTGTTCTCCAACGGCATCGCCGCCTCCACCAGCGGGGTGCAGGACGAGGACGCCGGCGTGGCCTCGGCCACCGTCAACACCGCCCAGCAGGTCGGTGGCTCCATCGGCGTGGCTCTGCTGAGCAGCGTCGCGGCGTCGGCCGCAGAGGGCTACGTCAGCGACAACCTGGCCGCCGCCCAGGCCGCCGGCGGTGACCCGGCCATGCTGGCGCAGCGCCTGGCCGAGGGTGCCGCGCTGTCCAGCTACCACTCCGCGTTCTGGCTGGCCGCGGCGTTCTTCGCCGTCGGCGCGGTGCTCTCGGCGATCCTCTACCGCAACGAGATCCCCAACCACGACGCGCACGGGGCGCCGGCCATGGCCCACTAGCCAGCCTCCACCACGCAGCAGCGGCCGCACCCCACCGGGGTACGGCCGCTGCTGTGCGTCAGGCGCAGGTCAGATGGTGTTGCGCATCATGCCCTGCGGGTCGCCGCCCAGCTCGAGCAGCGCGGTGGCGTGGTAGATCGAGCCCGGCACGTGCACCGCGTGCACCAGCCCGGCGTGGGCGTCGCGCCAGAAGCGCTGCAGCGGGGTGTGCAGGTGCAGCGCGCCACCACCGGAGCGGTCGAAGATGTCGTCCACCGCGCGCACGGCCCGACGGGCCGCCGCGACCTGGGTGCGTCGTCCCCGGGCGCGGTCCTCGAAGCTGACCTCCTTGCCGGCGTCGACGGCGTCGAAGAAGCGGTCGGTGGTCTCCAGCAGCGCGGCGCGCGAGGCGGCGATGTCGGCCGCCGCGTCACTGATCGCGTAGAGCACGTACGGGTCTTCCTTGATCTTGGTGCCGGTGACCGCCACGCGGTTCTTCTGCGCCGCGACGTGGCAGGCCATCGCACCCTCGGCGATGCCGATCACGGCGGAGGTGATGCCCAGCGGGAAGATGGCCCAGTACGGGTACTTGTACAGGGTCTCGGTGCGGCCCTGCTCCTTGACCAGCGTGCCGTCGCCGACCTTGGCGGCGTCGATGGTGCGGTACTCGGGGATGTACGCGCCCTTGACGGTGACGTCCTTGCTGCCGGTGCCCTTGAGCCCGACGACCTCCCAGCTACCGTCCACGATCTCGTAGTCGGGGCGCGGCACCAGCACGTGGATGACCTTCGGCGGCATGATCGGGGTGCCGTCGGGGTTGCCCACCATGGCGCCGATGAACAGCCACTGGCAGTGGTCGGTGCCGGAGGAGAACGACCAGCGGCCGTTGAGGATGTAGCCGCCGTCGGTGGGCGTGGCGATGCCCATCGGCGCGTACGGGGACGCGGTCCAGGTGTCGTTGTCCTCGCCCCAGACCTCCTCCTGCACCTTCGGGTCCGCCAGCGCCAGCTCCCACGGGTGCACGCCGACGATGCCGGTGAGCCAGCCAGTCGCGCCGTCGAGGGCGGCGGTGGCCATCACGGTCTCGGCAAACTCGCGGGGGTGCGACTCGGTGCCGCCGTACTGCTTCGGGGCGAGCATCCGCATGACGCCGGACTCGCGCAGCACCTTGGCGGCAGCGTCGGTGAGCTTGCCGCCCGCCTCGTTCGCCTCGGCGTTGGCCCGGATCTCGTCCGCCCGCGCCATGATCGTGTCCAGAACCTGGCCCATGTCTTCGTTCTCCTCTAGGTGTTGCTCGCCGGACGCCGGATGGCGGGCGGGATGATCAGCTGGCGTCGGGTCGGGTGAGGAAGGCCTTGACTGTGCGCAGCCACGCCTCCCTGGCCTCGATCATCGCCCAGTGGCCACAGTTGGGGAAGATGTGCAGCTCGGCGTCGGCGATGGTGCGCATTGGCAGCAGCGCCATGTCCACCGGGCTGACACGGTCGTCGCGACCCCAGGTCAGCAGGGTCGGCGCGGTGATCTTGTGCAGCTGCGCCCAGTACGGGGTCGCGTCCTTCTGTGCCGCCGCGGTGGCCGCAAAAGCCTTGCTGCTGTACATCTTGCGCGCGCCGGCCAGGGTCTCCGGGTCGGTGGCCAGCGCCCAGCGCTCCTCGATGAGCTGCTCGGTGACCACGGCCGGGTCGTAGACCATGGAGTGCAGCCAGCGGACGAGGCCCTCGCGGGTGGGGTTGTCGGTGAACTCCATCAGCAGCTTGATGCCCTCACCGGGGCCGGGGCTGAAGATGTTGCGCCCGATGCCGCCGATGGTGACCAGCTTGTGCACCCGCTGAGGCATGTGGATCGCCACGTTGGCGCCGACGATGCCGCCCATCGAGTTGCCGATGATGTCCACCGCGCCGAGGCCGAGCTTGTCCAGGAAGGTGGCCACGGAGACGCCCGCGGTCATCATCGGGTGACCCTCGGTGGGGTCGCTGACGCCGAAGCCGGGGAACTCCAGGATGAGGCAGCGGAAGTCCTCCGCGAGCTCGCCGAGCACGCCGCGGTAGTTGCGCCAGCCGGTCACGCCGGGACCCGAGCCGTGCAGCAGCAGCAGCGGGGGGCCGTCGCCGGCCTCGTGGTAGCGCAGCACGCCTGCGTCGGTCTCCAGCTCGCGCCGGGTTCCCTCGAAGCTCACATCAGTCATTCATCCACCTCAGGTGACAGTCGGCCGCGTCGTTGCGCGTCAGTGACGCTAGACACGCTAACCCGCCGGTAATCGCGCGGTCCCGATCAGCGAGATCCCGACCCGGTCGCCCGGCGCGGCGCGACACCATGCCCTAGTCCATTTACCTCTCCCAGCCCCCGAGGAAGTGCCAGCAGTGCGCATCGGACTCAGCTCACCCATCGTGGTGCAGCACCCGTCCACCACGTCCGAGTGGGAGCGCTCCGCGGGCATCGCCGAGCTGGCGCGCGTGGCCGAGGCCGCCGACGGGCTGGGCTTTCACCACCTCACCTGCAGCGAGCACGTGGCGGTGCCGGTGGACGTGGCCCAGGAGCGCGGCGGCACCTACTGGGACCCGCTGGCCACCCTCGGCTACCTCGCCGCCCGCACCCGCCAGGTCCGGCTGACCACCACGGTGCTGGTGCTCGGCTACCACCACCCGCTGGAGATCGCCAAGCGCTACGGCACCCTGGACGTGGTCAGCGGCGGCCGGCTGGTGCTGGGGCTCGGCGTGGGCACCCTGCGCGAGGAGTTCGAGCTGCTGGACGCGCCGTTCAGCGGCCGCGGCGCCCGCGCCGACGACGCGCTGCGAGCGCTGCGCGCCTCGCTGTCGCAGCCGGAGCCGAGCTACCACGGCGAGCACTACTCCTACGAGGGCTTCCTGGTGTCGCCGCACGCCCAGCAGGCTCGGGTCCCGCTGTGGATCGGCGGCCGCACCCCGCGCTCGCTGCGCCGCGCCATCGAGCACGGCGACGGGTGGGTGCCCTTCGGGCTGGGCCTGCGCGAGCTCACCGAGCTGCTCGGTGCCGCCGAGCTGCCCCCGCAGCTGGAGGTGGTGCTCTCCCCCGGCCGCCAGCTCGACCCGCTGGGCGCCCCGGACGCCTGTGCCACCGCGCTGAGCCGGCTGCGCGACGCCGGCGCCACCGTGGTGAGCGTCGCGATCGACGCCACCGGCGCCCAGCACTACTGCGACCAGCTGCACGCCCTGCGCGAGCTCGCCGAACCACTCGGCGCGCGCTTCACCCCGCCTACCGAAGGATCCCTCGATGACTGACGTCGACGCCCGCCTGGCTGCCCTGGAGCAGCGGGTCGCCCTGCTGCAGGACCACCTGGACATCACCACGCTGATCTACACCTACCCCGCGGCGGTGGACAGCGGCTCGGCGACGACGGTGTCGGGCCTGTGGACCGAGGACGGCGTCTACGACGTGGACCCGCGCCCGATGAACGGCCGCGCGGAGATCGAGGCGATGGTGGGCTCCTCGGCCCACCAGGGCTACATCCACGACGGCTGCGGCCACTTCCCCGCGCCGGCCCGCGTCACCGTGGACGGCGACACCGCGGTGGCGATCCAGTACACGCAGCTGATCATGAACAAGGTGGACGCCGCCGGCTTCCGCATCGCCCGGCTCACCGCCAACCGGTGGGAGCTGGCCCGCGGTGCCGACGGCTGGCGGGTCACCAAGCGCACCGGTCGCGTGCTGGACGGCCGCCCCGAGTCCCGCGAGATGCTGGCCGCCGGGGTGGGCGGGCAGCCGGTCTCGCGCCCCTGATCCCTGCCGCCGGGCGGCGGTGGTGGGTAGCGGTTGCTGACCTGCGCGGGGCGGCTGGGGCGTACTTGCAGACGTACCCAGGTGTTCCGATCACCGGGACGTCGGCGCTGCCGCACGGTCAGCCTGCCTAGCATCTGCCGGCAGGTAGTCCCCTGCTCTCCCCCGTACAAGGAGCCGTTCGCAAATGGTTGAGTCCCTGAGCTTGGACGGCAAGGCCGCCGTCGTCACCGGTGCGGGCGCAGGCCTGGGCCGCGCCGAGGCGCTGGCGCTGGCCGGTGCCGGTGCCGCCGTCGTGGTCAACGACATGGGCCCGGCCGCGCACGACGTGGTGGACGAGATCAAGGCCAGCGGTGGCCAGGCCGTCGCCGTCCTCGGCGACGTCTCCGACTGGTCGCTGGGCGACACGCTCGTGCAGACCGCGGTGGAGAGCTTCGGCTCGTTCGACATCCTGGTGAACAACGCCGGCATCCTGCGCGACAAGATGATCTTCAACCTGTCGGAGTCGGACTGGGACGACGTCATCCGGGTGCACCTCAAGGGCCACGCCGCCACCTCCCACGCCGCGGCGGTGCACTGGCGCCAGAAGTCCAAGGACGCCGGTGGCCCCATCTTCGGCCGTGTCATCAACACCTCCTCCGAGGCGTTCCTGTTCGGCTCCGCCGGCCAGCCCAACTACTCCGCCGCCAAGGCCGGGATCACCGCGCTGACGCTGTCCACCTCCCAGGGGCTGCAGCGCTACGGCGTCCGCGCCAACGCCATCTGCCCGCGGGCGCGCACCGCGATGACCGCCGAGGCCTTCGGCGAGCAGAGCGAGCCCGGCGCCGACCCGCTGTCCCCGGACCGCGTCGGCACCCTGGTCGCCTACCTGGCCTCCCCCGCCTCCGAGGAGATCACCGGCCAGGTGTTCGTCGTCTACGGCAAGATGGTCGCGCTGATGGCCGCCCCGCAGGTGGAGAACCGCTTCGACGCGGCGGGCTCGGCGTTCTCCGTCGAGGAGATGAACGACCAGCTGACGCCGTACTTCTCCGGCCGCGGCCGCTACGAGACCTACTCCGCCTACAACGTCGCCGCGCTGGAGAAGCCCGCGCTCGCCATAGACTGACGTCGAGCGGGCACCTCCCCGCGGATCTCTCCCGCAGGACCCGAGCCTGACCTACAGCACCAGCTAGGAGCGCCATGCGCCTGGACGGAAAAGTCGCGATCGTGACCGGCGGGGCAGGCGGCATCGGCCGCGGCATCGTGCAGGCCTTCA
Source organism: Rhodococcus sp. X156 (assembly GCF_004006015.1). NCBI lineage: Bacteria > Bacillati > Actinomycetota > Actinomycetes > Mycobacteriales > Nocardiaceae > Rhodococcus > Rhodococcus sp. X156. Next base: position 961,791 of record NZ_CP034766.1, on the reverse strand, counting down.
CCAAGGAAGGTGCCCGGGTCCTGGCCGTCGACGTCAACGACGAGGCGGGCCAGGCCCTGGCGTCGGAGCTGGGCGAGTCGGTGCGCTTCCTGCGTACCGACATCTCCCGGCCCGAGGCGGCGCAGGAGATCGTGGACGCCGCGGTGGCGGCCTTCGGCGGACTGCACGTGCTGGTCAACAACGCCCACGCCTCTCGCCAGGCGCCGCTGCTGGAGCACACCCAGGAGATGTTCGACCTGTCGTTCGGCACCGGCTTCTACCCCACGGTGCACCTGATGCAGGCCGCACACCCCCAGCTCAAGGAGCACGGGGGCACGGTCATCAACTTCGCCTCCGGGGCCGGCCTGAACGGCCAACCCACCCAGACCTCCTACGCCGCGGCCAAGGAGGCCATCCGGGCGGTCAGCCGGGTGGCGGCACACGAGTGGGCCCGCGACGGCATCACCGTCAACATCATCAGCCCGCTCGCTGCCACCGAGGGTGTGCGCAAGTGGCAGGAGGAGCACCCGGCGATGGCCGAGGCGGTGCTCTCCGGTGTTCCGCTGCACCGCTTCGGCGACCCCGAGCAGGACATCGGCCGGGTGGCGGTGTTCCTGGCCAGCGACGACGCGCGGTACATGACCGGGCAGACGCTGATGGTCGACGGCGGCAGCATCATGCTGCGCTGAGCTGCACGCTCGTCCCCACGCACGCAGACAGGCCCGGACCAGCAGGTCCGGGCCTGTCGCGTCGGCGCTAGCCGCGGGTGCTGGGCGCTGCTGCCTCGGCGCCGGCCTCGGCGACGGTGGCCTTGGCCCAGCGGTAGTCCGCCTTGCCGCTGGGCGAGCGCACGATGAACGGTGCGACCACCAGCGAGCGGGGAATCTTGTACCCGGCGATCTGGGTGCGGCAGTGCTTCTGCACGTCCTCCAGGCTGGGCTCGTCGAAGCCCTCGCGCAGCTGGACCACCGCGCCCACCCGCTCGCCGTAGAGCGGGTCGGGGGCGCCGGCGACCAGCGCGTCCATCACGGCAGGGTGGCTCTTCAGCGCCTGCTCCACCTCCTCGGGGAAGACCTTCTCGCCGCCGGTGTTGATGCAGCCCGAGCCCCGGCCCAGCAGCACGATGGTGCCGTCGGCCTCCACCCGGGCCATGTCGCCCAGCACCGACATCCGCACACCGTCCACCACCGGGAAGGTGGCGGCGGTCTTGGCCGGGTCGTTGTAGTAGGCCAGCGGGACGTGGCCCCGCCGGGCGAGGTAGCCCAGCTCGCCCGAACCGGGCTCCACCGGCTGCAGCGTCTCGTCCACCACCACGGCGTTGGCGCTGGGCGCCATGCGCATGGACCCGTCCTCCCCCATGGCCAAGGTGCCGTCGGCGCCGGACTCCGAGGCGCCGAAGCTGTCCCGCAGGTAGAGGTTGGGCAGCAGCTCCGTGAGCTGGGCCTGCACCGTGCGCGACCACAGGGCGCCACCGGAGCCGATCATGAACAGCGAGCTGAGGTCGTGCTCACCGGCGTGGGCGGCGATGGCGTCGGCCAGCGGCCGGGCGATGGCGTCGCCGACCACCATCACGCAGCTGACCGACTCCGCCTCCACCAGGCGCAGCGCCTCGACCGCGTCGAACTGGCGCATCAGCACCTGCTTGCTGGCCATGAAGAACCCGCTGAACAAGGAGTACACCGCGGCGCCGTGCATCAGGGGCGCGGTCACCAGGAAGGTCATCGGGGTCTCCGCCGCAGCGGCGGCCGCGGCCACCTCCGCCGCGCTGGTGTAGGAGTCGCCATAGTGGTTGCCCCCGCCGAGCGCGGCGTGGAAGAAGTCCTCGTGGCGCCACACCACACCCTTGGGCATCCCGGTGGTGCCGCCGGTGTAGATCACGTAGTGGTCGTCGTTGCTGCGCTCGCCGAAGTCACGCTCGGCGGACTGGGCGGACACCCCCAGCTCGTAGTCCACGTGCGTCACCGCACCGAGGTCGGCGTCGGTGGGGCCCAGCGTGAGCACGTGCTTGACGGTCGGGCAGGCCGGGAGCACAGCGGCCGCGGTGGCGGCCAGGTCGCCGTCCACGATCACGCCGACCAGCTCGGCGTTGCCGTACAGGTAGCTCAGCTCGGCGTCGGTGTAGCGGAAGTTGATGTTGATCGGCACGGCCCGCGCCTTCAGGCAGCCCAGCAGCGACTCCACGAACTCCAGGCTGTTGCGCATGTGCAGACCCACGTGGTCGCCGGGCCGGATCCCCAGCTCCTGCAGCTGGTGCCCCACCTGCGTGGCCCGGGTGTCCAGCTCGGCGTAGGTCCTGCGCTGGCCGTCGCAGACCAGCGCCACCCGGTCCGGGATCGCGTCCGAAACGGCTTCGTACAGGTCAGCGAGGTTCAGCGACATGGTCGTCCTTCGTCAGCGGGCGGCGCGGTGCCTGCGGCACGGGTGCGCCAGTGTGTTCTGCGGCACTGCCATTCCCGCACCCCGGCGGGGGCCGACCAAGCGCGGCTACCGGTCAGTGAGACCAGGACCACGCCACGCCGGGCCGGGCGCTCGCCGACACGCCGGGCCAGGAGCGCGGAGCTGTCAGGGCCTGGTGGTACCAACATCAGCAGAGCTTGACCGAGGCTTGACCCCCAGATCTGCGAGGTGCGTGTGATGAGTGACCAGTGCATTGACTGCGTGAGCGAGAGCGACCACTGCCACGGCACGCTGATCGTGCACCTCAGCCACGTCCTGGAGTGCACCGAGGACGGCTGCGTGGTGCTGGACTCCGCCCGTCACGACCTGCTGCTCACCTGCGACCGGCTCGGCAGCGCCTGTGACTGCCTGCCCAGCCTGCCCGCCGACGAGCGCGAGCTGCTCAGCGCCTGAGGACGAGCGCCGCTGCCCGGGATGAAATCACCGGGTCGCGACGTTGTCCGAGCCACGGGGTAATCAGCACCGAAAGGACGTCATGACGACCACCAACCTGACCAAGGAAACCTTTCCCACGGCGATCCAGGAGCCGGGAGTGGTCCTGGTCGACTTCTGGGCCAGCTGGTGCGGTCCGTGCCGGGCGTTCGCGCCGGTCTACGACGCCGCCGCGGAGAAGCACCCGGAGATCACCTTCGCCAAGGTCGACACCGAGGCCGAGCCCGAGCTCTCGGCGGCGCTGAAGATCATGTCGATCCCCACGCTGATGGCCTTCCGCGACGGCATCCTGGTCTACAGCCAGCCCGGCGCCCTGCCCGAGGCGTCGCTGCAGCAGCTCATCACCCAGGTGGAGGAGCTCGACATGGACAAGGTGCGGGCCGAGCTCGCCACCGCGGACAGCGCCTCCAGCTGAGCCCGCCTGCTGGCGGATCGCCCGGCACGCACTACCCGTAGCGTGCCGGCCATGCCGACAGCACCCCTCACGCGCGCCGGACTGGCGCGCCTGGTCGACCACACGCTCCTCAAGCCCGAGGCCTCGGCCGCAGCGGTTCGCGCCGCTGCGGCCGAGGCCGTTCGGCTGGGGTGCGCCTCCGTCTGCGTCAGCTCCGCCCGCCTGGTGGACGCCGCCCCGGTGGTGCGGGACACCGGCACCGTGCTGTGCACGGTGATCGGGTTCCCCGCCGGCGCGGTGCTCACCGCGGGCAAGGTCGCCGAGGCTCGTGCGGCCCTCGCGCTGGGCGCCACCGAGCTGGACATGGTCGCCGACCTCGGCCGAGTGGTCGATGGTGACCTCGTCGGTGTGCAGCACGACATCGCCGCCGTGCGCGCCGTCACGCCGGCCGACCACGTGCTCAAGGTGATCCTGGAGACCGCGGCGCTCAGCGACGAGCAGGTGGTGCTCGCGTGCCGGGCCGCCGAGCAGGCCGGCGCCGACTTCGTGAAGACCTCCACCGGGTTCCACCCCACTGGTGGCGCCACCACCGAGGCGGTGCGGCTGCTGCACCAGTCCGTGCCCGCGCTGGGGGTGAAGGCATCCGGCGGCATCCGCAGCCTGGCGGCGGCCCAGGCGATGCTCGACGCCGGTGCCACCCGGCTGGGCATGAGCGCCACCGCGGCCGTGCTGGCCGAGCTGCCCGAGTAGTCCGGGCAGTCCGGCACGCCCGCTCCCAGACCCCGTCCCGGGATGCGCTCATGGGGCGCTCGCCCCTGCCGATGGTCACCTTGTGGCATCTTTTGATTACTTACTGTGCTCAATCCTGCGCAACCCCGGCGCGCCGGCTCGCCGCCGCCCGCCGCGCCTGGTAACGCCCCGCGCACCGGGCCGCGGCGCCGGTGGGCTGTTCGTCCGCCGGTTCGCGCGCACCGCCGCCCTCGTGTCGGTGGCCGCCGCGCTGATCGCCACCTCCGGCACGCCGCCGGTGGAGGCGCCGGTCCGGCTGGCTGCCCTCAGCGCGGACGCCCAGGTCACCATCACCGGCCACGGCTACGGCCACGGGCGCGGGATGGGCCAGTACGGCTCCTACGGCTACGCCACCCGCCACGGCTGGAGCCACCAGCAGATCCTGGCGCACTACTACGGCAACACCGTGCTCAGCCAGGTCGGCAACCCGCTGATGACGGTGCGGCTGACCGGCAGCGACGGGCGCGCCATGTCGGTGTTCTCCGACCGCGGCTTCTACGCCGGTGGTACCTGGATCGCCCCTGGCGACGCGGTCACCATGGTCGCCAAGCCCAGCGGCGGCGCCACGGTGACGGCGACGGCCGGCTGCGGGGGACGCACCTACTGGGTGCGAGACACCGCGGGCACCCGAGCCGACCCGCCGGTGGAGGGGCTGAACCGCCCCACCGCCGAGAACCTCCGCCTGTGCAGCACCGGCACCCGGTACCGCGGATCGCTGGTGGCGGTCAACGACGGCGGCGTGCAGCGCACCGTCAGCTCGCTGTCCACGGAGGACTACCTGCGCGGGGTGGTGCCGTCGGAGTCCCCCGCCAGCTGGGCCGACAGCGGCGGGGCGGCGGCGCTGCGAGCGCAGGCGGTGGCCGCCCGGTCGTACTCGCTGTCGGAGTCGCGCTACCGCTACGCCAAGACCTGCGACTCCCAGTCCTGCCAGGTCTACACCGGCTCCGGCGCCGAGGACCGGCGCAGCGACGCCGCCATCCTCGCCACCGCCGGCGTGGTGCTCACCCGGGGCGGCGCCGCGGTGCGCGCCGAGTTCTCCTCCTCCACCGGCGGCCACACCGCGGGTGGCCTGTTCCCCGCGGTGCCCGACGCCGGCGACGCCGTCTCGCCCTACGCCACGTGGACCACCACCGTCACCGCCGGCTCCATCGCCCGCGCCTACGGGATCGGCGAGCTGGTGAGCATGGACGTCAGCGCCCGCAACGGCCTCGGACTCGACGGCGGCCGGGCGACGCAGGTGCGCATCGTCGGCACCCAGGGCACCGTCACCCGCACCGGCGACCAGGTGCGCATCACCCTGGGGCTGCGCTCTGACTGGTTCCGCATCGCGGTCGCTGGCACCGTCCCTGGCGCTGTCCCTGGCGCTGTCCCGGGCACCACCCCCGCCGGCTTCAGCGTGGGCGGCGCCATCGGCGAGCGCTACCAGGCCCTGGGCGGCGCCCGCAGCATCCTCGGCGCGGCCACCACCAACGAGCTGGGCACCGCCGACGGGGTCGCCCGCTACAACCACTTCCAGGGCGGCTCCATCTACTGGTCCCCCGCCACCGGCGCCCGTGAGGTCTACGGGTCCATCGGGGAGCGCTGGGCGGGGCTGCGCCGGGAGGCCGGCCCCCTGGGCCTGCCGATCACCGGCGAGCTGGGCACACCCAACGGTCGTGGCCGCTACAACCACTTCCAGTCCGGGTCGCTGTACTGGTCGCCGGCCACCGGCGCGCAGGAGGTCTACGGCGCTGTCCGGGACGTGTGGGCCGCGCAGCGCTGGGAGGCGGGCGTCCTGGGCTTTCCCACCACCGGTGAGACGGCCACCAGCAAGGGCACCGGCCGGTACAACCACTTCGAGGGCGGGTCGGTCTACTGGTCGCCGGCCACCGGGGCCCACGAGGTGCACGGCGCGATCCGGCAGGCCTGGGCCGCTGGTGGCTGGGAGACCGGCTCGCTGGGCTTTCCCACCTCCCACGAGCACGACGTGCCGGGCGGACGGGCGTCGCGCTTCCAGGGCGGCACCCTGACCTACTCGTGGGCCACGGGGCAGGTCGTGCGCAGCTGACCCTCAGGGGGTCAGCAGGTAGGTGTACTGCGGGCAGTAGACCCTGACTGCCTCGCCGGCGAAGTACCCGGCCAGCACCGCGGAGTAGTCGTACGGCGGATCCATCAGCTCGTTGGCCGCCGCTGTCAGCCCGCTGCCCTGGGACAGCCCCTGGCACACGCCGCGAGCGCCGACCACCTGCACCGCGTCGTCGGGCGTGACGATGTCCCTTGCGCGCATCCGAGCCAGGAAGTCGGCGTCGGAGTACGAGCTTCCATAGGTGGGATAGCCGCCGTAGCCGGGGTAGCTCGGGTAGGGCACGTACTCGGTGTAGGTGGAGCCAGTCGGCACCACGTACACCGTGGTCCCCGGCGGCGGTGCTGCCAGCGGCGGTGAGGTGCCCGACGGGGAGGCAGCAGGCGGGGTCGTGGCCGGCGGGGTCGTGGCAGGCGGTGGCGAGGGGGTCGTCACGGGGGACGAGCCGTCGGCTCCGCACCCCGTCGCTCCCAGCCCTGCCGTCGCGGCGAGGGCGACCACCGCACCGGTGATCCGGGTGTTCACTGGCATGGGCTCGTCCTTGCCTGTCGGGTTGCGCCCGCGCCAAGGTACGCCCGGCTGCGGCACCTCGCCGCCGACCCTCGCCCACCCGGCATCCCGGCCTGGTGCGCCCCTACCGTCTCGCCACGGTGGCGAACCCGTCGACTTCGAGCACGACCCGGAGCTCCGGGAACGACCGGATCAACGCTGCAGCGACTTCGCCGCGGCGTTGCCCTTCAACGCCGCACAGAGCAGGACGGTGAACACTGCGAGAAACACCGATGGTGCAGCGACAGCCGACACCACTGATCCGAAACCGGTCACCACACCGAGCACGACCTGCACGCACAATCCCGCTCCGGCGGTCCACACCGTCCGGCGCAGAAGCGGCCGCGCAACCTGATGGCCCAGCTGCCACGCCTCGGGGCTCGACATCGTCGCCTTGGTGCGTATGCCCACCACGGGATTCGGTTCCTCACCGACAAGTCGCGGCATGAGTCCGGCAACGAGCGCGACGACGAGCGTGGAGGCCGTCAGCGAGGTCGTCAGACCCAGCAAGTCCGATGATCCCACCGTCCAGCCCCCTCTCGGCAGAGTGTTGCCACCACGAACTTTCCCCGCTCAGGTGCCGCTGGGGCACCACCTGACTGTATGCGAACCGCTTGCGGGCCAAACTGTTCGGGTGACGCGACCGCAGGCACGGAACCGGCAGCCGTCAGCCAGGCCCTAGCCCCGCTCCGCCCGGCGTGCCTGCGCCTGCGCGTACGCCGCGGGCGTCTGTCCCAGCGCCGCCCGGAAGTCCCGGATCAGGTGCGCCTGGTCGGCGTAGCCCATCTCCACCGCCACCTCCGCCCACACCACCTGCCGGCCGTCGCGCACCGCCTCCGCGGCGTCGAGCAGGCGGTAGCGACGGAGCACCCACGTCGGCGGAACCCCGGCGTGGCGCAGGAACTTGCGCTGCAGGGTCCGCGGACCGACTGCAGCCCGCGTGCACAGGTCCGCCAGCCCCCGCACCGTGCGGTCGGTCTCCGCCACCCGGGCCAGCCGAGCCACCTCCCGAGCCGTGCCGGCCCGCGAGGGACGCACGGCTGCGACCAGCGCCCGGGTCAGCACCCCCACCCGGGCCGCCTCGTCGGCGGCGCCGGACACCTGCGCCACGAGTGCGTCGGTGTCCACGCCGATCGCCGCCCCCAGTGGCACCGTGCGATCAGTCAGCGTGGCGGCATCGGCGTCCAGGAAGGCGCCCAGACCGCCGGGGGTGGTCAGGGCGGCCACGGTCCACCCGCGCCCGGTGAGCGTGCGGGTGGTCAGGCCGGTGGACACCCCGGCGCACTCCGCCACCACCGAGCCCGCGCTGCTGCTGCGCCCGTCGGCATGGCCCACCGAGAGGTTGGCGCCAGGGTGGGTAAGCACCTGCTGGGCGTGCACCTGTCCGGCCGGCAGGTCCCACTGCACCGCCCAGAAGCGGTCGACCAGCCCGAGCAGCTCTGGCTGCACCGGGTATCGGGTGAGCCGCACCCGCTGCCGCAGCAGCCACGGGTCGAGGATGCCGCGGCTGTCCCGCTCCACCGGCTCTGGTTCCCTCACCACGTCCGCGACCCTAGCCCGGCCGGGTGACGCTTTTGTTCAATCGGTGCTGGTCAGCGCGGTTCTACCGTGGAGGTCATGACCTCTTCCACGCAGCACACCACCGCCCTGCTGGACACCGTGCTCGATGACCTCGGCACCGTCGTCGCCACCATCGGACCCGGCCAGCTGCACAATCCCACCCCGTGCACCGAGATGGACGTGGCCCAGCTGCGCCAGCACGTGCTGGCCTGGCTGAGCAACTTCGCCGACGGCTTCGCCCACCCCGACAACCGCGCGCAGGCGGCGCCGGCCGATCCCGGTGCGAGCGTCGACCACGTGACCGCGGTGCGCGCCGCTTCCGACCAGCTGGTGGCATCGCTGCAGGCCGGTGCCGCCGAGCAGCCGCTGTACCTCGGCGACGACGCCATGCCCGGGGAGATGGCGCTGGGCATGATCCTCTGGGAGTACCTGGTGCACGGCTGGGACCTGGCGCGGGCCACCGGACAGCCGTGGGCGCCTCCGGAGGCGGCCGCGGCCCAGATCGTGGCGTTCGCCCCGAGCATGCTCAGCCCCGACTACCAGGGCGAGGGCAAGATGTTCGCCGACCCGGTACCGGTGCCGCCGAGCGCGCCGGCCATGGACCAGCTGCTCGGGCTGTCCGGCCGCGACCCGCGCTGGTCCCCGGCGTAGCCCTGCCCTACACCTTGCGCAGCGGTGGGGCGGGCACCCCGATCAGGCAGCGGCGCACCGCGTCCCACGCGGCCGCCATGGCTGCCGCCACCGCCGGCGGGTCGCTGCCGAGCACCCGCGCCCAGGCGCCGCTGTCCTGCGGCAGCACGCTCACCCCGTGCTGCACGGGGTGCTCGGCCAGCGCGGCGTGCAGCACGTCGGCGATGTCGGTGGCCGGGGCCAGCGGGCTCACCACGTAGAACGAGGCCATCAGCATGTGCCCGGCCAGCACGCCGGGGCCGCGCACGTCCGCACGCCCGGGCTCCAGGCGCACGGTGTCCACCGCCAGCAGCTGGCCGTCGGGGCGGCGCACCTCCAGGTCGGTGGCCACCACGTCGTAGGCGTGGCACTCCCCGCGGGCCAGGCGTCCACCCACCAGCGTGTCGCTGAGCAGCACCGTGGCAGTGGGATCGACGGTGACCACGGTGCGCTGGTGCAGCCGCGCGCCGGCGAACGGGATCACCGGGTCGGGCAGGTGCTCCAGGTACCCGCCGGCACCCACGGTCAGGTTCACCTGCTGGGTGGCGAAGTCGGCGTCGGCCCGGTGCACCTTGGTGGCGGCTTGGGTGGTCAGGTGCACCGCAGTGTCCGCGCCGCACACCACGTCGGTGCGCAGCCGGTCGGCCTGCACGATGCCCCCGCCGGTGGACATCAGGTACACCACCGCCAGGTCCGGCCGGCCCGGGTCCACGTGCAGCGGGCGCATGATCTGCAGCGGTGACTTCTGGTAGTGCCGCACCAGCTCGGTGCGCGGGCCCACCACCTCGAAGCCCAGCTCCAGCAGCCCCACCTTGCCCGGGCGTCCCACGCCCAGGGTCTGCGGCACGCCGGTGTGGCGCAGCACCTCCACCGGGATCTGCGGCGGTGCGTAGTGGGCGGCGGCGAAGCGGTCCACCACGAGCGGCTCGGGGGCCAGGCTCACGCGGCCACCCGTCGGTAGCCGTCCAGGAACGCCACCACCTGCTCCAGCCCCTGCCCGGTGAGGCAGTTGGTCAGCGCCACCGGCCGGTTGTCCCGCACCCGGTAGGCGTCGGACTCCATCACGTCCAGGTTCGTGCGCACGTGCTCGGCGATGTCGATCTTGTTGATCACCAGCAGGTCGGAGTCGGTGATGCCCGGGCCGCGCTTGCGGGGCATCTTCTCCCCGCCGCCGGTGTCCAGCACGAAGACGAACACGTCCACCAGGATCGGGCTGAAGGTGAGGGTCAGGTTGTCCCCGCCGGACTCGTAGAACAGCGTGTCCACCTCGGGGAAGCGCTGCAGCATCTCCGCGCCGGCGGCGAGGTTCATCGTCGGGTCGTCGCGCACGGCGGTGTGCGGGCACGCGCCGGTCTCCACGCCCACCACCTTCTCCGGGTCGAGCACGCCGGCGAGGGTGCGGCGCACGTGCTGGGCGTCCTCCTGGGTGTAGATGTCGTTGGTGATCACTGCCGGCCGGCGGCCACGAGCGGTGAGCACCGGGACGAGCGCCTCGATCAGGGCGGTCTTGCCGGTGCCCACGGGGCCGCCGATGCCGACCTTCAACACGTTGTCCATCGAGGGGTCCTTCTTCTGCTGGGTGGTGGGGGTGCGGGTGGGGAGCTCGAGCGCGGATCAGGTGGCGAACATGCGTGCCTCCGCCCGCTCGTGCCGGCCGGACATGACGTCGAACATCGGGGTGCACCCGCCCAGGTCGGCCAGCCCGCGCTGCAGCGCGTCCGCGGTGACCTCCTCGATCACCGCCGCGGTGCGGTGCAGCACGGCCTGCGCGGCCCGGTGGTCGGTGAGCCGCAGCCGCAGCGCCGCACCCACGAAGCTGGTGGCGAAGGCGAACAGGTCCGAGGCCACCGCGTGCTCCACCGGCACCCCGGTGCCCGCGTAGGCCACGCCGGCGGCCACTGGCTGGCAGCCGGGTGTGCGGCGGGAGGTGACCAGCTCGGAGTACCGCTGCAGGATCGGTCCGCCGAAGGAGGCCAGCGCGACGTCGAGCACCTGGCCGCCGGTGCGGGTGCACGCCACCCGCAGCTCGCGGGTGAGCTTGGTGGCGTGCAGGCGCTGGTCCACCGCCACCACGGTCTCCCAGTCGCCGGTGTCGGCCGCGCGGTGGGCCAGGGCCAGCGCCGTGGCGTCGGCGGGACCGACGGTGTGGCGCAGGGCGTCGGCCAGCAGCTCCGGCATCGCCGCGGCGTCCACCGCCCGCGCCTGGGCGAAGCCCTCCAGCCCGTGGGAGAGCGTGTAGAAGCCGCTGGGGAAGGCCGAGTCGGTCAGCTGCAGGCTCACCAGCAGGGAGCCCAGCCCCGTGCCGGTGCCGGTGTCGCTCACGTCGCTCACACCAGGTAGAAGAGCTGGCTCAGCGGCAGCGTGCGCGCCGGCTCGATGGTGGCCGGGGCGCCGTCCAGGGTCACCTGGTAGGTCTCCGGGTCCACCTCGATCACCGGGGTTCCGCTGTTGCGCACCATGTCCTGCTTGCTCACCGTGCGGCAGCCGCGCACGGCCACCACCCGGCTGGTCAGCCCCAGCCGCTCCGGCACGCCGGCGTCCAGGGCCGCCTGAGAGGTGAAGGTGATGCGGGTGTGCGCCACCGCCTTGCCCAGCGCGCCGAACATCGGTCGGTAGTACACCGGCTGCGGGGTGGGCAGCGACGCGTTGGGGTCGCCCATCTGCGACCAGCAGATCATCCCGCCCTTGATGATCAGCGCCGGCTTGGCGCCGAAGGAGTCGATCGGCCACAGCACGATGTCGGCCAGCTTGCCCGGCTCCAGCGACCCGATGTGGTCGGCGGTCCCGGTGACCAGCGCGGGGTTGATGGTCAGCTTGGCCACGTAGCGCAGCACCCGGAAGTTGTCGTTGCGCGAGGTGCCGTCGGCCGCGGTGTCCTCCGGCAGCGGACCGCGCTGGTCCTTGCAGTGGTGGGCGGTCTGGAACGCCCGCGTCCACGACTCCCCCACCCGGCCCATGGCCTGGGAGTCGGAGGAGATGATGGAGATGACCCCCTCGTCGTGCAGCACGGTCTCGGCGGCGATGGTCTCCGCCCGCACCCGGGAGTCGGCGAAGGACACATCCTCGGGGATGTTGTGGCTGAGGTGGTGGCACACCATCACCATGTCCAGCAGCTCGTCCACCGAGTTCACCGTGTAGGGCAGCGTCGGGTTGGTGGAGGAGGGCAGCACGTGCCGCTCCCCCGCCACCCGCATGATGTCGGGCGCGTGCCCGCCACCGGCGCCCTCGGTGTGGAAGGTGTGGATGGCGCGGCCGTCGATGGCGGCCAGGGTGTCCTCGTAGAACCCGGACTCGTTCAGGGTGTCGGTGTGCAGCGCCACCTGCACGTCGTAGGCGTCGGCCACCTTCAGCGCGGTGTCGATGGTGGCCGGGGTGGCGCCCCAGTCCTCGTGCACCTTGAGCCCGCAGACGCCGGCGACGACCTGCTCCTCCAGCGCCTCCGGCAGGGAGCCGTTGCCCTTGCCCAGCAGCCCGACGTTCACCGGCAGGTCGTCCACCGCCTGCAGCATCCGGGAGATGTTCCACGGGCCCGGGGTGCAGGTGGTGCCCTTGGAGCCGTCGCTGGGCCCGGTGCCGCCGCCGATGAGGGTGGTGATGCCGTTGGACAGCGCCTCCTCCACCTGCTGCGGGGCGATGAAGTGGATGTGGCTGTCGATGCCGCCGGCGGTGGCGATGAGGTGCTCACCGGCGATGACGTCGGTGCCCGGCCCGATCAGCAGGTTCGGGTGCACCCCGTCCTGGGCCTGCGGGTTGCCGGACTTGCCGACGCCGACGATGCGCCCGTCCCGGATCCCGATGTCGCCCTTGACCACCCCGAGCACGGCGTCGAGCACCACCACGTTGGTGATCACCAGGTCCAGCGCTCCGGCGGCGGAGGTGGCGGCCGGGTCCTGCGCCATGCCGTCGCGGATGGCCTTGCCGCCGCCGTACACCGACTCGTCACCGTGGGCACCGCGGTTGTGGTCGTGCTCCACCTCCACGACGAGGTTGGTGTCGGCCAGGTGGAAGCGGTCGCCCACGGTGGGGCCGTAGAGGTCGGTGTAGGTGCGCCGCGGCAGCGTGGTCACTGCTGCACCTCCGCAGCCTCGAGCTCGCCGTCGGAGGCACCCAGGAAGCCCAGCGCCTCGGCTCGTCGCAGCGCCGCGGCGCGGATGCCGGGCTTGTCCAGCGCACCGTCCACCAGGTTGCTGAAGCCGATCAGCCGGCTGGTGCCGCCGTAGCTGCACAGCGCCACGTCGCGGGTGTCACCAGGCTCGAAGCGCACCGCGGTGCCGGAGGCGATGTCCAGGTGCATCCCGTAGGCCGCGGCACGGTCGAAGTCGAGCTCCCGGTTGGCCTCGAAGAAGTGGTAGTGCGAACCCACCTGCACCGCGCGGTCGCCGGTGTTGCTCACCCGCACCGTGGCCGTGCGCCGACCGGCGTTGATCTCCACCGGCTCCTCGCCGTAGAGATACCTGGCACCTGCTGACATCGTCGTGAGCTCCTTGGTCGTGGGTCGCTGGTGGTGAGTCGCTGGTGGTGAGTCGCTAGTGGTGGCTGTGGGCGGGTTCAGCGCCGTGGCTGTGGGCGTACCCGTGGCCGTGCTCGGCGTGCAGGGCGGCCTCGATCCCGGTGTGGCCCAGCACCAGGTGGTCCAGCGCCGCGGTGACGCGCGCCGTCACCACCGCCTGCACCGCGGCGGTGCTCAGCAGCGGCCCGCCGTCGTGCACCGGCACTCCTGGTGGCGCGTCCGCGGTGGGCGCCGGCCCGAACGCCGCGGGCACCACGGTGACGCGTCCGGCCCCCAGCACCGCGCACCGGCGCAGGCCCTCGGTCACGTCCGGGTCACCGCCGGCCAGGGCCACCTCCACCCAGGGGTGTGGTCCGTGCTGGCGGACCAGGCGGGCCACCCGGAACAGGTCAGCCTCGTCGAACGGCCCGCTGGCCGCGGCCGTCACCAGCAGCGCACCCCGGTCGCCGGGCCAGCGCGCGGCGGCCCCGGTGGCCGCGGCGCGCAACCAGCCCACCAGGTGGTCGGGGGTGCCGAACGGCTCGGTCAGCGCCAACCGTCTGGTGTCCGCGTCGTCCCCCTGCCACCGCAGGGCTCGGGCGGCCTCGGCCACCAGTGCCGGGTCCCGGCCCAGGGTCATCGGCACCACGACCACCGGCCCGCTGCTCTCGCGCAGGACGGCCCGCACCGCCGCCCCGAGCTCGCGGCCGGCCCGCACCGCCACCGCGCCGGGGACCAGCCCGAGCAGGTCACGGCCGTGCGCGCTCTCGTGCCCGCCGACCAGCACGACGCTGGCCACGGCCGGGGCCGCAGCAGCCAAGCTAGGCCCCCACCGGGTCGTGGCAGGAGACCAGCTTGGTCCCGTCCACAAAGGTCGCCTCCACCTGGATGAGGGCGGCCATCTCGCGCACCCCGGGCATCACCTCGTCGTTGCTGACGACGTGCTTGCCCAGCTCCATGCACTCGGCGACGGTCTTGCCGTCCCGCGCACCCTCCACGATGGCTTCGCAGATCAACCCGACCGCCTCGCTGTAGTTCAGCTTGACGCCGCGGTCGCGGCGCTTGCGGGCCAGGTCGGCCACCAGGTGGATGTGCAGCTTGTCGATCTCCCGCGGGCTGAGGTTCATTCCTGGGACCGTACCGCTGGACTCGTCCTGCTCGACTGCTCCGGCAGCACGTGTGCGCCAGTCTTGTCCGTGCTGAGCATGAGCGAGCTGATGTACTGCTTCTCCCCGTTCGGGCCGGGCACCGCCGAGGCGATCATGTCCGGGCGCTCGAACTCGGTGCCGGAGAGGTGGCAGAGCAGCGTCTCCCCGGAGGGGTTGCCGTGCTCGTCGAACATCGGCAGGTCGATGCCGTCGTCGGTGCGGCGCAGGTAGTACTTGCCCTTGGTGGCCACCGCGAGGATCGGCGGCATGACCAGGGCGATGAGGATGGCCACGATCGGCGAGTACGGCTTGATGGTGTCGCCGAACGCTCCGAAGAAGACGGCGATGGAGATGCCCGCCGAGAGCAGCATGGAGACGAAGCCGACGGGGTTGACGTTGTAGAGCATCCCGCGCCGGAACTCCGGGACCATCGGCGAGAGCTTGAGCAGGTACTTGTTGATGGCGATGTCCGACGCCACGGTGATCACCCAGGCGATGCCGCAGTTGGCGTAGAAGCCCAGGATGGTGTTGAGGAAGTCGAACATGTTCGCCTCCATCAGCACCAGGGCGATGCCCAGGTTGAACAGCACGAACACCAGGCGCCCGGGGTAGGTCTTGGTCACCCGGGTGAAGGAGTTGGTCCACGCCAGCGAGCCCGAGTAGGCGTTGGTCACGTTGATCTTGATCTGGCTGATCACCACGAGCACGACGGCCAGGGTCATCGCCAGCCAGTGCGGGACCATGTTCTCGTAGGTCTCCAGGAACTGGTGGACGGGCTGGTTGGCCGTGGCGGCGCCGTCGGCGACGTTGGCGATGAGGTAGACCGCGAGGAACAGGCCCAGGATCTGCTTGATGGCGCCGAAGATGACCCAGCCCGGTCCGGCCAGCAGCATCGCCGCCCACCACCGGCGGGAGTTCTCCGGCGTCTTGGGCGGCATGAACCGCAGGTAGTCGATCTGCTCGGCGATCTGGGCGATGAGGGAGAGGCAGACACCGGCGGCCAGCATCACGGACCCGAAGTTGACGCCCTCGTTGCTCTCCCCGCTGTATGCCAGGAAGGTCCCCACCGAGTCGGGGTGCTGGATGACGAGGTAGCCCACCGGCACCACCATCAGGACCAGCCACAGCGGCGTGGTCCACACCTGCAGCGTGGCCAGCGTGTTCATCCCGTAGATGACGAGCGGGATGACCATCAGGGTGGACACCGCGTAGCCCAGCCACAGTGGGATGCCCAGCCCCAGCTCCAGGCCCTGGGCCATGATCGAGCCCTCGAGGGCGAAGAAGATGAAGGTGAACGTCGCGAAGATGACGTTGGTGACCACCGAGCCGTAGTAGCCGAACCCGCTGCCGCGGGTGATCAGGTCGAGGTCGATGTTGTACCGCGCCGCGTAGTAGGACAGCGGCAGCCCGCTGAGCATGATGACCACCGCGAACACCAGGATCCCCAGCAGGGCGTTGCCCGTGCCGTAGGAGATCCCGATGTTCGCACCGATCGAGAAGTCGGCCAGGTAGGCGATCCCCCCGAGGGCCGACGTGGCCACCACCCCGGTGCTCCAGCGGCGATAGCTGCGCGGGGCGAACCGGAGGGTGTAGTCCTCCAGCGTCTCGCGCATCTTGTCCGAGCCCTGCGGCAGCCCCGCTGCCGTCACCCCACCCGTTGCGACCGTGTCGCCCTTGCTCGTCGTCATGACCGCGAAACCTAGTGACGGTGTGTTGCCTGTCCGTGTCTCCTTGTTTCCGATGCGTAACGCCTGTGCCGATCGGACACATCAGTCACGGGCGATTCGGGCTAGTGCTGGCGCGCGGCCTGCCACGACGGCGGATTCGTCGCCAGCGCGTCGGCCACGGCTCCGGTGACAAATGCGTAAACCGCCTTGTGCAGCACGTCCACCACCAGCTCCCGACGTGGCCACGTCCACGGTGGCGCACCCTGGCCGGTGACGTTCTCCAGGGTCTGGTCCAGCGACAGCCGGATGACGGTGAAGGCTGCCGACGCCCGCGGCCCCCGGAGCCCGCCCTCGGCCATGACGCCGCGCCAGGCACCGAGCAGGATGGCCTGCCCGGTGTGCATCCCCAGGTTCATCAGGTGCCGCTCGGAGTCGGGGCTCTGCGGGCGGCCGAGCAGCCGCTCGAGGGTGTGCGCGGGCATGTAGGAGTCGGGCCGCCCGGTGAGGCGCTGCTCCACCTTCTCCCCCAGCGTCATCACCGCCACCCCACAGGCCCCGGCGAACAGGCCCTTGGCGACCCCCAGCCCGACCCGCCGCCCCACGTCGATCGGCTCGGTGTCGTCCTGCCGGGTCCAGCGGATCTGCTTCAGCCCGGACCGACGGTGCCAGCTGTGTGCCATGAGCGTGCATCCCTCCTGCTCAGCGGTGACCGGTCTGGCGCGACCGGCCCCGTTCGTGCGCACCAGTTTTCTGCACCAGCGAGTCCCCCGCACGCCAGGGGGCGGGTCGACGATCATGGATCCCGATGAGCACTGCTGCGCCCGGGCACGACCCGCTGCTGGTCATGACCTTCAACCTCTGGCAGCTGCGGCTGCGCGGGTCACGCCACCGGGCCGAGCTGGCGCTGCAGGCGATCCTCGACGCGAGCCCGGACGTGGTGGTGCTGAACGAGGCGTTCAACCGACCGTCGCGCGCACTGGTGGCGCAGCTGCGTTCGGCCGGCTACCACTGCTCTCCCTACCTCGGTGGCGTCGGTGGGCGGTGGGCCGGGGTGAGCGGCCGACGGCGCGGGGTGCGCCGGCTGGTCGGCGGCGGGGTGTTCGTGCTCAGCCGGCTGCCGCTGCAGCAGTGCCACCAGCACGTCTACCGGGCCGTGCAGCGCCGCACCACCTCGTCGGTGCTGGAGAACAAGGGGGTGGTGCTGGTGGCGCTGGGCGGGGCCGGCGCCGGAACCTGGGTGGCGGGCACGCACCTGCAGGCCGACGAGCGCGGCGACGCCCACCAGGTGCGGATGGCCCAGCTGGCCGAGCTGCGCGCGCTGGTCACCGCCACCGTCCCGCCGGAGCACACCGTGGTGCTGGCCGGTGACCTCAACGTGGCTGCCCGCGCCACCGACGGCCGCTGGGCACAGGCGTGCCGCGTGCTGGGCGGGCTCACCCACGGCCAGCTCCACGAGCCCACCTTCGACGCCACCCGCAACCCGCTCACCGCCGCCCAGCACCCGGGAGTGCGGGAGGTGCTCGACCACGTCGGTGTGCTGCACCGCGACGGGGCGGCGCCCCGGCTGCGGGTCAGCAGCACCACCCTGGCCCCTGCCGCCGACCGCGAGGCCTCCGACCACTTCCCCGTCCTGGCCACCATCACCGCCACCGCCTCCAGCGGGTTTACCCAGCCGTAAACAGCATCCGGAGAGGACGTGTGCGCCCGTAACACGGACGTACGCGTCGCGAAACGCGTGCTCCCTACCGTCACTCGAGTCGACGCCGCAGACCCCGACACCGCCGACCGCGACACGGCTGCGCCGACGTCCTCGTTCTCTCCTCCCACGACTGTGAGCTGCCATGTCCACGATCGCCGCACACCCCTACGCCTGGCCGTACGACGGCGAGCTGTCCGTCGAGCGCACCGCCCTGGTCAACATCGACTGGCAGGTCGACTTCTGCGGCCCGGGCGGCTACGTCGACGCCATGGGCTACGACCTGTCCCTGACCCGGGCGGGGCTGCCCGCCACCCAGACGGTGCTCGCCGCCGCTCGGGCCGCCGGGATGCTCGTCATCCACACCCGAGAAGGACACCGACCGGACCTGTCCGACCTGCCACCGAACAAGCTCTGGCGCTCCCGGCAGATGGGGGCGGGGATCGGCGACGCCGGCCCGTGCGGGCGGATCCTGGTCCGCGGCGAGGTCGGCTGGCAGATCGTTCCGGAGGTCGCCCCGGTGGACGGTGAGGTCGTCATCGACAAGCCGGGCAAGGGCTCCTTCTACGCCACCGACCTCGAGCTGGTGCTGCGCACGCGCGGCATCACGCACCTGATCCTCACGGGCATCACCACCGACGTGTGCGTGCACACCACCATGCGCGAGGCGAACGACCGCGGGTTCGAGTGCCTGCTGCTCTCCGACTGCACCGGCGCCACCGACAAGGACAACTACGAGGCCGCCCTGAACATGATCACCATGCAGGGCGGTGTCTTCGGAGCCGTCGCCACCTCCGAGCAGCTGCTGTCCGCGCTCTGAGTCCAGCCCGCTTCCCTCTCCGCCCCTGCTCCCTTCCACTCCGAAGGACACGCCATGACTAGCACCGCCACCACCCCACCCGTCGAGCACGGCCTCGAGTCGGAGTTCGAGCACGAGCCGGTACCCGCCAGCCACCGCAGGTCCCTCGGCTCGGTCTCGGCCGTCTGGTTCGGCTTCCCCATGATCATCACCAACGCCATCTTCGGCGGCACCATCGTCTACGGGCTCGGCTTCTGGCGGGGTCTCGCCGCCATGGTGCTGGGCAACGTGGTGCTGATGGCCTACGTCGGCGCCCTCAGCTACTCCGCCGGCCGGACCGGCAAGAACTTCGGCCTGCTCGCCGCGGAGACCTTCGGCACCAGGGGTGCCACCATCACCGCCGGCTTCCTGTCCACCGTGGTGATCGGCTGGTTCGCCTTCCAGACCGGCCTCACCGGGGCCACCCTCAACGCCGCGCTCGGCTGGAACGAGACCGCGATGATCGCGCTCGCCGGGGTGCTCTACATCGGAGTCACCTTCATCGGCATCCGGGCGCTCACCATCATCGGCCTGGTGGCCGCTCCGCTGTTCGTCGTGCTCGGCGGGCTGGCGATCTGGTTCGCCACCCGCGACCAGGGCTTGTCCGGCATCACCTCCTACTCCGGCGGCGCCCCGGACGCCACCGTGCTCAGCATCGGCGCGGCCGCCACCATCGTCATCGCCGCCTTCGCCGACTCCGGGACCATGACCGCCGACTTCACCCGGTGGTCGCGCACCGGCAAGGAGGCTGTGCTGGCCGCCTTCTCCGCCTTCCCCGTCGCCAACTTCATCGCGCTGGTGGTGGGCGGGATCATCGTGGCGGCCGGCGCCGCGATCGACCCTGCGGTCAACGGTGGCGACTTCCTGTCCATCCTCACCGACCACGGCCCGGTGCTCACCTCGCTCGCCGTCGTCTTCGTGTTCGTGAACCTCGGCTCCGTGTGCACCCACTGCCTCTACAACGGTGCGGTGGGCTGGGGCCAGATCAGCGGTGGCCGCATGCGGGTGCTCACCCTGGGGCTGGGTGCCGTCGGCCTGGTCGCCGCCCTCGCCGGGGTCTGGAGCCACTTCTCCGAGTGGCTCAACCTGCTCGGCATCTTCGTGCCACCGATCGGCGCCGTGCTCATCGTCGACCAGCTCGTCCTGCGCAAGGTCCGCAACCGGGCCGTGCGCACGCTGCGCGTGCAGCCGTTCGCCGCCTGGGTGATTGGTGCCGCCGGTGCCTACGCCGTGCACCTGTGGGCGCCGCAGCTGAGCGAGGCGATCGCCGGCATCCTGCTGGGCGGACTGGCCTACCTGGCCATCGAGGGGCTCAGCCGCGGCCGGAGCTCCACCATGGAGACCGCAGCACCAGCGCCGGTACCGGCCGCGTGACCATCACCCCACCGAGGAGCCTGACGTGAACCCGAACGAGCTGCACGCCCTGCCGGCGACCGAGGTCGCCCGGCTCATCCGCACCGGAGAAGTCTCCGCGGTCGACGTGACCGAGGCCGCCCTGGACCAGATCCACACCCTCGACGACCAGCTGCACGCCTTCTGCGAGCTGACCGCCGACCAGGCCCGCCAGCAGGCCCGGGCCGTGGCCGACGCAGTGGCCCGCGGGGAGACCCTCGGACCGCTGGCCGGGGTCCCGATCGCGGTGAAGGACCTCATCGCCACCAAGGGCATCCCCACCCGGTGCGGCTCGCCCGCCTACCGAGACTTCATCCCCGACGAGGACGACGTCGTGGTGGAGCGCGTCAAGGCCGCCGGTGCGGTGGTCCTGGGCAAGACGACGGTGCCGGAGCTCGGCTACAGCGGCGTCGGGCACAGCCCGGTGTCGCCCACCGCCCGCAACCCGTGGGACCCGGCGATGACACCCGGCGGGTCCAGCGCCGGCTCCGGCGTGGCGGTTGCGGCCGGCATGGCACCACTGGCGCTCGGCAGCGACGGCGGCGGGTCCATCCGCATCCCCGCTGCGCACTGCGGGGTGTACGGGTTCAAGGCGTCCATGGGCCGGGTTCCGCTGTACCCGGGCTGCCGCGACGACCGATACCCCGGCATCTCCAGCTGGGAGAGCCTCGAGCACATCGGTCCGCTCACCCGCACCGTGGACGACGCAGCCTTGTTGATGTCGGTCCTCGCCGGCCCGGACCCCCGCGACCGGCACTCCATCCCGTGCGACGACGTCAGCTGGCTGACGGCACCGCGGGGCGGGATCAAGGGTCTGCGCGTCGCGTTCAGCGCCGACTGGGGCTACCTCGCCGTCGACCCCGCGGTTCGCGAGATCGCCGCGCGCGCCGCACAGGTGTTCGCCGACGACCTGGGGTGCGAGGTGGTCGAGGCCGACCCCGGCTGGGAGGACCCCTTTGAGGCGTTCTGGTCGCTGGTGGTGGCCGACACCGACCTCAGCGGCATGCGGGAGCTGGTGCGCCGGCACGGCCACGAGATGTCGCCGCACCTGGTGGAGCTGCTGGGCAAGCCGTGGACCGCAGAGCAGCTCACCGACGCCGACACCGCCCGCAAACGACTGGTGAACCACATGTGGCGCTTCATGGCGGACTACGACCTGCTGCTCACCCCCACCCTCACCGTGCCGGCGTTCCCGGTGCACGTGCAGGGCCCGGAGGTGGTGGACGGGCGCATGGTCCCGCCCACCGCCTGGCTCGGCTTCACCTCACCGATCAACATGACCGGCCAGCCGGCGGCGAGCGTGCCGGCGGGCTTCACCTCCGCCGGGCTCCCGGTCGGGCTGCAGATCGTGGGGCGCCACCTGGCCGACGCCAGCGTCCTGCGGGCCTCCGCCGCGTTCGAGGCCGCTGCCCCCTGGGCGCAGCGGTGGCCGACGCTGGCCCGCACGCCCGAGGGAGTGGCCGCATGACCGGCCTCGGTGGGCTCAACCCCTCACCCGGGGCGCTGGTGCTCGGCCTGGTGCAGCAGCAGGTCCCCGTGGTGGACGAGCCGGCTGACCTGCTGCGCACCGCGGAGAAGATCGCCGCGACGGTGCGCTCCGCCAAGGCCGGCCTGCCCACGCTGGACCTGCTCGTCTTCCCGGAGTACAGCCTCAACGGGCTCAACCCACAGTCGTGGGCTCGTGAGGAGATGCTCTGCGAGCTCGACGGCCCCGAGGTGCAGCTGTTCCGCGCCGCCTGCGCGGAGAGCTCGGTCTGGGGCTGCTTCTCGCTGATGGAGCGCAATCCCGACGGTGCGCCCTACAACAGCGGGATCATCGTCAACGCCGACGGCGAGATCGCGCTCTACTACCGCAAGATGCACCCCATGGTGCCGCTGGAGCCGTGGGAGCCGGGCAACCTCGGCATACCCGTCTGCGAGGGACCCGCCGGCTCCACGCTCGCGCTGATCATCTGCCACGACGGGATGCTTCCGGAGATGGCCAGGGAGGCGGCCTACAAGGGCGCCAACGTCATCCTGCGCACGGCGGGCTACACCGACCCGGTCCGCCACCAGTGGCGCATCACCAACCAGGTCAACGCCTTCACCAACGTGGCGTACACGGCGTCGGTCGCGCTGGCCGGCGCCGACGCCACCGGGATCTGGTCCATCGGTGAGGCCATGATCTGCGACGTCGACGGCGTGGTGCTCGAGCAGGGCGACAACACCCCCGACCGCATCGTCACCGGTGAGGTCGTCCCCGCCCGCGCCGACGCCGCTCGCCGCGGGTGGGGAGTGGAGAACAACATCTACCAGCTGGGCCACCGTGGGTACGTGGCCGTGCGCGGCGGTGCGACCGACTGCCCGTACACCTACATGACCGACCTGGCTGCACAGCAGTACCGCGTCCCGTGGGAGGACCAGGTCGAGGTGACCGACGGCACCGGCGCCGGGCACGGACCGCCGCGGGAGAAGGGCACCACCACGGCTACCCAGTCGGCCTCTGCTCCCCGGCAGACCACCGGCTAGCCGGCACAGATCGCATCGGCCCTCCACAGTGGACCAGCTTCGTCGGTGCACAGTGGAGGGTTCGAGCGAGCCCTTCCCCTTGCGCAGGACCGGACACTGGTCGGCGACAGCGTGGTGCCCCCGTCCCCGCGACGGGGGCACCACGCTGTTCTCATCCAGCGCTGCCCGCCCGCCGCTGGTACACAGGAGGCAGCCCGGCGGCCACGGTTCGCACCGCGTGGTTCCCGAGCCCAACGTCGCGGTCGAGCAGGCTGCCGCGCACGTGCCAGATGACGCCCGGTCCAGCGGTCCCGCCCCAGGGGCACCCCGGCTCCCGGCTCCGAGCGCCAGTGAACAGCTCCCGCAGAGCACTCACTGAAGGGCGAACTCCCATGGCCACCGGTGAAACTGGCTTCGACGACGTGTCGTTCGACCTGATCTCCCTCCAGTACCACTCGCTCAAGGCCGGGCACGACTACGGCCAGTACGTCCGCGATGCCCGAAACGCCGGGCGCGAGGACATCGCGTCCTTCTTCGAGGAAGTGATGTCGCAGGACTCCGCGCGGGCCGCGCGCTGCCACGACTTCCTCGGCGAGCTCAGCGGCAGCTCTCCGTCCGGCCCCGCGGTCAGCTGAGCTCCGGGCACCTTTCCCACTGTCTCCGGGTTCAGCACCGAGCTCGTCCAGCGCCGTTCGCGACGCAGCAGGGACAGGTCCTCGTCACCAGGCACCACCTTTCGGAGGTAGCTGATGTTTCTCCACACCAAGGGACTGCAGTTCGAGTGCAAGCCCGAGCAGGCCGACGCCCTCTACGCCATGAAGTTCCAGGAGATCCTGGGCGGACAGTTCGGCGAGATGACCGTGATGATGCAGTACCTGTGGCAGGGCTTCACCTGTCGGATGCCCGGCAAGTACAAGGACATGATCATGGACATCGCGACCGAGGAGATCGGGCACGTCGAGATGCTCACGACGATGCTGGCCCGCCTCCTCGAGGGTGCGCCCGCGGAGGTCGTGGAGAAGTCCGTCGCCGCCAACCCCGTGCTCGCCGCCGTCATCGGCGGCATGAACCCCCAGCACGCCATCGTCAGCGGTGGCAACGCCCTGCCCCGGGACAGCCAGGGCGTGCCGTGGAACGCCGGCTACATCGTCGCCAGCGGCAACCTGCTGGCCGACTTCCGCTCCAACGTGGCCGCCGAGGCGCAGAGCCGGGTGATGACCAGCCGCCTCTACAACATGACCGACGACCACGGGGTGAAGCAGACCCTGGCGTTCAACCTGGCCCGGGACACCTTCCACCAGCAGCAGTGGCTGCGCGGCATCGAGCAGCTCGTCGCCGATGGCCTGGTGGAGAGCGAGATCGAGACCAGCAACGCCGAGTTCGAGAACGAGGAGGCCGGCCGCACCTACTACGGCTTCGACCCCGACAGCCAGGCCCACGAGGGCATGTGGGCCAACGGTCGCACGATGCTCGGTGATGCCGACGTCAACTACGTGGTCAACCCTGCCCCGAGCGCGGACGACGGCATGCTGCCGCCGCCGGACCCCAAGCTGTTCGTCACCTACGACGGCAACGCAGGCACGCCCAAGACCGGCGACGCCGCCGGCGCGCACCTGCAGGGGGCGCAGAACGTGGTGAGCAAGGTGAAGGACAAGCTCACGCCGGACGAGTAGCCGGCGCTCCGGCACCTGAGCAGCCCTGCCCGGCTCCGGGTCGGGTCGTCCGCTTCCCCGCGTGGCGACCGGCCCGGAGCCGGCAGGGCCCCACCCAGCACCGAAGGACACGATGAACCAGCCAGCTCAGCAGCAGCCCCCGGGCACCGAGCAGGACCTCACCCCCAGGGCCGATCACGGTGAGCAGAGCTACCGCGGCTCGGGTCGCCTGGAGGGCAAGGCCGCCGTCATCACCGGAGCGGACAGCGGGATCGGCAAGGCCGTGGCGATCGCCTACGCCCGGGAGGGCGCCGACGTGGTGATCTCCTACCTCGACGAGCACGAGGACGCCGAGGACACCCGCAAGTGGGTGGAGGCGGCCGGGCGCCGGGCAATCCTGGTGCCGGGCGACCTCGCCGAGCCCGCACACTGTCGCGCAGTGGTCTCCCGGGCGGTCGAGGAGCTCGGCCGGGTGGACGTGCTGGTGAGCAACGCCGCCTTCCAGATGACCCACGAGTCCGTCGAGGAGATCCCCGACGAGGAGTGGGACCACACCATCGCGACCAACCTCAGCGCGATGTTCCACTTGGTCAAGGCGTCGGTGCCGCACATGCAGCCCGGTTCCTCCATCATCGGGACGACGTCGGTCAACTCCGACAACCCGGTGCCCACCCTGATGCCCTACGACGTGACCAAGGCCGGCATCGCCAACATGATCGCCGCGCTCGCCCAGCTGCTGGCCAGCAAGGGCATCCGGGCCAACAGCGTCGCTCCCGGCCCCATCTGGACGCCGCTGATCCCCTCCACCATGCCGCCGGAGCAGGTGGCGGAGTTCGGCAACCAGGTTCCGCTCAACCGCCCCGGCCAGCCCGCCGAGGTGGCCCCGGTGTACGTGATGCTCGCCTCCGACGAGGCCAGCTACGTCTCCGGCGCCCGGGTCGCCGTGACTGGCGGACAACCCATCCTGTGACCGCAGACCCGGCCGCACCACCGACTGGAGGAGACGTTCGATGACCACGTCCATCGCGCACCAGAGCATCGAGGAGCTGGGCGGGCCCACCAGCATCCTCGCCCGCCAGCGCTCCGACCACGAGCGCCTGGACCACCTGATGACCAGGGCGCGGGAGACCGAGGCGGCGGGGGGACTGGAGCACGAGCAGGTCCTGCGCGCGGTGGCGCGACTGGTGTTCACCCACGCGTTCGCCGAGGAGTCGGTGCTGTTCCCCGCAGCCAGGAAGGCGCTGCCCGAGGGCGACCCGCTCACCCTGGAGATCGAGGAGGAGCACCAGGAGGTGAACGAGGTGATGACCGAGCTCGACCGCTCCGAGCCCGGCGACCCGGGCCGCCACGCGCTGATGGAGCGGGCCTTCACCGTCCTGGACCAGGACGTCCGTGACGAGGAGGATCGCCTCCTGCCCCGGCTGCAGGAGCTGATGACGCCGCAGCAGCTGCGGGCGCAGGGCTGGCAGTGGTGGGCCCTGCGGCGCACCTCGCCCACCCGGCCGCACCCGATGGTGTCCCGGCGCCCGCCGGGTCAGGTGCTCTCGGCACTGCCCCTGACCGTGCTCGACCGCTCCCGCGACGCGCTCCAGGTGCTCAACGAGCGGACCGACCGCCGGATGAACCACCTCATCGGACCCGCCGACCAGGCACTGGCCACCGCCGCGGGTGCGGTGGAGCGACTGCCGATCATGCGCAAGGGCGACAAGGCACCCACCAGCCGCTAGCCCTTTCCCCGGGGTGGGGCTGTGGGTAGGTTGCGACGGGTGGAGCAACGCCTCAGCCTGATCTCGCTCGGCGTGACCGACCTGGCCCGGGCCCGCGACTTCTACGCCGCCCTGGGGTGGACCGGCCAGGAGGTGCAGGAGACGGTGTTCCTACAGGCCGGGGGCATCGGCGTGGTGCTGTGGAGCCGGGACAAGCTCGCCGCCGACTGTGGGCTGCCCGACGCGGGCCCGGGTGGGTTCGGCGGCATCGCCCTGGCGCACAACGTGCGCTCGCGCCCGGAGGTTGAGGAGGTGCTGGCGGCCGCCGCCGCGGCGGGCGCACGGGTCACCCGGCCGGCTGCGGAGACCTTCTACGGCGGCTACGCCGGGGTGTTCTGCGACCCGGACGGGCACGCCTGGGAGGTCGCACACAACCCCGGCTTCCCGCTGGCCGCGGACGGCTCGATCACCATCCCCGACCTCGGTCAGGCGTGAGCGCGCCTAGCCGTCGGTGAGCTCCTCGGCCAGCAGGTCCATCAGCAGGGCATCGTGCCAGCTGCCGTCGTTGCCGCGCTCGGAGCGGCGCAGGGTGCCCACCGGGCGGAAGCCCACCTTGGCGTAGCAGGCGATGGCCGCGGCGTTGTCCGCCGCCGGGTCGATCTCGATGCGGTGGTGGCCGTGGTCGTCGACGAGGTGGCGGGCCAGGGTCCGCACCGCGTCGGTGCCCACCCCGCGACCGTGCACCGCCGGGTCGAGGTAGACGTCGATGGACGCGTGCCGGTAGTCCGGCTCGGCCTCCTCGCCCCACTGGATCCAGCCGACCACCAGCCCGTCCAGCTCGACGACGTAGGGCGTGGAGCCCGCCTCGTCGAGGTCCTCGGCCACCGCCGCCGCCAGGTCCGGCCCGCCCCGCCACCGCTCGTGCACCTCGGGCGTCTCGCGGATCGGGACCAGCGCCGGAATGTCCGCAGTGGTCGCTGGGCGCAGCGTGACCTGGGAGCCGGAGAGCGTCGTCATCTCTCCACGCTAGGTCCAACCTCAGCCTGCGTGCTCCACGCCGAGCTCAGCCAGCAGCGCCTGCACCTTGGTGCGGATCTCGTCGCGGATGGGACGGACGGCCTCGACGCCCTGGCCGGCCGGGTCAGCCAGCTCCCAGTCGCGGTAGCTCACGCCGGGGAACACCGGGCAGGCATCGCCGCAGCCCATGGTGATCACCACGTCGGAGGTCTGCACGGTGTCCGGGGTGAGCACCTTCGGTGCCTGGGTGGAGATGTCGACACCGACCTCGGCCATCGCCTGCACCGCGGCGGGGTTGATCGTGTCGGCGGGGGCGCTGCCGGCGGAGCGCACCTCCACCGCGCCGCCGCCCAGCGCGGTGAGGAACCCAGCGGCCATCTGCGAGCGGCCGGCGTTGTGCACGCAGACGAACAGCACGCTCGGCCGTCCGCTCACGACGTGACCTGCGTGGTCGTGACGGCGCCGCTGACCGGACGCTCCCGGAAGCGCGTGCGCAGCGCCAGGGAGACGTACACCAGCGCCACCAGCACGGGCACCTCGATGAGCGGGCCCACCACCCCCGCCAGCGCCTGCCCGGAGGTGGCACCGAAGGTGGCGATCGCCACCGCGATGGCCAGCTCGAAGTTGTTGCCCGCGGCGGTGAACGCCAGCGTGGTGGTGCGCTCGTAGCCGAGGCCGACGGCCGCGCCGAACAGGTAGCCCCCGCTCCACATCACCGCGAAGTAGACCAGCAGCGGCAGCGCGATGCGCACCACGTCCCACGGGTTGTCGGTGATCTGCTCGCCCTGCAGGGCGAAGAGCACCACGATGGTGAACAGCAGGCCGTACAGCGCCCAGGGCCCGATCCGCGGGAGGAAGGTGTCCTCGTACCACTGCCGACCCCGCACCCGCTCCCCCAGCCGGCGCGACAGGAAGCCGGCCAGCAGCGGGATGCCCAGGAAGATCAGCACCGACCGGGCGATCTCCCACGGCGAGGCGTCGATGGTGGTCTGGTCCAGCCCCAGCCAGCCGGGCAGCACCGAGAGGTAGAACCAGCCCAGCACGGCGAACATGACCACCTGGAACACCGAGTTGATCGCCACCAGGACGGCCGCGGCCTCCCGGTCCCCGCAGGCCAGGTCGTTCCAGATGATCACCATGGCGATGCAGCGGGCCAGGCCCACGATGATCAGCCCGGTGCGGTACTCCGGCAGGTCGGGCAGCAGCAGCCAGGCCAGGGCGAACATCAGCGCCGGACCGAGGACCCAGTTCAGGATGAGCGAGCTGACCAGCAGCTTCTTGTCGCCAGTCACCGAGCCCAGCCGGTCGTAGCGGACCTTGGCCAGCACCGGGTACATCATGATGAGCAGGCCCAGCGCGATGGGCAGCGAGATGCCCTCCACCTGCACCTTCTGCACCGCCTCGGTGACGGCCGGGGCGTTGGTGCCCAGCACCAGGCCCACCACCATGGCCACGCCGATCCACACGGGCAGGAAGCGGTCCAGCACGGACAGCTTGCCGAGCACGGTCTCCTGCTCGCGGACGGGCGCGCTCATGCGGGCACGGCAGCGGCAGCCGGGGCACCGGTGGTGGGGCTGAGCACGCTGGAGAGCTGCTGCAGCGCAGCGGGAACCACCCAGTAGTAGACCCAGGTGCCGCGGCGCTCGCAGTCCAGCAGGCCCGCCTCGCGCAGCACCTTGAGGTGGTGGGAGATGGTCGGCTGGCTCAGCTCGAAGCTGGCGGAGATGTCGCAGACGCACGCCTCCCCGCCCTCGTGGCTGGCCACCAGGCTGAGCAGCCGCAGGCGCACCGGGTCGGCCAGCGCCTTGAAGCCGCGGGTGAGCTCCTCCGACCGCTGCCGGCTCAGCGGCTCGCGCACCAGCGGCATCCCGCACGCACTCTCATAGTTAGACACGCCTCTATATTGACCGACCGTGAACCAGCGGGCAACCGGGTGGGCTCAGTGCTCGGCGAGCGCGTCCGCGTAGCGTCGGCGCACCAGCTCCACCAGCAGCGGGTGCACCCCCACCGGCTCGGCCACCGCGTCCGCGCGCGCCTGGGCCAGGCGGGTGTGGAACAGCCCCGGCGCCAACAGGTACGGCGAGACCAGCACCCGTCCCGCTCCCTCGGCCCGCAGCCCGGCCACCACCTCGGCCACCGGCGGCTGGGCCGCCACCAGGTAGCCCACCGGCACCGGCGCCTGGAGCAGCTCGGCCAGCAGGTCCCCGGCCGCCCGCACGTCAGCCAGAGCGCGGTCGTCGGCCGAGCCCACGGCGGCGAGCACCACCGCCTCGCCGGGTTGCCAGCCCGCCTCGTGCAGCCGCGCCAGCTGGGCCTGGGCCAGCACCGGGTCCGGCCCCAGCGCCGCGGTCACGTGCACCTGCTGGTGCCCGCTGGCCCGCACCTGCGCCGGGACGTCGGTGCGCACGTGGTAGCCGGCGGCGAAGAACGCCGGCACCACCACCACCGGCTCGGTGAGCTCGGCCAGCACCTCCGACACCGTCGGCCCGAGCACGTCGGCGAAGGCCAGCCGCACGTCGGTGCCGTCGGCGGCCACCACGCTCGCCAGCTGCCTGGCGAGCTCGACGCCGCGCGGGTCACGCGTGCCGTGCGCGACCAGCAGCAGCACGGGTGCGCTCAGACCGGCTCCACCGCCAGCCGGTAGCCCCGCTTGACCACGGTCTGCACCAGCCGGGGCTGGCCGAGCGCGGCACGCAGCCGGCCCACCGCAGCCTCGACGGCGTGGGTGTCGCCGCTGTTGCCCGGCAGCTCGGCCAGCAGCTGCTGCATGGACAGCACCCGGCCGGGCTGGCGCGCCAGGGCGTGCAGCAGCGCCATGCCCGCCGGCGGCACCGCCTTGAGCTCGCCGTCCACCACCACGGCCTGGCCGCGGATGCTCACCT
Source organism: Rhodococcus sp. X156 (assembly GCF_004006015.1). Lineage (NCBI taxonomy): Bacteria > Bacillati > Actinomycetota > Actinomycetes > Mycobacteriales > Nocardiaceae > Rhodococcus > Rhodococcus sp. X156. Next base: position 931,926 of record NZ_CP034766.1, on the reverse strand, counting down.
GTGCGCCGGCCACCTGCAGCTGCGGCACGCGGCTGGGCAGCTCGTCCACCAGGAAGCGGGCCAGCGCACCCAGGCGGGCCCGGGTGGGCTGTGCGGTGGGCACGCCGATGGCCTCCAGCGGTCCGGCGGTCACCGGTCCCACGCACGCCACCAGCATCCCGGAGCGGAGCGCGTCCCTCAGCTGGTCGACGATCCCGAGGTCCTTGGCGCGACTGAGCACGCTGGCCACCGCCGGGGCGCTGGTGAAGGTGACGGCGTCCAGCCCACCGGACGCGCAGGTCTCGATCAGGCGGTCCATCGGTGCCAGGTCGGCCGGCGGCAGCCAGCGGTACACCGGCACGGGCAGCACCTCGGCGCCGGCGTCGCGCAGGGCGGCGCAGATGTCGTACTGCACCTCCCACTCGGTGTTGGTGCCGTGCAGCTGCACCGCGATGCGCTTGCCGGCCACGCCCTCGGCCACCAGGTGCTCGGCCACCTCGACCGCCGACTCGCCCTGGGGTGACCACTCCTCGCGCAGCCCCGCCGCCCGGATGGCACCGGTGGTCTTGGGGCCGCGGGAGAGCACCCGGCAACCGCGCAGCGCGTCCACCAGCCGGCCGCTCTCGCCCCAGCTCTCGGCGGCGTCCACCCAGCCGCGGAAGCCGATGCCGGTGGTGGCCACGACGATGTCCGGCGGGTGGGCGACCACGGCCTCGGTGGCCTGCTCCAGCTCGGTGTCGTCGGCGACCGGGATGATGCGGATGGACGGGCCGTGCAGCACCGCGGCACCCTTGCGCACCAGCAGCGCGGCCAGGTCCTCCGCGCGGCGCGCAGCGGTGATCCCGATGGTGAACCCGGCAAGGGCTTGGGGCTGGCCGGAGGTGTCCTGCGCTGGTGCCGCCACAGCGTCCTCCGTCCTGGTTCGTGCGGGCGTCACGGCCCTGCTGTCAGTGGTGCCGCTGTCAGTGGTGCCGCTGTCCGGGGTGCCGCTGTCCGGGGCGCCCCGACCTGCACCGTCGCTCGTCCGGCACCAGTGTCCACGACTCGGACATCGTAGACGCGCACGGCGACCGTCTCGTCGTCCAGGCAGACCCCGGAGCGCAGCGAGAACACCTGCTTGAGCAGCGGGGACGCCACCGTGGGCTCGCCGTCCCGGTCACCGACCAGCCCGCGGGAGAGCACCGCGGCCCCGGAGAACGGGTCCAGGTTGCACAGCGCGTGCAGGCTGCCGTCGGCCAGCCGGAAGAGCGCGGCCTGCTTGCCGGTGGGCAGCAGCACCGCCACCCCTCGGCCCGGGATGAGGTGGTCGAGCGGGCAGGCGTCCACCCAGGTGGTGGCCGGGGTGTCCAGGACGGTCATCGCGCTGCCTCCAGCTGGGGGTCGGGAACGCTCGGCGAGCGGTCGTCGCGGCGGATGGGCAGCCCGAGCAGCACCGGCACCTTGCGGCCGTCGGCCTCGGTGAAGGCGATGGTGGGGTCGGGCTCGGCCGGGGCGTTGACGAAGGAGACGAACCGGGACAGCTTGTCGGGGTCGTTGAGCACCCCGGCCCACTCGTCGGTGTAGCTGTCCACGTGGGCCTGCATGGCCGCCTCCAGCTCGGCGCCGATGCCCAGGCTGTCCTCGCACACCACCTGCCGCAGGTGCTCCAGGCCGGTGCGCCCGTCGGTGCCCAGCGACTCCATCCACGGCGCGGTGCGCTGCAGCCGGTCGGCGGTGCGGACGTAGAACATCAGGTACCGGTCGATGTAGCTGACCAGGGTCGCGTCGTCGAGGTCCTGGGCCAGCAGCTCGGCGTGGCGCGGGGTGAAGCCGCCGTTGCCGCCGACGTAGAGGTTCCAGCCGTGGTCGGTGGCGATCACGCCGACGTCCTTGCTCCGCGCCTCCGCGCACTCCCGCGCACAGCCGGAGACGCCGAGCTTGATCTTGTGCGGCGACCGCAGCCCGCGGTAGCGGTTCTCCAGGGCCACGGCCATGGCCACCGAGTCCTGCACGCCGAAGCGGCACCAGCTGGAGCCGACGCACGACTTCACGGTGCGCAGCGACTTGCCGTAGGCCTGGCCCGACTCCATGCCGGCGTCTATCAGCCGCTTCCAGATGGCCGGCAGCTGCTCCACCCGCGCACCGAACATGTCGATGCGCTGGCCGCCGGTGATCTTGGTGTACAGCCCGAAGTCTCGGGCCACCTCGCCGATGACGATGAGCTTGTCCGGGGTGATCTCCCCGCCGGGCACCCGCGGCACCACCGAGTAGGTGCCGTTGCGCTGGATGTTGGCCAGGAAGTGGTCGTTGGTGTCCTGCAGCGACGCCTGCTCACCGTCGAGCACGTGCCCCGTGCCCAGCGAGGCGAGGATGGAGGCCACCACCGGCTTGCACAGGTCGCACCCCGCACCCTTGCCGTGCTGGGCGATCAGCGCCGAGAAGGTGCGGATGCCGGTGGCCCGGACGATCTCGAACAGCTCGGCCCGGCTCTGGGTGAAGTGCTCGCACAGCGCGGTGGACATCTCCACCCCCGCCGAGGCCAGCAGCGTCTTGAGCATGGGCACGCAGCTGCCGCAGGTGGTGCCGGCGCTGGTGCACGCCTTCAGGCCCGCAACGTCGCAGCAGCCGCCGGCGATGGCCGCGCCGATGGTGCCCTTGGTGACAGCGTTGCAGGAGCAGACCTGGGCGTCGTCGGGCAGCGAGCCCACTCCCACCTGCGCTCCGGCCGGGGAGATCAGCGCCGCGGGGTCGGCAGGCAGCGGGTGCCCGACCAGCGGGCGCAGCGTGGCGTAGGCGCTGCTGTCGCCCACCAGCACCCCGCCGAGCAGGGTCTGGGCGTCGTCGGAGACGACGAGCTTGGCGTAGGTCCCGGCGACGGCGTCGTTGAGCACCACCTCCAGCGCGCCGGGGGTGGCCGCCTGGGCGTCGCCGAAGCTGGCCACGTCCACCCCGAGCAGCTTGAGCTTGGTGGACAGGTCCGCGCCGGGGAAGCTCGCCTCGCGGTGCAGCAGCCGCTCGGCCACCACCTCCGCCGACGCGTAGCCGGGACCGACCAGCCCGTAGCAGCGGCCCTCGATGGCGGCGCACTCGCCGACGGCGTAGATGGCGGGGTCGCTGGTGCGGCAGCCGGTGTCCACCAGCACGCCGCCGCGCTCGCCGACGGCCAGGCCGGCGTCGCGGGCCAGCTGGTCGCGCGGCCGCACCCCGGCGGAGAACACCACCAGCGAGGCGTCGATGGTGCCGCCGTCGGACAGCCCGACGCGCAGCCCACCCTCGGGCAGCTCGGTGATCTCCTGGGTGCCCACCCCGGTGTGCACCGTGAGCCCGAGCTTCTCCACCAGGTTGCGCAGCAGCGCGCCGCCCCCGGCGTCCACCTGCAGCGGCATCAGCCGCGGCGCGAACTCCACCACGTGCGGGGTGATGCCCATCAGGTTCAGCGCGTTGGCCGCCTCCAGGCCGAGCAGCCCGCCCCCGACCACCACGCCGGTGGGACGACCCTGGGCCGCGGCCGCCTCAGCCGCGGCGCGGATGCCGTCCAGGTCGGCCAGGGTGCGGTAGACGAAGCAGCCGGCGGAGTCGCGTCCGGGCACCGGGGGCACGAAGGCCGAGGAGCCGGTGGCCAGCACCAGCGCGTCGTAGCCGAGCACCTCCCCCGAGGTGGTGGTGACGGTGCGCGCGGCGCGATCGATGGCCAGGGCGGTCTCCCCCAGGCGCACCTGCACCTGTTCGTCGCCAGCGTAGTCGTTGCCGGCCAGCGCCAGCGAGCTCGCGTCCCAGCCGCCCACGTAGGAGGAGAGGGCGACCCGGTCGTAGGCGGCCACGGGTTCCTCGCTGAGCACCGTCACCTGCCAGGTGTGGTCGACGTCACGCTCGCGCAGCGCCTCCACGAACCGGTGGCCCACCATGCCGTGGCCGACCACGATCACGGTCCGGCTGCTCATGCGACGCCGCCCCGGGCCGAACCGGCGGGCGTGTTGGCGGCGACGCTCGCGGCGGGCAGGGTGGGGCGGCGCAGGTAGATGGCCCAGGTGACCAGGGCACACACCGCGTAGAACCCGAGGAAGACCCAGAAGGCCATGGTCGCCGACTTGGCCGGGGAGTTGTAGGAGGCCCGCAGCACCAGGTTGATGGCCACCCCGCCGAGGGCACCCACCGAGCCGGCGATGCCGATCAGCGCCCCGGACATGGTGCGCGACCACGCGGCCGCCTCCGCCGCGGTGCCGCCGGCCTCGACCACACCGCGCGACTTGGCCTCGAAGATCGCCGGGATCATCTTGTAGGTGGAGCCGTTGCCGATGCCGGAGAGGATGAACAGCAGGATGAAGCCGACGACGAAGGCGACCATCACCGTGCCGCTGGCCGCCCCTGCGGCGCCGTCGTCCACCGTTCCGGCAACCACCAGCACGCCGGCGGCGGCGATCATCGACACGAACGTGTAGAGGGTGATTCGCCCGCCGCCGATGCGGTCGGCGAGCATGCCGCCGAGCGGGCGGGACAGCGAGCCCAGCAGCGGGCCGATGAAGGCGATCTGCGCGGAGTGCAGGGCGGCCTCGGCCTGCATGGCCGGCGTGGCCGCCACCGCCCCGCCGCCGGTGAGGTCGGCCAGGAAGTTGATCTGCAGCACCTGGCCGAAGGCGAAGCTGAAGCCGATGAACGAGCCGAACGTGCCGATGTAGAGGAAGGACATCACCCAGGCGTCGCGGAAGTGCAGCACGTCACCCAGCGAGCGGAGGTTCACCCGCTGGTTGCCCAGGTTGTCCATGAACACCGCGGCCCCGACGGCGGCACAGGCGATGAGCACCAGGTACACCGCGCAGACCAGCTCTGGGGACCGGTTGCCCGCGGTGGCGATGACCAGCAGGCCGATCAGCTGGATGGCCGGCACCCCGATGTTGCCGCCGCCGGCGTTGAGGCCCAGCGCCCAGCCCTTGAGCCGCTGCGGGTAGAAGGCGTTGATGTTGGTCATCGAGGAGGCGAAGTTGCCACCGCCCACCCCGGCGAAGGCCGCGATCACCAGGTAGGTGGTGTAGGAGGCGGGGTTGAGCATGAAGTACAGCGTGAGCAGGGTGGGCACCAGCAGCACCAGCGCGCTGAAGATGGTCCAGTTGCGTCCGCCGAAGCGCGCGGTGGCCACCGTGTAGGGCAGCCGCAGCACGGCACCGACCAGGGTGGGCACGGCGACCAGGAAGAACTTGCCTGCGGCGTCGATGCCGTACACCGACATCGGCATGAACAGCACCATCACCGACCAGATCGACCAGATGGAGAAGCCGACGTGCTCGGCGACCACCGACCAGATGAGGTTGCGCCGGGCGACGTTCTTGCCACCGGCCTCCCAGGCGGCGACGTCCTCGGCGTCCCAGTGCTCGATGTAGTGCTTGCGCCTGCGGGTCCGGCTGCCGCTCGCGTGGCTGTCCTGCGTCGTGGTCACTGTGGGCCTCTCCTCCTCGCGGGAGGCCCACAGTAGGGACGTCGTGTTGCGCCCAGCCTGCGCCCGGTGAACCCGACGTCACGACCTCCTCACGCCCGTGCGCGCGACGGTGTGAGGAGGTGCCGGGCACCGTCGGCCCTGCTCAACGGGCGCCCGGTGCTACAGCAGGTACCGGAAGATCGGGCTCTCCGGCGGGATCAGCTGCACGTCCGGCGGCGCCAGCCGCATGCGCTCCAGCAGCGCGGGCAGGTCGTCCGGGCGGCTCAGCTCGATGCCCACCAGCGCCGGCCCACGCTCCCGGTTGTTGCGCTTGACGTACTCGAACAGGGTGATGTCGTCGTCCGGGCCCAGCACCTCGTCCAGGAAGCCGCGCAGCGCACCCGGCTCCTGCGGGAAGTCCACCAGGAAGTAGTGCTTGCGGCCCTCGTGCACCAGCGCGCGCTCGACGATCTCGCCGTAGCGGCTCACGTCGTTGTTGCCACCGGAGACCATCACCAGCGTGGTGGTGCCGGGCTCCACCGCCACCACGGTGCCCAGCGCGGCCGCGGCGAGCGCGCCCGCGGGCTCGGCGATGATGCCGTCGGTCTGGTACATCGCCAGCATCTCCACGCACACCTGGCCCTCGGCGACGCTCACCAGCTCGGCGCCGGAGTCGCGGATGATCGGGTAGGTCACCTCGCCGGCGCGGCGCACGGCGGCGCCGTCGACGAAGGGGTTCACCTCGGCCAGGCCCACCGGACCACCCGCAGCCAGCGCGGCGGCCATGCACTGCGCGCCGGCCGGCTCCACCCCGACCACGCGGATGCCGGGGTGGCGCTCCCGCAGCCAGGACAGCGCGCCGGCGAGCAGGCCGCCCCCGCCCACCGGAAGCACGATGGTGTCGGGCGGGCCGTCCAGCTGGGCCAGTGCCTCGGCCAGGGCGGTGCCCTGCCCGGCGATGGTCCGCGGGTGGTCGAAGGCGGGCACCACCACGGCGCCGGTGCGCGCGGAGTCGGCCGCCGCGGCGGCGGCGGAGTCGTCGTAGCTGTCGCCGAGCACGATCAGCTCGATCATGTCGCCACCCAGCGCGGCGATGCGGTCGCGCTTCTGCCGCGGGGTGGTGCGGGGGACGTAGATGCGGCCCCGCACGCCGGTGGTGGCGCAGGCGTAGGCCAGGCCCTGCGCGTGGTTGCCGGCGCTGGCGCTGACCACGCCGGCCGCGCGCTCGTCGTCGTCGAGCTGCGCCACAAAGTTGAAGGCGCCACGCACCTTGTAGGAGCGCACCACCTGCAGGTCCTCGCGCTTGAGCAGCACGGTGCCGCCCACCCGGGCGGAGAGCCGGCGGTTGACCTCCACCGGGGTGGTGGGCACCTGCCCGGCCAGGCGCTGGGCGGCGTCCTCCACCATCGCGGCATCGACGTCACCAGCGCTGGCGGGAGCGGCGCTGGGCGGGGGTGTGCTGGGGTGGGTGCTCACAGCTGCTCGCGGACCAGGACCGAGGTGTGCAGCAGCCCGTCCAGCGCCTCGGGCGTGGAGTGCGGGTGCAGGGCGTGCACCGCCAGCCGGAACAGCAGCGCGCGCAGCAGCATCTGCGGCCACTCCGGCAGCTGCTCCCCGCTGGTCAGCAGCTCCTCGTCGGCGTTGCCCCAGGCGAGGGCGTCCACCACCGCCACGGCGGAGCCCCACGCGGCCGGGCGCCAGAAGGGGGTGAGCTCGGTGATGCCGGGCTCGGCGGCACCGGCGAAGAGCACCGTGCCGAACAGGTCACCGTGCACCAGCTGCGCCGGGGACTCCACCGGCGTGCGCGCCTCGGCCAGCTCCTGCCACAGGTCGCTGGCCAGCAGCACCTCCAGGCCCGCACCGGCCGGGCGCTCCGCCCAGGCCGCCGCGTCGGCGACGGCGAGGAAGTCGGCCGGGTCCACGGCACCGGTGAGGAACCGGGGACGCTTGGCGCTCTCCAGCGCGGTGTGCAGACGCTGGGCGACCTCGACCACCTCGAGGTGGCGGGGCTCGGGCTGACCGGTGAGGAAGGTGTCGGCCGTCCAGCCGGAGACCACCCAGCGGCCGTCGGTGGAGCGCACCGGGCGGGCCAGACGGACGCGGTCGATCACCAGCGTCTCGCGCACCCCGGCTGACCAGGTGGCGCGGGCGTGGTCGGCACCCGGGGTGAGGACCACGTCCCCGCAGCGCCACCCGCTGCTCCACTCCGAGCCCAGCGGCTCCGGCTCCACGTTGCGCAGGCCGAAGGTGGCCAGCACGTGCGGAGGTGGCTCGTCCGCAGGGCTCGCCTGCGGGGTGGACGCATCAGTGACACTCACTCGTCGCAGGCTACCGGTGCGGCCCTGTCGACCACCGGATCCCCGGGGCGTTCCGGGCCCTTGTCGCCCCTGGCAACGCCAGAGAAGGGCGACAAGGGCCGGGAACACCATGCACCGAGGCATGCCCGGTGGTGCAGCTTGGCCGGTCCTAGTAGGTCGGCAGCGAGGTGTCCACCTGCTTGGCCCAGGCGAGCACACCACCCTGCAGGTGCGTGGCGTCGGAGAAGCCCGCCTTCTTGATCGCGGCGAGCGCCTCGGCCGAGCGCACCCCGGACTTGCAGTGCAGCACGATCGGCTTGTCGTGCGGAAGCTCCGACAGTGCCTCGCCGGAGAGGATGCGGTCCTTGGGGATGAGCCTGGCGCCAGGGATGCGGACGATGTCCCACTCCACCGGCTCGCGGACGTCGATCAGCTCGAAGTCCTTGCCGGCGTCCATCATGTCCTTGAGCTCAGGGGCGGTGATGGTGCTGCCGGTCGCCGCCTCCCGCGCGGAGTCCGAGACCACGCCGCAGAACGCCTCGTAGTCGATGAGCTCGGTGACCTTGGTGGCCTCGGGGTCCTTGCGCAGCTTGATGGTGCGGTAGGTCATGTCCAGCGCGTCGTAGACCATCAGCCGGCCCAGCAGCGGCTCGCCGATGCCCATGATCAGCTTGATGGCCTCGGTGCCCATGATCGAGCCGATGGAGGCGCACAGGATGCCCAGCACCCCACCCTCGGAGCAGGAGGGCACCATGCCCGGCGGCGGCGCCTCCGGGTACAGGTCCCGGTAGTTCAGGCCCTTGCCGTTGGGCGCGTCCTCCCAGAACACCGACGCCTGGCCCTCGAAGCGGTAGATGGAGCCCCACACGTAGGGCTTGCCCAGCAGCACCGCGGCGTCGTTCACCAGGTAGCGGGTGGCGAAGTTGTCGGTGCCGTCCAGGATGAGGTCGTAGTCGCGGAAGATGTCCAGGACGTTGTCGGCCTCCAGGCGCACCTGGTGCAGCACCACGTTGACCAGCGGGTTGATCTCCTCGATCGACTCCTTGGCGCTGACGGCCTTGGGCTTGTCGAGGTCGGACTGGCCGTGGATGACCTGGCGCTGCAAGTTGGACTCGTCGACCACGTCGAAGTCGACGATGCCCAGCGTGCCCACCCCGGCGGCGGCCAGGTAGAGCAGCGCGGGCGAGCCGAGCCCGCCGGCGCCGATGCACAGCACCTTGGCGTTCTTCAGCCGCTTCTGTCCGTCCATGCCGACGTCGGGGATGATGAGGTGCCGGCTGTAGCGGGCGACCTCCTCCTTGGTCAGCTCGGCGGCTGGTTCGACCAGCGGTGGCAGCTGGGTGGCGCTCGCCATGGTTTCTCCTGTTCGGGCGGTGCGTCGCACGTGCGGGGTGCGCGACGTTGCGTGAGCGTGCGTGCGTGTCGAGAAGCGATTCTCCAACCCTGCAACGCGCGGAGTGCCGTGGGGCTTCCCGAGCTGTTCAGCCGCGCGGAAACGGCCACGGGTTGAAGCGACAGGCGAACCCGTCGGCGGGCACGACACCGCCGGGGTCCACCGTGGCGATGGTGTTGTTGGCGGTGCTGATGGTCTGCTGCATCATCACCGGCGCCAGGCCGCCGTCGGACGCGCAGGCCTGGTGGGCGGCGTAGCCGATGCCGTGCCCCACCTCGTGGTTGATCGCGTACTGCCGGTAGGAGCCGATGTCACCCTGGAAGTCCACCGCGCCGCGGACCCACCGAGCCACGTTGAGCACCACCCGGTCGAGGTCGCTGGTGTAGCAGGACACCTCCAGCTTGATGGTGTAGCCGCAGACCTCGCGCACCGTGGTCGGCGTGGCCAGCGAGATCCGCAGCGCCGGCTGACCGGAGTCCACCCGCTGGAAGGCGTGCTTGAGCTCGCCGGTCCAGCTCTTGGGGTTGCTGAGTGTCTCGTCCACCATCCGCGCGAACGACTCCTCGCCGCCGAAGGAGGCGGTGTCCATGCCGTCCTCCACCTCGACGGAGTAGGTGGTCAGCTGGGCGGTCTCCGCGCCCACCCGGGGACCCGTTCCCGGCACCACGTGCCAGGTGCGGGTGGGCACGTCGGGCACGGGGCCGCCGTTCGGGAGCACCCCGGAGGGGACGTCGGGGGCGAAGGTGCCGTCGCCCGGGGGACCCGGCACCGCGCTCTGCTCGGCAGTCGTCCCGGAGCCGGCCAGCTGGGTGCCGGGGGCGGGCTGCGGGGGCGCGGACTCCGCCGAGGTGGCGGTGCTGGGCCCCGAGCGCACCACGCCCACGCTGGCGATCACCGTGAGCACCACCAGCAGCGGAACGGCGTAGGCCCGCCAGCCGTAGGCGGCCACGAAGCGGCCCAGCGGTCCGCGGCGCGAAGCGGGCAGACCGGTCGGGCGGGGCACCGGCCGCTCGTCGCCGTCGCGGTCTTCCGGTGGCCGGCTCACGGCGCCCAGGTTGCCACACCGGGCCGTGCCCGGCGCCGAGGCACGCTCACCACTGGCCCTCCTGCACCTCCTGCAGCATCCCGCGGACGGCCCGAGCCACGGCCACCGGCCGCTCCATCTGCGCGACGTGCCCCACCTGGTTGAACACCAGCAGGCGGCTGCGCCGGATCACCGCGACCAGCTTGGGGGCGCGCTCCACGGTCACCAGCCGGTCCTTGGTGCCCCACACCACCAGCGTCGGGGCCTGCACCTTGCCGGCCACCGACCACAGCGAGCGGTGCGGCAGGGTCACCCAGGTCTGCAGGATGGCGTTGAAGGACTTGTTCAGCGCCGACGACGCCCACGACTGCCCCTTCCGCTCGTCGGCCTCCTGCACCGCCGCCGCGATCTTGTTCTCCGGCACCGCGTCCGGGTCGGCGAAGCACAGCCGGATCATCTGCTCGGCCCGCCGCTCGGCCGGGGTCTCGGCCAGCTGCTGGCGCACCAGCCGTCCGATGATGGGGACCACCGCGAGCACCATCCGCAGGTCGGACACCCGCCGCGGGTCCGGACGCAGGTCAGGCACCGCCGGCGAGACGAGCGTGAGGGTCTGCACCAGGTCCGGCCTGCGCGCCGCCACCAGGATGGCGATGGCCCCACCCATGGAGTTGCCGAAGAGGTGCACCGGTGCCGGTTGCTGCTCGAGGTAGTCGATCACCAGGTCGGCGCAGCCGGGCAGGGAGTAGTCACCGTCGGCTGGAGGCTCGCTGCGGCCGAAGCCAGGCAGGTCCAGCGCGTAGCCCGGCATGAGGGGGGCCAGGGCACCGGCGAGGTCGGTCCAGTTGGTGGCCGAGCCGCCCAGGCCGTGCACGTACACGGCCGGGACAGCGCCTTCCGGGCCGGGCGTGGTGCGCACGTGCACCGCCCGACCACCGACGTCGACCATCTCCCCCGGCCACTCCGTCCGGGTCAGGTCGACGGCACCCAGCTCGGCGTGCACGTCGGTGGAGAGGGCGGTCGGGGCGACCACGGTGGCCGGGGCTGCGTTGCGCATGGCAACCAGGATGCGGCATCTGCGCCCCTCCCGCAGACTCAGTGCCGCCGTCCCGGCCTGTGGGCGGAATGCGTCCCGAGCTCATTACCCGCGAGTAACCTGGGCGGGCACACCAGCGAGCGAAGGCGGGTTGATGACGGACGTGGGCACGGACCAGGCCAGTGCAGGCTCCTCGAGGTCGACCCCGGTGCCTCGGCGCAACGCGCGGCTGCCGCGGACCGCACGACGGGCGCAGCTGATGGCAGCCGCCCGGGACGTCTTCGTCGCCCGGGGCTACCACGCCACGGGCATGGAGGAGATCGCGCTCCGCGCCGGGGTCAGCAAGCCCGTGCTCTACCAGCACTTCCCCGGAAAGCTCGACCTCTACCTGGACCTGCTGCACAGCTACGTCGACGACCTGGTGCGCCTGGTGCGAGAGGCCATCAACTCCACGCCGGACAACAAGCTGCGGGTGCACGCGGCGGTGGCGGCGTACTTCGACTTCATCGACGCCGACGGCCAGGGCTACCGCCTCGTCTTCGAGTCCGACCTGCTGGGCGAGCCGTCGGTGCAGCAGCGGGTGGACCGGGGAACCGAGCAGTGCATCGACGCGGTCACCGAGGCGGTGATGGCGGACGCGGGGCTGGACCCGCAGCGGGCCCGGCTGCTGGCGGCCGGCCTGGTGGGCGCCAGCCAGGTGGGCGCCCGCTACTGGTTGGACTCCGACCGCCCCGTGCCCAAGGAAGAGGCGGTGGAGATCATCAGCTCGCTGGCCTGGGCCGGGGTCGGCCACCTGCCGCTGCACGCGGGACAGGAGCGGGAGCCGGCCGGACCGAGCTGAGACCCGGCCGGACGAGCCGCGGGGCAAGGATCGTCCCCGTCGGCCCGTCCGGGTGGGCGATCAGGCTGTTCCGAACCCCACGCGGCGGCCGTCAGCAGGGCCGATCTCGACGTAGGAGATGCGCGAGGACGGCAGCACGAAGCGGCGTCCCTTGTCGTCGGTGAGGGCCAGCACTCCGTCGCGCGCACCCTTGAGGGCAGCGTCGACCAGCTCCTGGACCTCGTCCGGCGACTGGCTGCTGCTCACCAGCAGCTCGCGCGGACTTTCCGCAATGCCGATCTTGACCTCCACGGGGAACCTCCGGTCCACAGACAACTACCTACGGCCCGAAGGCTAGTGCAGCCGCCCTCGCTGGACGCACCCCGCGGCTGTGCTGTCAGCGAAACCGGGGCCCCCAGCGAACCCGGGCCCACAGCGAACCCGGGGCCCGCAGCCGAGGAGCAGAGCGTCAGCCCAGTCCCATGGCGCGCATCCGCCGGGTGTGCTGGTTCTGCAGGCGCCGGAACAGCTGGGCGAAGCCGACCAGCCCGGAGGTGCTGGTGATGAGCAGCTCGGCGAGGTCGTCGCGCCGGGCCACCACGTGCTGGGCCTGGGTCACGGCCTCCCCCAGCAGCCGTCGCCCCCAGAGCGTCAGCCGGGCGGCCAGCGCGGGGTCGGCGGCGCAGGCCGCACTCACCTCCTGCTCGGCGAAGGCGGAGTAGCCGGTGTCGGCCAGCACGGCGCGCACGGTCGCCCCGGTCTCCTCGTCCAGCGCCCCGGCGATCTCCCGGTAGAAGTCGGCCGCCAGCCCGTCGCCCACGTAGGCCTTGACCAGCGACTCCAGCCACGAGTCGGGAGCGGTGAACTCGTGGTAGGAGTCCAGCGGGGCGATGAAGGGCTGCATGGCCTCCTGCACCGCCACCCCGCGCTCGGCCAGGAAGGCCTCCACCTGGTGGTAGTGGCCCATCTCCGCTGCGGCCATGGACGCCAGCGCCGCCCGGCCGTCGAGGGTGGGTGCAGTGCGCGAGTCCTGGGCGAGCCGGTCGAAGGCCGACAGCTCGCCGTAGGCCAGCACCCCCATCAGGTCGACCACGCCCGGGTGCAGTGCAGCGCTGACCTCGGCGCTCTCGGCGATGCTCATGGGGCGTGAGCCTAGTCCGGCCGACGCGTGTCGCATCTGTCATGGTGAGACCACTTCAGTGCCAGTTGCGGTTACCATGTAGTTCGAGCACCAAGCGACATGCGGGTGCTCAGAAACTGCGCGCGCACCAGCCTCCCACGCTGCCGCGCCTCGCCGGAGCCGCTCAGCGGCAGCCGCAGCGGGGGCGCCTCACGGAGTGCAGGCCGGGTCTGCCAACCGGATCCGTCAGGTGCGTGCTGGCCCGAGAGAGGCACGACCCCTGACTACTTCACCGCTTTCCGACACAGACACCACCTCCACGGACACCGCCGTGAACGAGAACGTCGTCGACCAGAGCGTCGACCACACCGCCGCGGGCACCGCCCCCGAGGACGCCATCGCCAAGCCCCTGGTGGGCGACGCGCCGGTGGCCCCGCAGTCGCCGTCCTTCGCCGAGCTGGGCGTGCGCTCGGAGATCGTCGAGGCCCTCAACGAGGTGGGCATCGAGCGCACCTTCGCCATCCAGGAGCTCACCCTGCCGCTGGCGCTGGCCGGCGACGACCTGATCGGCCAGGCTCGCACCGGCATGGGCAAGACCCTGGGCTTCGGCGTGCCGCTGCTGCACCGCATCACCACCGACGGCTCCGGCACCACCACCCTGGACGGCACCCCCCGCGCCCTCATCGTGGTGCCCACCCGCGAGCTGTGCGTGCAGGTCACCCAGGACCTCAAGGACGCGGGCAAGCACCTCGGCATCCGGCTGCTGTCCATCTACGGCGGGCGCCCCTACGAGCCCCAGGTCGCGGCGCTGCAGAAGGGCGTCGACGTCGTCGTCGGCACCCCCGGCCGCCTGCTCGACCTGGCCCAGCAGGGCCACCTGGTGCTCGGCAAGATCGGCGTCCTGGTGCTCGACGAGGCCGACGAGATGCTCGACCTCGGCTTCCTGCCCGACATCGAGCGCATCCTGCGCATGGTGCCGGACAAGCGTCAGACCATGCTGTTCTCCGCCACGATGCCCGGCCCGATCATCACCCTGGCCCGCACCTTCCTCACCCAGCCCACGCACATCCGCGCCGAGGAGCCGGACTCCTCCGCGGTGCACGATCGCACCACCCAGCACATCTACCGCGCCCACGCGATGGACAAGGTGGAGATGCTCAGCCGGGTGCTGCAGGCCAAGGACCGCGGCCTGTCCATGATCTTCACCCGCACCAAGCGCACCGCGCAGAAGGTCGCCGACGAGCTCGCCGACCGCGGCTTCGCCGTGGGCGCCGTGCACGGCGACCTCGGCCAGGGCGCCCGTGAGCAGGCCCTGCGCGCGTTCCGCACCGGCAAGATCGACGTGCTGGTGGCCACCGACGTCGCGGCCCGCGGCATCGACGTCACCGACGTCACGCACGTGGTCAACTACCAGTGCCCGGACGACGAGAAGACCTACGTGCACCGCATCGGCCGCACCGGCCGGGCCGGCAAGACCGGTGTGGCGGTCACCCTGGTGGACTGGGACGACCTGCCCAAGTGGCAGCTGATCGACAAGGCGCTCGGCCTGGGGCTGCCCGAGCCCGAGGAGACCTACTCCAACTCGCCGCGCCTGTTCAGCGACCTCGACATCCCCGAGGGGATCACCGGCCGCCTGCCCCGGGCCGAGCGCACCCGCGCCGGCCTCGGCGCCGAGGTGCTCGAGGACCTGCCCGGCTCCCGCACCGGCGGCAAGAGCGCTCGTTCCGGCGGCCAGGGCCGCTCCGCCGGCGGCGACCGGCACGAGCACGGCAGCCGCCAGGAGGGCACCGACAAGCCCGCAGGGGCCGGTCGCCGCGGACCGCGCAAGCGCACCCGGGGCGGCTCCGCCGACGGTGCGCCCGCCGGCACGGGTGAGGGCACCCAGGCCACGGTCGCTCCGTCCACGGCAGGCACCGAGGGTGGCGAGGGCGGCGACGCACCCCGCAAGCGCCGTCGTCGCCGTCGCGGCGGATCGGGCGTCAACGCCTCGGGCGAGACGCCGGCCACCAGCACCGTCAGCGCTGACTGACCTGCTCCCCCGTGCTGGCACCGGAGCGGCGCACGCGAGCTGACGTGCTGGCCGCCACGGCGATCGTCCTGGTCGTCGTGGTGGCCGCAGCGCTGCTGTGGTGGCGCAGCGACGCCCGGGCCACCACCTCGATGGTCGCCGAGGAGCCCGCCGCCGCGCTGGTCGCCGCGACCAGGGTGCCACCGACGCTGAGCGAGTCCTGGCAGGCGCCGTCAGCCGCCACCACCGCCCCGGTGGTCGCCGGTGGTGTGGTGGCCACCGCCGACGGCTCCGAGGTGGCCGGGCGCACGCCCAGCACCGGGCAGACCCGGTGGAGCTACACCCGCGCCAACAGCACGCTGTGTGCCGCAGCCGGGCAGTGGAGCCTGGTGGTCGCGGTGTACCGCACCAACCGCGGCTGCAGCGACGTCACCGCGCTGCAGGCCTCCACCGGAGCCCGCGGCGCGCAGCGGACCAGCCTGGCCGACGACCAGGTGACGCTGCTCGGCGACGGGGTCTACCTCGCCTCCATCGGCTCCACCCGCACCGAGGTGTGGCGCTCGGACCTGGTGCGCACCATGGAGCTGGGCCGGGTGGACGCCCCGGTCAACCCCGGCTCGCAGCCCCGCGAGGGGTGCGCGATCCGATCGGTGGCCTCCTCCACCAGCCGCGTCGCGGTGGTCTTCTCCTGCCCCGGCGAGGCCGGCGAACGGCTCTCGCTGTTCGGCCCCACCCCCGACGACGCCACCAAGCCCGCCGAGCTGGCGACCACCCTGCTGGGCGTGGACGGCGCCCGTGCGGTGGCCGAGGCCGGCGACCGCACCGTGGTCTACCTGCCCGGTGAGCAGCCCGTCCTCACCGTCTACGACTCCGGCGCGCGGCCGGTGAGCACCGTCCCGGTGGCCGCCGCCGACGCCCCGCCCCCGCGCACCGGCTCAGCCGAGGGTGCGCGCCTGGTGGAGCCCACCACCACGCTGGGTTCCACCCTGCTGTGGTGGACCGGTCGCGCCACCGTGGCGCTGGGCACCGGCGACTACTCCACCGCGTGGGCGCAGCCCGGTGCGCTGGGCCCCGGGGTGGAGATGGCCACGCAGCTGCTGCTGCCGGTGCCGGAGGGCATCGCGGTGCTCTCCCCCGCCACCGGTCTGCGGATGCGCACCATCGACGTGCCGCGTCCGGCGGGGTCAGTACCTCCCGGCCAGGCGCTGGAGCTGGCGGTGGCCGGGACGGTGGTGCTGGAGCAGCGCGGTGCGACGGTGGTGGCGCTCAGCTGACGGCGACGTCGACCGTCACCAGCTGCGCCCCGTCGTCCCAGTGCGCCAGCAGGTTCTCCGCCAGCTCGCGGTAGGCCTGGGCGCCCTTGTTGCGTGGACCGGTGAGCACCGAGCTGCCCGACGCCGACGCCTCGGCGAAGCGCACCGTGCGCGGGATCGGGGGCGACAGCAGGGGCAGCTGGTAGCGGTCGGCGACGTCGGCGAGCACGTCCCGGCTGTGGGTGGTGCGCGAGTCGTACAGCGTGGGCAGCACGCCCAGCATCGCCAGCTCAGGGTTGGTGATGGCCTGCACGTCGGCCACCGTGCGCAGCAGCTGTCCCACCCCGCGGTGCGCCAGCGTCTCGCACTGCAGCGGCACCAGCACCGCGTCGGCGGCCGTCAGCCCGTTGAGGGTGAGCACCCCCAGCGACGGGGGGCAGTCGATGATCACCACGTCGAAGTCGTCGGCCACGGTGGCCAGCGCCCGCTTGAGCGCGTACTCCCGGCCCGGGCGCATCAGCAGCATCGCCTCCGCGCCGGCCAGGTCGATGGTCGCCGGCATCAGGCGCGGGCCCTCGACCACGTCCAGCAGCACCGTCGCGGCGGTGGCGTCGCCGAGCAGCACCTCGTGGGCAGAGGCGGTGAGCCCGTCCGGGTCGTGGCCCAGGCTGAAGGTGAGACAGGCCTGCGGATCGAGGTCGACGAGCAGGACTCGTCGCCCCAGCGCCGCCAGCGCCGCCCCCAGGGACGCCACCGTCGTGGTCTTGGCCACTCCGCCTTTTTGGTTCGCTACCGCCAGGGTGAAGGTCACCGGCAGATACTCCCACGCCGGGACCGCGGTCAGGCGCAGCAACGCAGCTCTGCTAGCGCGCGTCCCGCACCAGGGCCATGCTGGGACGATGCCCCCGCTCACCGCGAACCCACAGCCGGGCGCAGCCACCGACCCGGCTGAGGACCTCGGCCTGTTCGGCCCGGACAGCATCACCTGGCGGGTGCTGGCCGACCCGGCCATGGGGATCGGCGGGCTGCGGGCGCTGTTCCTGCAGGCGCTGCACCCGCTGGCGATGGCCGGGGTCTACGAGCACTCCGACTACCAGGCGAGCTTCTGGCCACGGTTGCGCCACACCGCCGAGTACGTCAGCACCGTGGGGTTCAGCCCCACCGCGCAGGTGGAGTCCGTGGCGGCCCGGGTGCGCCAGATGCACACCCTGGTGCACGGCACCGACGCGGTGACAGGTCTGCGCTACTCCGCCCAGGACCCCGACCTGCTGACCTGGGTGCACGTGACGGAGGTGTCCAGCTTCCTGCACACGGCGCGGCGCGGCGGCCTGACGCTCACCGGGGCCGAGCAGGACCAGTTCCTGGCCGAGCAGGTCCGGGCGGCGCGACTGCTCGGGGCGGACGAGGTGCCCGCCAGCCGGGCGGAGGTGGCGCAGTACCTGCAGCGGGTGCGCCCGCAGCTGCGGTGCAGCTCGGCCACCCGCGACGCCGCCCGGGTGCTGCTGGTGCCGCCGATGCCGTGGCGGGTGCAGCTGCTCACCCCGGCACGCCCGGCCTGGTCGGCGGTGGCGCTGCTCGGGTTCAGCCTGCTGCCGGCCTGGGCGCGGCGGATGTACCGGCTGCCCGGCCTGCCCACCACCGACCTGGCGGCGGGGGTGCTGCTGCGCGGGCTGCGCACCGTGGCGCTGGCGCTGCCGGAGCGGGTGCGGGTGGGCCCGCCCGTTCAGCAGGCCTGGGCGCGGGCGGCTAGCTCCACCACTGGGTCCACAGCAGACCACCCGTGAGCGCCAGCACCACCGCAGCGGAGCCCACGGCCGCGGCCGGCCCTCGGCGGTCGCCGTAGACCTGCACCAGCACCGCGGCCAGCGCCACCAGCAGGTGCGCGGCCATCATGGTGGCCGGTGGGCCCATGGCCCCGCGCTGCGCGGCCAGCACCGTGGCGCCCACCACCACCACGGCGAGGATCACCAGGCCGCCGGTGAGCACCCCGGAGATCATCCGCACCAGCCCAGCCAGGCGCTCGCCCGCGCTCGGGCCCCCGGTGTACGTCTCTCTCCTGCGCACGGTGCTCACGGCGCCAACCCCGCCCACGGCGCCAGCTCCGGCGCCTGCCGGCCCAGGTCGCAGCTGCGGCGGACGTCGCACCAGGAGCACTGCGCCCCCGGGCTCGGCGGGAACAGCACGTCGGGGTCGCCTCCGGCAGCGAGCGTGTCCGTGGTCAGCTGGATCTCCTGCGCCGACTCCTCGGCCCGCTGCTGGTGCCGGGCGAGGGACTCCGGCGTGTGGTCGAAGGCGAGCACCTCGCCGGTGGGCAGGTGGTGCAGCTCCACCCGGCGGCAGGGCTTGCGCAGGGTGCGCCGGGTGGCCAGCACGTACAGGGCCAGCGCCTGCGAGCCCCGCGCGTCGTCCACGGTCAGCGGGCGGCGCCCGGTCTTGTAGTCCACCACCACCAGCTCGGTGCCCTCCGGTGCCTGCTCGTTCACCCGGGCGTCAATGCGGTCCACGCGGCCCTCCGCCACGATGGCGCCCACCGGGGCGGCCACCCAGCGCTCCAGGCCCACGGGCTCCACCTCGGCCGCGCCACCGTCGAGGGACTCCACGTAGTCGGCCACCCAGTCCTGGGCACGCTCGCGGTAGCGCGCGGACTGCTCGGCGTCGGCGAACCCGCTGGCGCCCTGCACCGCGCTCCACGCGGTGCGCACCTGCGCTCGGGCGTCCTCCACCGTGCGGCGGGCGGCGGGCTGGTCGAAGAAGGTGCGCAGCGCGGCGTGCACCACCGCGCCCACGGTGTTGTGCGCCCACGCCCCGGCCCGGGGTGGCGCGGGGCGGTCCAGGTAGGTCATCCGGTAGCGGCGGCGGCAGGCGGTCCAGGTGCCCAGCTTGGACGGGGTGACCTTGACCAGCCTCGTGGGCATCCCGTCGAGGCCCAGCTGGTCGCTGCCCCCGGGGGCCACCGCCCGACGTCGGCCGCTCACCGCCGCACCACCGTGGCGCCGGTGGCGGCGTCCAGCAGCTGCTCGTAGTCCTGCGGCCCGGTGGTGTGCGTGCCGAGGCGCACCACCTTGTTGCGCCCGTGGTAGTCGCTGGAGCCGGTGGTGAACAGCCCCAGCTCGGCGGCCAGGCTGCGCAGGTGGCGGCGGTCACGGTCGTCGTGGTCCACGTGGTCGACCTCCACCCCGCCCAGCCCTTCCGGGACCAGCTCGGCGATGGCGTCGTCGGTGAGCATCGCGCCGCGGCTCTGCGCCCGGCAGTGGGCCAGCACGCTCACCCCGCCGGCGGCGGCCACCAGGTGCACCCCGCGCAGCAGCGGGGTGTCCTCCTTGTGCACGTAGTAGCGGCCACGGCTGGACAGCAGGTCGCTGAACGCCTCGCCCACCGAGGACACCACTCCGGCCTCCATGAGCGCGCGGGCCAGGTGCGGCCGGCCCGCCGAGGGGCCCGCCGCCGACAGCACGGCGTCGGGGTCGACGGGCAGGCCGTCAGCAGCCATCCGCTCCGCCATCACCCGCAGCCGCCGGGTGCGCTCCCCGCGCAGCCGGAGCCGCTCGGCGGCCAGCTCTGGGTGCTCGGGGTCGAACAGGTAGGCCAGCAGGTGCACCGCGACCTGGCGCCCACCCGCGCCGGGCCCGAAGCCCTCGGCCGGGGAGGCGCAGGACAGCTCCATGCCCGGCACCAGGGTGAGGCCCTCCGGCAGCGCAGCAGCAGCCTCCGCCCACCCGGAGGTGGTGTCGTGGTCGGTCAGCGCCACCACGTCCAGCCCCGCCGCGGCGGCGGCGGTCACCAGCTGGGCGGGGGTGTCGGTCCCGTCCGAGACCTTCGAGTGGGTGTGCAGGTCGATGCGCACGCGTCCTCACTCCTTCCTGGTCCCTGGATCGGCTGTCCTGCCCGGCGGGCACGTGCCCGCCGGGTAGGACAGAAAGCGACTGTCGCTGGTGCGCTAGGCCTTCGGCTCGGGGCGGCCGGGCTGCTCGCCGCCGCGCGCCTCGCCGTAGGAGCGCTTGGGCACCATCACCTTGCGGCGGAAGATGCAGACCACGGTGCCGTCCTGCTTGTAGCCCTTGGTCTCCACGTACACCACGCCGCGGTCGTCCTTGGACTTCGACGGGGTCTTGTCCAGCACCTCGGTCTCGCCGTAGATGGTGTCGCCGTGGAAGGTCGGCTTCACGTGGCGCAGCGACTCCACCTCGAGGTTGGCGATCGCCTTGCCGCTGACGTCGGCGACGCTCATGCCCAGCAGCAGCGAGTAGATGTAGTTGCCCACCACGACGTTCTTGCCGAAGTCGGTGGTCTCCTCGGCGTAGTTGGTGTCCAGGTGCAGCGGGTGGTGGTTCATGGTGATGAGGCAGAAGAGGTGGTCGTCGTACTCGGTGACCGTCTTTCCGGGCCAGTGCTTGTACACATCGCCGACCTCGAACTCCTCGTAGTACCGACCGAACTGCACCGTCTACCTCCAGGCTGGGTTCCACGGGGCGCAGTGCCCCGGTTGATCTTTGTCCGACGTGACGTCTCAGTGTGACGGAGTGAGCCAGGCCATCGTGCGGCGACCCGCAGGCGGCCCGCCCGCCGCGCTACCCGGTCGCGGGGAGCCCGACGTTGCCCAGGGCCGTCACAGCGTGACTGCGGAGCGGCCGGGGTCGCGGACGTCCACACCCGCCTCCTCCCACGCCTCCCGCAGCGCCTGGGCGCCGCGCAGCCGGACCCAGGCCGCCTCGGTGCCGGTCACCGGCACCACCTCGAGGAAGCGCACCGGGTCCATCGGCTCGGCCAGCGCCAGCTCCGGGACGTCGCTCTCGCCCAGCACCACCGCGGTGAAGGCCGAGCCCTCCCAGAGCGGCTCGCGCAGGTCGATCAGCGCGTCGGGCTGCAGCACCAGTCCCTCGACGACGGGGGCAGCGGCCAGGATGGCCAGCGTGCGCACCACGCCGTCGACCCCGCCCCGCACTGACAGCACCAGCTCGGCGCGGGGCCCGTGCACGCTGTCGGTCATGATCGCCTCGGGGTCACCCATGGGGTGGCGCGAGCAGCCCACGGTGGCGTAGCGAACCATCCGGTCGGAGTCGGGCCCGAAGCGCAGCACGTCCAGCGACTGCACCCCGAGAAAGGTCACCGACGCCCGCTCGGGAGCCGGCCCGACGATGTGGGTGCGCAAGTGG
Organism: Rhodococcus sp. X156; assembly: GCF_004006015.1. Taxonomy (NCBI): domain Bacteria; kingdom Bacillati; phylum Actinomycetota; class Actinomycetes; order Mycobacteriales; family Nocardiaceae; genus Rhodococcus; species Rhodococcus sp. X156. The sequence continues at coordinate 910,457 of NZ_CP034766.1, read as the reverse complement.
ACGTCTACCTGGTCGAGCACCTCAGCCATTGCCCCATTGAACCAGTCGTGTCGTGCTGGCTCAGCCCTGGTTGCCCATCGACAGCTTGCTCAGCAGGTCGCGGGCCCGCTCGGCGGTGCGCGGCTCGCACAGCACGTCGTAGCGTCCCGCGACCAGCTGCATGGTGGAGGAGAAGTCCCGCTGGCCCTTGGTTGCTCCGTAGGTCATGGCTCCGGAGATGAGGCCGAACACCACACCCACGACGATGCCGGTGATCAGCGGCACCGCCAGGCCGCCCTCGCCGAAGAGGCTGAGCAGCAGTCCCACGAACACGCCGAGCCAGGCGCCGGAGGCGGCACCGGCCCCCAGCACCTTGGGCCAGGTCAGCCGCCCCAGCACCCGCTCGACCTGCATGAGGTCGACCCCGACGATGGTCACGTCCTCCACCGAGAACTCGCGGTCGGACAGGTAGTCCACCGCCCGCTGAGCCTCGGCGTAGGTCGGGTAGGAGCCGATGGGCCATCCCGTCGGTGGGGTCGGCATCGACAACCCCTTGCCCTGGTTGGACAGCGCACGGTTGGACATGGGGCTGGTCATCGGTTCAGCTCCTTATCGGGATACGGACTGCAGTCTCTCCGGTGCAACGAACCGAGCACGCGTTTCGTGCCCGGTTCGTCGTCCGGATCAGCGCCGCTGCGCGTACTCCTTCAGCAAGCCCCGACTGATGATCGTCTTCTGGATCTCGCTGGTGCCCTCACCGATGAGCAGGAACGGCGCCTCGCGCATGAGGCGCTCGATCTCGTACTCCTTGGAGTAGCCGTAGCCGCCGTGGATGCGGAAGCTCTGGGTGGTGACCTCGGCGCAGTACTCGCTGGCGAGCATCTTGGCCATGCCGGCCTCGACGTCGTTGCGCTTGCCGGTGTCCTTCAGCCGCGCGGCGTTCACCATCATCAGGTGCGCGGCCTCCACCTTGGTGGCCATCTCGGCCAGCTGGAAGGCGATGGCCTGGTGCTGGGCGATGGGCTTGCCGAAGGTCTCGCGCTGCTGGGCGTAGGCCACGGCGAGCTCGAAGGCGCGGATGGAGATGCCGCAGGCCCGGGCCGCCACGTTCACGCGACCGACCTCGACGCCGTCCATCATGTGGCCGAAGCCCTTGCCGGGCACGCCGCCGAGGATGTCGCTGGCCTTGGCCTGGTAGCCGTCGAACACCAGCTCGGTGGTGTCCACGCCCTTGTAGCCCATCTTCTCGAGCTTGCCGGGAATGGTGAGACCCGGCTTCACCTCGCCGAAGCCGGAGGGCTTCTCGATGAGGAAGGTGGTGAGGTTCTTGTACGGCTTGTCCGCACCCTCGTCGGTCTTCACCAGCGCGGCGATCAGGGTGGAGGAGCCACCGTTGGTCAGCCACATCTTGGCGCCGTTGATGGTGTAGTCACCATCAGCGTTCTTGGTGGCCTTGGTGCGAATGGCGGCGACGTCGGAGCCCAGGCCCGGCTCGGACATGGAGAACGCGCCGCGGACCTCGCCGGTGGCCATTCGGGGCAGGTAGTACTCCTTCTGCTCCGGCGTGCCGTGGTGGATCAGCATGTAGGCGACGATGAAGTGGGTGTTGATGACGCCGGAGACGCTCATCCAGCCCCGGGCGATCTCCTCGACCACCAGCACGTAGGTCAGCAGCGACTCGCCGAGGCCGCCGTACTCCTCCGGGATCATGAGGCCGAACAGCCCCATCTCCTTCATCCCGTCCACGATCTCCTGCGGGTAGGTGTCGGAGTGCTCGAGCTCCTGGGCACGGGGAATGATCTCCTTGTCCACGAAGTCACGGACGGTGGAGAGGATCTCCTGCTGGATCTCCGTGAGGTCCGCAGTCTGGGCGAGCCGTGCCATAGAGAACACCTTTCCAAGGGGTCGGACGCCGCAGCGTGGTGAGCGCTGCGACGGGTTGCCGGCGAACGTGTCGGAGCGCCGGCTGCACACCGGGTCCCGTACAAGTTACTCGCCAGTATGGCGGCTGCACCCACAACGCCGCGAGGGGGTGTGCTGATGCACACCCCCTCACGAGCACGCCACGGGTGGCGTGCGGAGAAGCCTTGTCGCCCAGGTCAGACCGCGTCGGCTGCGTCCTTGGCCGCCTCGGCCTCGCTGCTCGCACCGTCGGTGGACAGCTCGCCGCCGGCGCTCTCCAGGTGGGCGCGGATGAACCAGTGGAAGAGCTCCAGCTCGCCGGACTGGCCGGTGAGCAGGTCCTCGGTCACCGGGTCCAGCTCGCCGACCTCCTCCATCGCCTTGCGGTGGTCACCGATGACGCCGGTGTAGACCACGTCCAGGGCACCGAGGTGGGCGATGGAGCCCGCACGGTTGACGGAGTAGTCGTCCCAGGTGCGGTCGCGCACCAGCGCGCCCGGGGTGCCGTTGGGCGAGGCGCCCAGGGTCGCGATGCGCTCCGCGACCGCGTCGGCCATCGCACGGACCGCCTCGACCTGGGGGTCGAGCATCTCGTGCACGGCGATGAACTGCGGGCCCACCACGTTCCAGTGCACGTGCTTGAGGGTCAGGTGCAGGTCGTTGAGTGCGTAGAGCCGCTTCTGGAGGGTCGCGGCCACCGTCGCGCCGTCCTCTGGGTTCATTCCGGGAACTGTGTAATGAAGTGAATTGGCCATGCGTGCACCATACTTCTTCGCCACGACGCGCGCCGGAGGAGTCGACGGCCGAACGCATCTTCGCAGATGAGGCGGGACAAGGCCGCGCCGGTGTGCAAAGATCGCGACGCCCGAAATGCGTGGTTCCGCTGTGGCCAGGATCGGGTTCATCAACCTTCGCTGACACCCAGGGAGCACGATGCGTTCACGGTTGCGCGGTCCACTCGGTCCCGTCCTGGCCGCCCTGCTCACCTCGACGCTGGGCCAGCTGCCCATGGCCCCGCCGGCCGGGGCGCAGGGCGCCACCGGCCCCGCCGCGCTCGTCGTGCTGGACGTCTCCGGATCGATGGCCGCGCCCGGCCAGGGCGGCGCCGCCCTCATCGAGCAGGCGCGCACCGCGGTGAGCAGCACCGTGGCCGCGCTGCCGGCCGGCTCGCAGGTGGGCCTGCGGGTGTACGGCTCGACGGTGGGCAGCGAGGAGTCCAACAAGGCCGCGGGCTGCCAGGACAGCAGGCTGCTGGTGCCGGTGGGCCCGGTGAACCCCGCTGCGATCAACGCCGCGCTGGGCAGCGTGCAGCCCAGCGGGTGGACGCCCATCGGGCTGGCCCTGCAGCAGGGCGCCAAGGACCTGCCGAGCACCGGTCCCCGCACCATCGTGCTGGTCTCCGACGGGCTGGACACCTGCGCTCCCCCGGACCCCTGCGAGGTGGCCAGGCAGCTCAGCGCCGACGGCGTGCCGGTGACCGTGGAGGCCATCGGCTTCAACCTGCCCGCCGGCGACCCGGCGACCCGGCTCGCGGCCAGCTGCAGTGCATCGCCGGCGCCACCGGCGGCGAGTACCGCGACGCCGCCGACGCCGGCCAGCTCGCCGCGGCCCTGACCAGCTCCTCCCAGCGCGCCCTGCGGGGCTTCAACGCCGCGGGCGCCGCTGCCGGCGGTGGCGCCAGCCCCGTGGACGCGCCGTTCCTGCCCACCGACGGCAGCGCCGTGCGGGACACCATCGCACCGGGCCAGACCAAGTACTACGCCCTGCCCACCGCCGTGGACGACCGCCCGGAGACCTCCACCACCCTGGGCAACGACCAGCCCGCGACGGTGGCGGACAAGTCCTGCAAGGGCGAGCTGACCAGTGCCATCCTCAGCCCCAGCGCGAGCACGGTGGACAACGCGTCCAAGTCCTTCGACGGCCGGCAGTCGGTGACCGCGGTGAACAACCTCGGCGAGCGCACCAACGCGGTGCCCCCGCTGAGCAAGGACGCCTCGTACCCCAACCACGTCGCCGGCACCTGGTACCTCAAGGTCGAGCTCACCCGGCAGACCTGCTCCGGCGGCCAGCCTCCGCTGCCCCAGCGCGACTACCAGCTCCAGGTGAGCGTCAAGGGCCTCAGCGCCGCCTCGCCCGCCCCCGCCACCCCGCTGGTGGCCGGCAGCGCGTCCACCAACGCGCCCAGGCTTAGCCCCGCGACCCCGGTCCGCGACACCCTCCGCTTCGGCGAGACCGCCTGGTACGCCGTCGACGTGGCCAAGGGCCAGCGCCTGCGCGGGCTGGTGCTGGTGGGTGGCGACCCCTCCGCCGTGGACAACGCCTGCACGGGCTCCGGCACCGTCCAGCTCGTCAACGGCCGCGGCGACCGGGTGGACACCGACGTCTTCAGCTTCGACGGTCGCAAGCCCGCCGCGGCGGAGAGCGTCACCTCCAGCAACGAGGCCGTGGGGGAGACCAAGTCTGACTCCAGCAGCATCGCCGCGCCCGGCACCTACTACCTCACCGTCACCCTCGCCCAGGGCTCCTCCTGCACCGGCAAGCTGCCGGTGAGCGACCTGGAGTACCCGATCCGGGTGGAGGCCAGCACCGCCGCCTTCACCGCGCCCGTCACCGCCACCCCCACGCCCACCGCGGAGCCGGTCGCGGCCACCCCGGAGGCCGCCCCCGCCGAGCCCGACTCGGGCACCAGCCCGTGGTTGTGGGTCGCACTCGGCGTCATCCTGCTGGGGGCAGCAGCGGTGGCCCTCGTCGTGGTCCTCGTGCGCCGGTCCGCCGCCGCCGGCCACCAGGGTCCCGGACAGCCGTACTGATTGACCCCGACGACTAGACGCGCTCCGCCCGGAACTGCTGAACTGGACCGATGAGCACCCCACGCGGCGACGACACCCCGCCCAGCGATCCCTTCGCCAAGGCGCCCCGCCAGGACCCCTATGCGGGTGGCGGGCAGGACCCCTACGCCGGCGGGGGCTACCCGGAGCAGCAGCCCTACGCCCAGCCCGGTTACGGACAGCAGGAGTACGCCCAGCCCGGTTACGGAGAGCAGGAGTACGCCCAGCCTGCCTACGGGCAGGAGCACGGCCAGCAGTACGGGCAGTACGGCGCTGAGCCCTACGGCCAGCAGTACCCCGGCTACCCGCAAGCCGCCCGTACCAACGGGATGGCCATCGCCGCGCTGGTCACCGCGCTGGCCGCCCTCCCGGTGACTGGGGGGCTGCTGTCGTTCGTCGGAGCAATCCTCGGCCACGTGGCGATGAGCCAGATGAAGCGCACCGGCGAGGAGGGACGGGGCATGGCCCTCGCCGGCATCATCATCGGCTGGTCGGTCACCGCGCTCTGGGTGCTGTTCGCCGGGTTCATCATCCTCGTCGCCGTGGCCGCCTCCGACAGCTCCACCTACTAGACGGGTTGCCCCGGTGACCGCGACCGTCTCCAAGCCCCAGCTCGACGCCGCGCTGCGCAAGGCCGCGGCGGTGTGGGTGCAGCCCCAGGGCCACCCCAGCCGGCTGGTCTGGGGCGTGTGGTTCGCCCGCCCGCCGCTGGCGGGGTCGCTGCTGGTCGCCACCGGCGGCACCGAGCAGCAGGTCCCCGGCCTGGTCGACGGTGCTGAGGTGCAGGTGGTGGTGGCCGCTCCCGGCAGCCGCAGCCGCCTGGCCGAGATCTCGTGCACCGCCCGGCGCATCGAGCCCGACGCCGCCGCCGCCACGGCGCTGCGCACCGCCCGGCGCAACGGGGCGGCCCACTGGCACGAGGTGTTTCAGCTCCAGCTCGCCTGAGCGGGTCCGTGGCGTGCGGGGACCAGGCGATAACCTGGCCGCATGGCAGCCGTGAGCAAGGTCTTCGTCGCCCGGATGGCTGGGCTGCCCGTGCTGGGCCCCGACGGGGAGACCGTCGGCCGCGTGCGTGACGTGGTGATCACCATGCGCATCTCCCGGGAGCAGCCGCGCGTGCTGGGGCTGGTGGTCGAGCTGGCCACCCGACGACGCATCTTCGTGCCGATGCTGCGGGTCACCGCGATCGAGCCCACCTCCATCAACCTCAACACCGGCAACGTCAGCCTGCGCCGCTTCGTCCAGCGGCCCACCGAGGTGCTGGTGCTGGCCCAGGTGCTCGACTCCCCGGTGCAGGCGGAGTCCCCCGAGCTCACCGGCGACGTGGTGGTCACCGACGTCGCCATCGAGGCCACCCGCACCCGGGACTGGGTGGTGAGCAAGGTGGCGGTGCGCCCGCGCCGGGCCCGGCTGGGCCGCCGCGGCGCGGTGACCGTGGTCAGCTTCGACGAGGTGGAGGGGCTCACCCGCAAGGCCCTGGCGCAGCCGGGGCAGAACACCGACCACCTGATGGCCCAGTTCCAGGACATGCGCGCCGCCGACGTGGCGCACGCGCTGCGCGAGCTGCCCACCAAGCGGCGCATGGAGGTCGCCGAGGCCTTCGACGACGAGCGCCTGGCCGACGTGGTGCAGGAGCTGCCGGAGAAGGACCAGACCGAGCTGCTCATGCACCTCAAGCTGGAGCGCGCCGCCGACGTGCTGGAGGCGATGGACCCCGACGACGCCGCCGACCTGCTGGGCGAGCTGCCCGACAGCGAGGCCGAGGCGCTGCTGGGCCTGATGGACCCCGAGGAGTCCGAGCCGGTGCGCCGGCTGCTGCAGCACTCCCCCGACACCGCCGGCGGCATGATGACCCCGCAGCCGCTGGTGCTCACGCCCAACGCCACGGTGGCCGAGGCGCTCGCCCGGGCCCGCAACCCCGACCTCACCCCCGCTCTGGCCAGCATCATCTTTGTGGTGCGCCCGCCGACGGCCACGCCCACCGGCCGCTACCTCGGGTGCGTGCACCTGCAGCGCCTGCTCCGGGAACCGCCGGCCAACCTGGTGAGCGGGGTGCTGGACACCGGCCTGCCCACCCTCTCGCCCACCTCCACGCTGTCGGAGGTCACCCGCTTCTTCGCCACCTACAACCTGGTGTGCGGCCCGGTGGTGGACGAGGAGAACCACATGCTGGGCGCGGTGGCGGTGGACGACCTGCTCGACCACCTGCTGCCGGAGGACTGGCGCCTCACCGAGACCCACCTGACCCGGCCCGACCTGAACGCGGAGGGAGCTCGCCATGCCTGACACCTCCGCCGCCCGCCAGCGCCTGGGCACGCCGCGCGGCAGCCGGCGCTTCCAGCTCAACGTCGACCCCGACTCCGTCGGCCAGGTCGGCGAGCGCTTCGCCCGCTTCCTGGGCACCGGCCGCTACCTGGCCATCCAGACCGCCGTGGTGATCGTGTGGATCACCATCAACGTCGTCGCCGTGGCCTGGCGGTTCGACCCGTACCCGTTCATCCTGCTGAACCTGGCCTTCTCCACCCAGGCCGCCTACGCCGCCCCGCTGATCCTGCTGGCCCAGAACCGGCAGGAGAACCGGGACCGGGTCTCGCTCGAGGAGGACCGGCTGCGCGCAGCGCAGACCAAGGCCGACACCGAGTTCCTGGCCCGGGAGATCGCTGCGCTGCGCATCGCCATCGGCGAGGTGGCCACCCGCGACTACCTGCGGCGCGAGCTGGAGGACCTCAAGACGTTGCTCGTCGAGCACGACCTGGACGCCGGCACGGCCACGGCACCACAGGGCGAGCGGGCCTGAGCGCGGCGGGTTCGGCGCGTCCCCCTACCATGGCGCCAGTGGAACCCAGTGAAGACGCCATCCGTACCGCGCTCTCCCGTGTGAACGACCCCGAGATCCGCAAGCCCATCACCGAGCTGGGCATGGTCAAGGACATCGTGATCGGCCCCGATGGACGGGTCGACGTGGGCGTGTACCTCACCGTCGCCGGCTGCCCCATGCGCAGCGAGATCATCGATCGGGTGACCACCGCGGTCGCCGACGTCCCTGGCGTGGGCGCGGTGAACGTGGAGCTGTCGGTGATGGACGACGCCCAGCGCACCGAGCTGCGCAAGAACCTGCGCGGCGACTCCGCCGACCCGGTCATCCCGTTCGCCCAGCCGGGCTCGCTCACCCGGGTCTACGCGGTGGCCTCCGGCAAGGGCGGCGTGGGCAAGTCCAGCGTGACGGTGAACCTGGCTGCGGCGATGGCCGCCAAGGGCCTGTCCGTGGGCGTGCTGGACGCCGACATCTACGGCCACTCCATCCCCCGCATGATGGGCACCGACGCCGCGCCCACCCAGGTGGAGAAGATGATCATGCCCCCGCAGTCGCACGGGGTGAAGCTGATCTCCATCGCCCAGTTCACCCCGGGCAACGCCCCGGTGGTGTGGCGCGGACCCATGCTGCACCGCGCGCTGCAGCAGTTCCTGGCCGACGTGTTCTGGGGTGACCTGGACGTGCTGCTGCTGGACCTGCCGCCGGGCACCGGTGACGTGGCCATCTCGGTGGCCCAGCTCATCCCGGGGGCGGAGATCCTGGTGGTCACCACCCCGCAGCAGGCTGCCGCCGAGGTGGCCGAGCGAGCCGGCGCCATCGCGCTGCAGACCCGCCAGCGCCTGGCCGGCGTGGTGGAGAACATGTCGTGGCTGGAGCTGCCCGACGGCACCCGGATGGACGTCTTCGGCTCCGGCGGCGGGGCCGCGGTGGCCGAGCGGCTCACCCAGGCCGTGGGTGCCGACGTCCCGCTGCTGGGTCAGATCCCGCTGGAGACCCGGGTGCGTGAGGCCGGCGACGCCGGAGTGCCCATCGTGCTCAGCGCGCCGGACTCCCCCGCCGCGATCGCGCTCCAGTCGGTGGCGGACAAGCTGTCCCGCCGGGCCCGTGGGCTGGCCGGGATGTCGCTGAACGTGAGCCCGTCCCGCAGCGCCTGACACCAGCGCGTCCCGCCGGCACGCTGCTGGCCAGCCAACCCCGCGCCACCTGAGCCGCGCCTCGTGCGTGGGCTCAGGTGGCGTCGGCGTCGTAGGGCGGCCGCTCGTCCCTGGCCAGCGGCGCGGGGCGGGTCTCCGGGTTCACCCGGGTCTTGGTCAGGTCTGCGCCGGGCTTGGTCATGTCCACCGCGCCCCGGGCGTCCTGCACGGCCTCGGTGACCTGACCGGCCGGGGAGCTCGGCCCGAACAGGAACGACTCGTCGCCGTCGAAGAGGTGCTTGGTGATGGCGGTGCGGGGGTTGAGGTTGCGCAGCTCCTGCAGGTCGGCCAGCGGCTTGCGCAGATCGTCGAACTCCGGGCCCAGCTCGTCCTTGAGCTGGTCACGCGCACCGGTGGCGTACTCGCGGACCTGCTTGAGGGTGCGGGCCAGCCAGGCTGCCGCCGACGGCAGGCGCTCCGGGCCGAGGATGAACAGGCCTGCGACCGCCAGGACGGCGAACTCGGCCCAGCCGATGTTTCCGAACACGGGCTCAGCCTACGGCCCGACGGGCTCAGTCGGAGTCCGGAGTGACCTGGATGTCGATGGTGCGACCGGCCCGCACCACGCGCAGGGGCACCGGCTCGCCGATGGTCCGCTCCTGGATGGCCACGGTGAGCTCCTCGGCGCCGGCGATGGTGCGGTCGCCCACCTGGACGATGACGTCGCCCTCGGCCAGCCCGGCCCGCGCGGCGGCGCTGCCGTCCTGCACGTTGGCCACCGCGGCCCCGTCGGTGGAGCCGTCGGTCACCGAGCGGACGTTCACCCCGATGGTGGGGTGGCGCATCGATCCGGTGCGGATGATCTCCTGAGCCACGGCCGTCACCTGGTCCACGGGGATGGCGAAGCCCAGGCCGATGGAACCACCGGAGTCCCCGCCGGAGGTCCGGATGGCGGAGTTGATCCCCACCACCCGACCCTCGTAGTCCACCAGCGGACCGCCAGAGTTGCCGGGGTTGATGGCGGCGTCGGTCTGCAGCGCGTCGATCACCGCGTCAGTGTCGGTGCCGTCGCCGGACAACCGCACCGGACGCTGCTTGGCGCTGATGATGCCGGTGGTGACGGTGCCGGCCAGGCCCAGCGGAGAGCCGATGGCGATCACCGGGTCGCCGACGTTGAGCTGGTTGGAGCGGCCCAGCTGCGCCACCGTGAGGTTGGGGGTGGTGGCGCGCAGCACGGCCAGGTCGGTCTTGGTGTCGCGACCGACGATCTGCGCCCGCTGCCGGGTTCCGTCGGAGAACACCACGTCCAGGGTGGCCCCGGAGGGGTTGGTGGCCGCCTGGGAAATGACGTGGTTGTTGGTGACGATGTAGCCGCCGCCGTCGATGACCACGCCGGACCCGCTGCCACCGGTGTCCCCGGCACGGACCTCCACCGACACCACCGAGGGCAGCACGGCGGCAGCCGTCGCCGCCACTCCGTTGGCCGGCGGTGCCGCGCCGTCGTCGACCTGGGCCAGGGTGACGTTGGCGTCGGTGAGCGCGGAGGTGACGTCGGCGGTGCCGCGCCCGACGAGGCCGCCGATCGCTCCCACCGCCAGCGCCAGGACCACCAGCGCGGCCAGGGCGCTCGGGCGGACCCGGGAGCCCAGCAGCAGCTCACGGGCACCCAGCTTCGCCGTGGGCGGGCCAGGTTCGGCCTCCGGCTCGGTGTCCTCGCCAAGAGCCGGTGGCCCGGGGCGCGCACCGGAGCGGGCGTCGCGCCAGGGGTCGCTCTCCGCCAGCTCGGTGGGCCCGACGGTCTCCGGGGCCCCGCGCTGCAGGCTCGCCTGCGCGCCGGGGGGACGGCCGAACGCCTGGGCCAGCGCCGGGTCAGGCGGCGGGGCGGACACCATCCGCGGGTCGCGACGGCGCTGGGCGGCGCCAGCGAAGGAACCAGCCACGCCGTGGGGGCGGCCGAAGACCTGGGCCTGCTGCGGGTCGATCGGGGGACGCTGCACGCGGCGCGGCTGGAGGCGCGGCGGCTGGCTCCCCTCGGGACCGCGCTCGCCCGCACGAGGGGAGCTCACGCCCGGTTCGGTCATGTTCGGCGGATACCCCTCATCGGTGTCGACGGCGTCCGGGCGCCCTTGCAGAGTCCCGTGGCAGCCAGGATAGGGGGCTAGCCTGCCCGACCTACGGTGAAGTCCGCGTCTGCCCTGCCCAGGAGGTGGCGCTGACGCTGGCGCCGATCGCGCGTGCGGGGACCTTGGCCGACTGCAGGGTCGCGCCCACCACGGTCGGCGAGCTGCTGGCCCGCGGGGTCGGCGCGCTGCGGGGTCCGGCAGCAGGAGAAGTCACCACCATGGTGAGCGCGCCCACCGCCAGCGCGGACACCGTGGCCACGGCCAGCGGAACCGCGCCCCGGTTGCTGCGGCGCGGCGGGGGGGTGCTGCGCCGACCAGGGCTGCGCTCTCGGGTGACCTGCTGCTGGGGAACCTGGCGCTGGGGAACCTGGCGCTGGGCGACCTGCTGGGGACGGGTGCGCTGCTGGCTCTGCGGTATCCCGCACAGCAGGCTCTGCAGCCCGGCCGGCACCGCCAGCGGGGCGGCGGAGCGCACCGCTGAGCGCGCACGCTGCTGGCCGTCCACCTCGGCCGCGCACTCCGGGCACGTGCCCAGGTGGGCAGCGGCACGCTGGTGAGCGGTCATGGTCAGCTCGCCGTCGACGTAGGCCACGACGGCCTCGGAGGCGAGGTGCTCGGTCGAGGATCGGCCGGCGGAGGCCCATGCGCTGCGCAAGCGGCTCGCGCCGCGAGAGCCGGGGGCGTCCTGGCTCATCCGCAACCTCCTCAGTGCTGTCTCTCGCTGCTTCTCTGGTCGTGCTCGGTGCTCTCACGACCCCGTGCCCGGGCCGAGCGGAGCCACGCTCAACCGGCGGCTGCCGAGTACGCGCCCATCCTGCCCTTGCGCTCCAGGGCGGCCCGCAGCGCTTGCCGGCCCCGGTGGATCCGGCTGCGCACCGTCCCCATCTTCACCCCCAGCGTTGCCCCAATCTCCTCGTATGACAACCCTTCGATGTCACAGAGCACCACGGCGGCCCGGAACTCGGGCGGGAGGGCGTCCAGCGCCTCCTGCAGGTCGGAGTCGAAGTGGGCGGAGGCGAACGCCTGCTCGGGGCTGGGCTCGTCGCCGGGAACCCGGTCGTAGTCCTCCGGGAGGGCCTCCATGCGCACGCGGTTGCGGCGGCGGACCATGTCCAGGAAGAGGTTGGTGGTGATGCGGTGCAGCCAGCCCTCGAACGTGCCCGGCTGGAAGCTGGACAGCGAGCGGAACACCCGGATGAAGGTCTCCTGGGTGAGGTCCTCCGCATCGTGCTGGTTGCCCGAGAGCCGGTAGGCCAGCCGGTAAACCCGGTCGGCGTGGTCGCGCACCACCTCGTCCCAGGTGGGCAGGACCCACTCGGTGTCCTCGGGGCTGAAGCCGGCAACGTGGGCGGTCGCAGCCGGCGAGCTGTCAGTGGACGGGAGGTCCTGGCGGCGTTCGCTGGCGGGTGTCATGTGGTGGTGGCTGCCTCCGGTCAGTGCCTGGGGCCGTGTCGTGGACACCAGGCGTTCTGTTCAACACACATGAGGTTCGCGCTGTTCCGCTCGACCGGTTCGCCTCATGCCTGCGTCGAAGCCTCGAGCATTCCCGCTCCGGGTGAGACGACGATGAGAACCACCTGTGCGACACCTGAGAGTGGCGATGACAGCGCGCCTACACCTCTTGACCGCACCGTGACGATAACCTCGCTAGGTGACTTCTAGCGTGCCACCGAACCCAGCCGAGCGCACCTTTGCCCACGTGGAGAGCTCCGTCGTGGAGGACGAGGTGCTGCACTCGGCCCGGGAGCGCGCCGAGGACCTTGGCGCCAAGCCCGTGACAGCCTCGGCAGGCGCCACCTTGTCCTTCCTCGCCAGCGTCATGGCGGCCCGCACCGTGGTGGAGGTCGGCACCGGAACCGGGGTCAGCGGGCTGTGGCTGCTGCGCGGCATGCGCCCCGACGGCGTGCTCACCACCATCGACATCGAGCCGGAGCACCAGCGCGCCGCGCGCCGGGCGTTCAGCGACGCCGGCTTGTCCTCGCACCGCTTCCGGCTGATCAACGGTCGCGCGCTCGAGGTGCTGCCGCGCCTCACCGACGGCGGCTACGACCTGGTGTTCGTGGACGCCGCTCCGGCCGACCACCCGCGCTACCTGGCCGAGGCGACCCGCCTGCTCCGTCCGGGCGGCGTGGTGGTGCTGCACGGCTCGCTGGCCGGGGGCCGCATCGCCGACCCGGCCCAGCGTGACCCGGCCACCGTGGCCCTGCGCGAGACAGAGCGCCTGATCGCCGAGGACGACCGCTTCGTCTCGGTCCTGCTGCCCGTGGGCGAGGGCCTGCAGGCCGCGATGCTCACCAGCTAGCCGGCTCCACCCCGCTTCCGACCACGGCTGAGCGCACCCACGGGGCGCGCTCAGCCGTCGTCGTTCAGCCGTGGTCGTTCAGCCGTGGTCGACGCGCAAGCCCTTGCCCACCACCACGATGCCGCCGGGGCTGACGGTGTAGCGCTGCCTGTCGTGCTCGTGGTCCACCCCGATGATCACGCCCGGGTCGACCACCACGTTCTTGTCCAGGATCGCGTTGCGCACCACCGCGCCCCGGCCGATCCGCACGCCGGGCATCAGCACGCTGCCGTCCACGCTGGCGCCCTCACTGACCACCACGTCCGAGCTGAGCACCGAGTTGCGCACGGTCGCACCGGAGATGATGCTGCCGGCACCCACGATGGACTCCTGGGCCAGGCCACCGTGCACGAACTTGGCGGGGGGCCGCATGTCCGTGGCCGAGCGGATCGGCCAGCGCTGGTTGTAGAGGTTGAACACCGGGTGCACCGACACCAGGTCCATGTGCGCGTCGTAGAAGGCGTCCACCGTCCCCACGTCGCGCCAGTAGCCGCGGTCGCGCTCGGTGGCCCCGGGCACCACGTTGTCGGCGAAGTCGTAGACGTGCGCGAGGCCCGCCTCCACCAGGGCCGGGATGATGTCCCCGCCCATGTCGTGGTCGGAGCCGTCCTGGCCGGCGTCGGCGTGGATGGCCTTGAGCAGCACCTCGGTGGAGAACACGTAGTTGCCCATGGAGGCGAAGGTGACGTCCGGGTCGTCGGCGGTCCCCGGCGGGTCCACCGGCTTCTCCAGGAAGCGGGTGATCTTGCCGTCGGCGTCGGCGTCGATGCAGCCGAAGGCGTGGGCCTCGCTGCGCGGCACCCTGATGCCCGCCACGGTGACGCCCGCGCCGGACTCGATGTGGCGCGCCACCATCTGCTCGGGATCCATCCGGTAGACGTGGTCGGCGCCGAACACCACCACGTGCTCCGGGCGCTCGTCGTCCACCAGGTTCCAGGACTGGTAGATGGCGTCGGCGCTGCCGGTGTACCAGCGCGGCCCGAGGCGCTGCTGGGCAGGCACCGGGGCGATGTACTCACCGGTGAGACCGGACAGCCGCCAGGTCTGGGCGATGTGCCGGTCCAACGAGTGCGACTTGTACTGCGTGAGCACGCAGATCCGGGTGTAGCCGGCGTTCACCATGTTGGAGAGCACGAAGTCGATCAGTCGGTAGGCACCCCCGAACGGCACCGCGGGCTTGGCCCGATCTGCAGTGAGGGGGTAGAGACGCTTGCCCTCACCACCCGCAAGGACGATCCCGAGCACGTTCGGCTGACTACGCACAGCGCAAATCTAGCCGTTCCGCCCGCTTCGAGCCACACGGCGTCCACCCACGGTGCGGCGTGGCGTCTCGGCGGCGAGACGATACGGTTCGTGGTGTGCGAGTAGCTGTGTTGACCAAGGAGTACCCGCCCGAGGTGTACGGCGGGGCCGGCGTGCACGTCACCGAGCTGGTGACCCAGCTCCGGGCGCTGTGCGAGGTGGACGTGCACTGCATCGGCGCCCCACGCCCTGGGGCCGTCGCGCACTCCCCTGCGCCCGAGCTGGCCGGCGCCAACCCCGCCCTGGCCACCCTGTCGGCGGACCTCTCCATCGTCAACGCCGTGGCGGGAGCCGACCTGGTGCACTCCCACACCTGGTACACCGGCATGGCCGGCCACCTCTCGGCGCTGCTGCACGGGGTGCCGCACGTGCTCACCGCGCACTCCCTGGAGCCGCGCCGCCCGTGGAAGGCCGAGCAGCTCGGTGGCGGCTACCGCGTCTCCTCCTGGGTGGAGCGCACCGCCATGGAGCACGCCGACGCCGTGATCGCCGTGAGTGAGGGCATGCGCGCGGACGTGCTCGCCTGCTACACGTCCCTGGCGCCGGAACGGGTGCACGTGGTGCGCAACGGCATCGACACCGAGGCGTACCACCCTGGCGCGGGCACCGAGGTGCTCGAGCGCCTGGGCGTGGACCCGGACCGGCCGGTGGTGGTGTTCGTCGGCCGCATCACCCGGCAGAAGGGCGTGGGCCACCTGGTGGCGGCCGCCCACCACCTGCACCCCGACGCCCAGCTGGTGCTCTGCGCCGGCGCACCGGACACCCCTGAGCTGGCCACCGAGATCGAGCAGGCCGTCACCGAGCTGTCCGCCACCCGCAGCGGGGTGTTCTGGGTGCGGGAGATGCTGCCCGCCGGCGACGTGCGCGAGCTGCTGGCAGCGGCCACGGTGTTCGTCTGTCCCTCGGTGTACGAGCCGCTGGGCATCGTGAACCTGGAGGCGATGGCCTGTGGCACCGCGGTGGTGGCCTCCGACGTGGGCGGCATCCCCGAGGTGGTCGACGACGGGCGCACCGGCCTGCTGGTGCACCACGACGCCGCCGACCCGGAGGCGTTCCGCCGCGACCTGGCCGCGGCGGTGAACGAGCTGGTCGCCGACCCCGCCCGTGCGGCCAGGATGGGTGCCGCCGGCCGCGAGCGGGCCATCGCCGAGTTCTCCTGGGCGTCCATCGCCGAGCAGACCCTGGCCGTGTACCGGACTGTGCTGCAGTAGCCCCTAGCTCCCAACCCCTAGCCGTGCTGCGGGGCGGCGCTGCCCACCCGCACCAGCGGCTGGTACACCGAGACCACGGTGGACGCGGTCACGGTCAGCGGGTCCTCCAGCCCCGCCACCCGCTCCGCCAGCTCCGCGACGCTGGTGTGGAAGGCCGACGGCCCCATGCCCACCAGGTCCTGCACGTCCTGGTGGCGCAGCGTCATCGTGAACTCGAGCATGGTGTGGCGGCGCCGGGCGAAGTAGCCCTGCATCGCCTGCTCCAGCCGCTCCGGCTTGCGCTCGTCCACGTGCAGCAGCCCCAGCGGCCCCACCAGCTCGGCCAGGTGGTTCGGGGTGGGGGTGACCACCACCAGCGACCCGTCGTCGGTGAGCGCGCGGTGCAGCTCGCCCGCGCTGCGCGGGGCGAACACCGTCAGCGCCACCGACACCGCGGCGTCGGCCACGGGCAGCTGGCGCCAGGCGTCGGCCAGCACCGAGCCGGCCCGGGGGTGCGCCCGAGCCGCCACCTTCGCGGCCGCCTTGGAGGCGTCCACCGCCACCCCGCAGGCCGCCGGCGCCTGCTCCAGCGCCGCGGCCAGGTAGTGGCCGGTGCCCGCCCCGACGTCGAGCACGCAGCCACCGGGGTGGCGCTGCTGCACCCGTGCCACCTCGCCGGCCACGGCGTCCATGATCGGCTGGTAGTGCCCGGCGTCGAGGAAGCGAGCGCGGGCGGCGACCATCGCGGCGCTGTCGCCGGTGGCGGCCTGGCCCCCACCGGTCAGCAGGGCCACGTAGCCCTGGCGGGCGAGGTCGAAGCTGTGCCCGGCCGGGCAGCGCAGCGCCGGCCCCACCTGCTCCAGGGATTGCGTGCAGTGCGGACAGGCGAGCACGGCAACGACGTCAGGGAGCACCGGCCCAGTCTCTCACCGGCCGTGGCCGCACCAGTCGGGCCGCCGCCCCCACGCACGCCAGCGCCAAAACCAGGAAGCCGAGCACCACCACCGTCAGCGCGGTCCAGCCGTGGTCGGTGAAGGGCACCCCCACCGCCCAGCCGCCGACGCTCGAGCCCGCGTAGTAGGCGCACAGGTACAGCCCCGACGCCTGGGCCCGGGCCCGCCCCTGCGCCCGGGCGGCCACCCAGCCGCTGGCGGTGGCGTGCGCGGCGAAGAACCCGCCGGTCATCAGCACCAGCCCCACCAGCACCGCGGGCAGCGCCGCCACCAGCATGAGGAGCACGCCCAGCAGGGTCACCACGATCCACCCCGCCAGCACCGCGGGGCGGCCCAGGCGCACGGTCATCCGCCCGGCCAGCGGGGCGGTGAGCGAGCCGACGGCGTAGGCCAGGAACAGCAGCGCCACCAGGGCCGGCGCCACGTCGAAGGGCTCGTCGGTGAGCCGGAAGCCGAGGTAGTTGTAGACCCCGACGAAGGTGCCCATGAGCAGGGCGGCGACGGCGTACATCCAGCGCAGCGCGGGGTCGGCGAGCGCGGCCCCCACCCCGCCGAGCAGCGGCCGCAGCCGCAACGGCTGCGGCCGGAAGCGCCGCGAGGCGGGCAGCAGCACCACGATGGCCACCGTGCAGACCACCGCGACCGCGGCGTTGGCCGCCAGCCCCACCCGCCAGGTGCTCACGTCCGCGACCAGTCCGGACACCAGGCGCCCCGTCATGCCGCCGATGCTGTTGCCCGCGATGTAGAGGCCCATCGCCCCGCCCAGCGCCCTGGCGGACATCTCCTCGCCCAGGTAGGCCATCGCCGTGGCCGGCAGCCCGGCGAGCGCCACGCCCTGCACGGCTCGCATGCCCAGCAGCGTGCCGAAGCTGGGGGCCAGCGGCAGCAGCACGCCGACCACCGCGGCCACCCCCAGCGCCAGCAGCATGGTGCGGCGCCGGCCCACCGCCTCCGACAGCGTGGCCAGCGGCAGCACCGCCAGCGCCAGGGCGCCGGTGGCGACGGAGACGCTGAGGCTGGCCTGGGTGGGCGAGAGCGCGAGGTCCGCGCCGAGCTGGGGCAGCACGGCCTGGGTGTCGTAGAGCAGGCCGAAGGTGGCCACGCCCGCCAGGAAGAGGGCCAGGGAGATGCGCCGGTAGTCGCCGGTGCCCGCCTCGACGGGGTCCGGGAGGTCGGTCCCGCGGCCCAGCGTCGACGTCATGCCTGCACGGTAGGAGCCCCAAACTCGTTAGTCCACCTCAGCACCTTGGGGCAGGGCAGAAAACAGCGCTCCGGGGTGTCGGAACCTGGCCGTCCGGGACGACTATCAGGGCATGGGTGGCGGCACAGGTGCGTCGACGGCAGCGGGCACGGCCCTGCTGGCGCTCTACGACGAGGCGCTGCCCCACGTCTACGGCTACCTGGTGTCGCGCTGCGGGCAGCGGGGCCTGGCCGAGGACCTCACCTCGGAGACGTTCCTCGCCGCGGTGGAGGCCACCCGCAAGCCTTCCGGTGCGCCGGCCCCGCTGACGCAGGCGTGGCTGATCGGCGTGGCCCGGCACAAGCTCGCCGACCACTGGCGCAGGCAGCAGCGCCTGCGCGAGCACCAGCAGAGCACCACGGTGGACCTGGCCGAGGACCTGACCGACGACCCCTGGGACGCCCAGCTGGACCGCCTGCTCGCCCGGCAGACCCTGCGGGGGCTGAGCCCCGCGCACCAGGCTGCGCTCACTCTCCGCTACGTGGACGACCTCCCCGTGCAACAGTGCGCCGCCGTCCTCGACCGCACCGTGCACGCCACCGAGGCGCTGCTGGTCCGTGCCCGCCGGGCCTTTCGCGCTGCCTATCCCGCCGCTGCCACCGGAGAGGAGGGACCCCGTGCCTGACCCACGCCGCCCGGACCGCAGCAGCGGAGCCGACCCGTTCGACGCCCTGGCCACCCCGATCGACGCGCTGTCCCCCGACCCGGACTTCGCCACCGCGCTGCGCGACCGCGTCGCCGCTGCCCTCGCCCGCCCGCAAGGAGCCACCATGTCCGACTCGTCCGAGCTCGACCTGTCCCCCGACCCCCGCGTGGAGGAGATGCTGGAGCCGTCGCTGGACCGGCGCGCCGAGGGCTTTCCCCGCCCCGGGGCGCTGCCGTACCTCACCGTGCGCGGCGCCCAGTCGGCCATCGACTTCTACGTCGAGGCGTTCGGTGCCCGACTGGTCGGCGAGCCCATCCGCATGCCCGACGGCCGCATCGGCCACAGCGAGCTGGCCATGGGCGGCGGCGTCGTCTACCTGGCCGAGGAGTACCCGGAGCTGGGCCTGCGCGCTCCGCAGGCCGGTGCGACGTCGGTGAGCCTGATGCTCCCGGTGGCCGACGCCGACGCGGCCCTGGCCCGCGCCCTGCGGGCCGGCGCCACGCTCGAGCGCCCGCCCAGCGACAACCACGGCCGGCGCGGCGCCGTGCTGGTGGACCCGTTCGGCCACCGGTGGATGCTCAGCGCCCCGGTCCCCACCCGTCGCTCCCCCACCGAGCCGGTGCACCAGGGCGACATCGTCGCCGTCACCTGGCGCACGCCCGACGCCGAGCGGGCGGAGCGGTTCTACCGCGCCGTCCTGGGCTGGAGCTTCTCCGCCACCGCCCCGCGGGTGCGCAACGTGACCCGAGCGCACGAGGTGGAGGGCGGCCACGACACCAGCGCCCTGTACTGCTGCTTCGCCGTGGACGACGTGCAGGTCGCCGTGCGCACGGTCCGTGCCGCCGGCGGCACGGCCGAGGCCCCCGAGCACACCCCGGGTGGGCTGGTGGCCCGGTGCACCGACGTGCAGGGCACCCCGTTCGCCGTGCAGGAGCAGTCCTCGCGCGAGGATCGCCCACCGTTGACCGGCACCGTCACCGGAGACCTCTGCTACGTCACCTTCCGGCCACGCGGGAGCTCCGCGCCGGTGCGGGACTTCTACCGCAGGGTGCTCGGCTGGACGCTCGTCCCTGGTCAGGCGCCGGACGGCTGGGAACCGGTGGGCGTGCACCCCATGGCCGGGATGGCCGGCGGCGGGGACGGCGCCACGGTGCCCATGTGGAAGGCCGTGGACGTGCCGGCCGCGGTGGACCGGGTGCGCGCCGCCGGGGGAACGGTGGTCGCCGGCCCCGAGCGCCAGCCCTACGGCGTCACCGCAGAGTGCCTGGACGACCAGGGTGGGCGGTTCTACCTGGGCGACGTCTGAAGCAGCCGCGGGCGGCTGGCGGTCGGCGCCATGGCCCGCACCAGCTCCACCAGGGTGCGGGCGGCGAAGCCGGTGGCCACCGGTGCCACCTCGTCGTAGCCCTGCTCCGCGCGCGCCGGGCCGGCGATGTCCAGGTGCGCCCACGGCAGCCCGGCGGTGAACTCTCGCAGGAACAGCGCCGCGGTGATGCCACCCGGCCCGGGCGGACCCTGTCGCAGGTCGGCGATGTCGCTCACCACCGCCTCGGCGTGGTCGGCCAGCAGCGGCATCCGCCACCACTGCTCCCCCACCCGGGCGCCGGCCGTGCTGATCTGCTGGGCCAGCTCGTCGGTGGTGGCGAACAGCCCGCCGGTGCGCAGCCCGAGCGCCACCTTCATGGCGCCGGTGAGCGTGGCGACATCCACCATCGCGTCGGGGCTGAGCGTGTCCACGGCGTAGGCCAGCGCATCGGCCAGCACCATGCGGCCCTCCGCGTCGGTGTTGCTCACCTCGGTGGTGCGCCCGCCGTAGTGGGTGACCACGTCGCCAGGACGGTAGGCCGAGCCCGAGACGTGGTTCTCCGCGCAGGGCACCAGCCCACTCACCCGGATGGGCAGCTCCAGCTCGGCCACTGCACGCAGTGCCGCGATCACCGCAGCGCCACCGGACATGTCCGTCTTCATCAGGTGCATGCCCTCGGCGGGCTTGATGGAGATGCCACCGGTGTCGAAGGTGATGCCCTTGCCCACCAGCACCACGTGGGTGGTGGCACCGGCCGGCTGCCAGCTCAGCTCCAGCAGCCGCGGCGGGCGCGAGGACCCACCACCGACGGCGAGCACTCCACCGAAGCCGTTGTCGGCCAACCACCGCTCGTCGCGGACGATGGCCTGCAACCCGCTCACCTCGGTGCACGCCCGCTCCGCGGTCTCCGCCAGCCACTGCGGGCTCTTCACGTCCGAGGGCATCCCGGCCAGGTCGCGGGCCAGGGCAGTGGCCCGGCCCAGCACCGAGCCCAGGCGCACGGCGTCGCGCAGCTCGTAAGTGGCGGTGGTGATGAGGGCGACCGAGCCCAGCCGCGGCCCGTGGTCGCTGCCGGTGACGCGCAGCTGGTGGCTGCCGAGCACCAGGCCGGTGACCAGCGCGCTCACCTGCTGCGGGTCGACGGTGGGGGGAAGCCACAGCTGCAGCGCCGCGCCGTGCCCGGCGCTGCCGGTGCGGGCGAGGCGGTCGTCGACTGCCCGCACCAGCCGGGCCCCCGCCGTGCGCCAGGCCCGCTCGTCGGCGTCGCCGGTGCCGAGCAGCCAGAAGTGGTCGGTGTCGGCTCCGGGCAGGGCCACCACCTTGGTGGCGCCGGCGTCGGCGGTGAAGCCCAGCTGCGCCAGCACCGTCGAGTCCTGCCGCGGCAGGTCGCCACCCTCGCCCACCACGACCGTGCCCGCGTCGCCGGGAGTGCAGGTGACCACCTGGGGCACCCCGTCCTCGGCGGCGCCGACCAGCTCCACCTGGACCAGGTCGGTGGGCACACGGGGATGGACGCTGGGAGGCACTGCTGCACGACCTTTCACCGGAGAACATGCACCGGACGACGCGGGACCCCACGGCCGTGCTCGACCGGGGGCCCCGTACGCGTGGCGAGCCGCTTGGCCCGTCAGGATCTAGCTGGTCACGCCCTTGAGCTCGTCACCGAGGGCTGAGGCCTCGTCGGGCGTCAGCTCGACGACCAGTCGGCCGCCGCCCTCGAGCGGAACGCGCATCACGATGCCCCGCCCCTCCTTGGTCGCCTCGAGGGGTCCGTCTCCGGTCCTGGGCTTCATGGCCGCCATCGTGTGCCCTCCGCATCGTTGCTGGCCTGCTGTGTACCGGCCGCCGCTGTCCTACCGTCCCATTGTCCCCTATTGGTGCGCTGGTGGGTAACTGAGGCCGCACGGCGCGGCGCGGCGCGGCGTGTGCACCACACCGCCCAGGAGCAGCCGGACCGGGCCCGGTCGCCCGGGTCAGGCGTCCCGGGGCTGCCAGCGGGGGTCGGCGAGCCAGCAGCCGGGGTGGTGGTCGTTGACCATGCCCACCGCCTGCATGAGGCTGTGCGCGGTGGTCGGTCCGACGAAGCGGAAGCCGCGCCGCTTGAGCTCCTTGGCCATGGCCACCGACTCCGGCGAGGTGGCGCGTGGGGTCCAGGTGGTCGGGTCCCAGGACTGGTCCGCACCTGTCGGCGCCGGCGCGAACGACCACAGCAGCGCGTCCAGGTCGTCCACGTCCAGCACCGCCCTGGCGTTGCTCACGGTGGCCTCGATCTTGGCCCGGTTGCGCACGATGGACGCGTCGGCCAGCAGCCGCTGCACGTCGGCGTCGCCGAAGCCGGCCACCCGCTCCGGGTCGAACCCGGCGAACGCCCGCCGGAAGTCCTCCCGCTTGCGCAGCACCGTGATCCAGGACAGTCCGGCCTGGAACGCCTCCAGGCACAGCCGCTCGTAGAGCGCGTCGCGGCCGTGCACCACCCGGCCCCACTCCTCGTCGTGGTAGCGGCGGTAGATCTCCGGCGCCTGCCCCCACGAGCAGCGCCGCACCCCGTCCTCGCCCTGCACCGACCCGGCGGGCAGCACCAGCGGATGCTCGCTCACCCTGGGCCCGCCTCTCCTGGGCCCTCGCAGCGCCGGGCCAGCCGCCGCAGCGACAACCGCACCCCGGCGGCGAAGGGCGCGCGAACCAGCGGCCACCCCAGCGCGCCGAGCACCCCGAGGGGCAGGTCGAGCTCCTCGCGCCACACCACGGTGCACTCGTGGGCACTGCGGGGCACCACGGCGAACACGCCGGCTCCGCGGACCACCCGGCCGGTGTGGTCGACCACGCAGCGTCGCGGCGGGTCCCACTCGGTGATCACCATGGTGTCCAGGAAACCCAGCGGCCCCGCACCGCTGAAGGCCACGAGCTGCGAGCCCACGCCGCGCCCGTCACCAGCGCTCACCCGTACCCGGGTGCCCAGCATCCACTCGTGCTGGCTCGGCCAGTCCACCAGCGCGTCCCACACCTTCTGCGCCGGGGCGGCCACGTCCTGGTGCAGCTGCAGGGCGGTCCGCGTGCTCACTCGCGCTCCGCCGCAGCGTCGCGGCTGCCGCCCTCGCGCCGGTCGCCGGCACCGCTGGGGCGGACCTGCGCGAGCTCGGCGCGCAGCTGGTCGACCTCGCCCGCGAGCCGGGCCAGCGCCCAGTCCACCTCGGCGGCCTTGTACCCGCGCAGCACCTGCTGGAACCGCAGCGCCCGCACGTCGTCGCCGCGGACGTCGTGCTCGGGCAGCTCGGTGACGGTGCGCCCCGGCGGCAGCGGCGCCAGCTCCTCACCGCGGCCGAACACCGTGGCGGCCACCCAGAAGAGCACCCCGGCGACGACCACCATGACCAGCAGGTAGATCAGCGCGGTACCCATGCTCCGATGATCGCACGGGCGCTGCCGCCCCGGGCTGGCGCTGGCGGGCTAGCGCTGCTGGGCGAGCACCTCGCGCATGGGTGGGCGGTCGGCGAGCGCCACCTCGTGGCCCACGCCGTGCCACTGATGCTCGCGCTGCTCGAACTGGGTGAGCCCGTGCCCGGTGTCGGCCACCCCGCAGCGGCGCAGCGCGGTGCCCAGGATCTGCCTGCTCATCACACCCAGCTCCAGCAGCGAGCGGTTGCGGTGCTTGCGGACGCCGAGGTTGACCTGGGCGATGGCGTCGAGCCCGCAGCGGGCGTAGGTGTCCAGCAGCAGCCCGATCTCCACGCCGTAGCCGGGGGCGAAGGGCACGCTCTCCAGCAGCTCCCGGGTGGCGGCGTACTCCCCGCCCAGCGGCTGCACCACCCCGCTCAGCTCCGGGCGCAGCGCGGCCAGCAGCGGGCGCGCCATCAGCTCGGTGACGCGGCCGCCGCCGGACTCGCTGTGCTCGCCCTCCACCCGCAGCGGCCGGCGGTAGAAGCCCTTGACCAGGGCGGTGCCCGGCCGGGTGAGCAGCGGCCCGAGCAGCGCGGGCACGAAGCCGGGGTCGGTCTCCACCAGGTCGGAGTCCAGGAACACCACCAGGTCGCCAGTGGTGGCCGCGAGCGAGCGCCACAGCACCTCGCCCTTGCCCGGCACCGGGTCGACGCCGGGCAGGGCCTGCTCGCGGCTGACCACCCGGGCCCCCGCCGCGGCTGCCCGGGTGGCGGTGGCGTCGGTGGAGCCGGAGTCCAGCACCACCAGCTCGTCCACCAGCGTGCCCAGCAACGGGTGCACGGCAGCCACCACCGCGGCCACCGTCTCCTCCTCGTCCAGCGCGGGCAGCACCACCGACACCGTCCGTCCGGCCTTGGCGGCCACCAGCTCGGCAGCGGTCCACGGCGGCTCGTGCCAGGTGTGGGTGGTGAACCAGCCCGGCTCCGGCGCGCTCACGCCAGGCCCCGGGTGGTGCGGGCCGGCGGGCGCTGCCCAGCGATGGCCGCCACCATCTCCACCACGCGGCGGGTGGCACGCACCTCGTGGGCGCGGAAGACCCTGGCCCCGGCCGCGGCGGCCAGCGCGGTGGCGGCCAGGGTGCCCTCCAGCCGCTCGGTGAGCCCCACGCCCAGGGTCTCGCCGATGAAGTCCTTGTTGGACAGCGCCATCAGCACCGGCCACCCGGTGGCGACGAGCTCGTCGGTGCGGCGCAGCAGCTCCAGGCCGTGGAAGGTGTTCTTGCCGAAGTCGTGCGTGGGGTCGACCAGGATCGAGCCGGGATCGACCCCCAGCTCCTGGGCCCGGCGAGCCTGGGCGGAGACGTCGGCGATGACGTCAGCCACCACGTCGGCGTAGTGCACCCGGTGCGGACGGGTGCGCGGGCGGGCGCCGCCGGTGTGCGAGCAGACCAGCCCGGCGCCGTGCTCGGCGGCCACCTCGGCCAGGTGCGGGTCGTAGCCGGCCCAGGTGTCGTTGACCAGGTCGGCCCCCGCCTGGCAGGCCAGCCGGCCGACCTCGGCCCGCCAGGTGTCCACGCTGATCACCACGTCCGGGTGCCGCTCGCGCACCCGCTCGACGAAGGGCACCACGCGGCGCGCCTCCTCGGCTGTGTCCACCAGCACGCCGGGGCCGGCCTTCACCCCGCCCACGTCCAGGATGTCGGCACCCTCGGCCACCGCGCGATCAGCCGCGGCGAGGGCGGCGTCGTCGGCGAAGTGGGCGCCGCGGTCGTAGAAGGAGTCGGGCGTGCGGTTGAGGATCGCCATCACCAGCGCGCGGTCAGCTGGCACCCGACGTCCGCAGAACCTGGTGGTCGGGGCTCCGGTGGTCGGCACAGGGGTCATCGACACCCTCAGGCTCGGGGCGCGCAGGCCTGCAGCGCGGTCTGCGCGTCGCGGGTGATGACCAGGTGGTCCAGGCCGCGCTGGGACACGAAGCCGGCCGGCATGCTCCGCAGCCAGCTGAGCAGCCCGTCGTAGTGGCCGGTCGGGTCCAGCAGCACCACCGGGCGGTCGTGCATGCCCAGGTAGCCCGAGGTCCACACCTCGAACAGCTCCTCCAGCGTGCCCAGCCCACCGGGCAGGGCCAGGAAGGCGTCGGCGCGCTCGTCCATCAGCCGCTTGCGCTCGCGCATGGTGTCGGTGACCAGCAGCTCGTCGGCGGCGGCGTCGGCGTGCTCGGCGGCCATCAGCGCCTTCGGGATCACCCCCACGGTGGGCCCACCGCCGCGGCGAGTGGCCCGGGCGAGGGCGCCCATCATCGAGGTGTTCCCGCCACCCCACACCAGGCCCCAGCCGCGGGCGGCGATGCCGGTCCCCACCTGCTCGGCGAGGTCGAGGTAGCTGGGGTCGACCGGCCCGGAGGCGCAGTAGCCGGCCACGAACCGGGTCACGACTGCAGTCCGCTGGGCAGGTCGTCGGCGGAACCGGGCTCGTCCAGGTGCCGGGTGGTCAGCGCGCCGGTGCGCCGGGACTCCACGATGATGTCCACCACCTCGTCCACGTCGTCGGTGCAGTGCAGCAGGCTCATGTCGACCTCGGAGATGTTGCCCGCGGCCAGCACCGAGCTGCGGATCCAGTCGATCAGGCCCGACCAGTAGCTGGTGCCGAACATGATGATCGGGAACCGGGTGATCTTGCGGGTCTGCACCAGCGTGAGGGCCTCGAACAGCTCGTCCAGCGTGCCGAAGCCGCCGGGCAGGCAGACGAAGGCCTGGGAGTACTTCACGAACATGGTCTTGCGGGCGAAGAAGTACCGGAAGTTGATGCCCAGGTCGACCCACTGGTTGAGCTGCTGCTCGAACGGGAGCTCGATGCCCAGGCCGATGGAGCTGCCGCTGGCGTCGCAGGCTCCGCGGTTGGCCGCGGCCATCACGCCCGGGCCGCCGCCGGTGATCACCGCGTACCCGGCGGTGGCCAGCGCCTTGCCGATGGCGCGGCCCTGGGCGTACACCGGGTCGTCCTCGGGGGTGCGGGCGGAGCCGAACACGGTGACCGCGCTGGGCACCTCGGCGAGCGCGCCGAAGCCCTCCACGAACTCGCTCTGGATGCGCAGCACCCGCCACGGGTCGGTGTGCACCCAGTCGCTGGGGCCGCGGTGGTCCAGCAGGCGCTGGTCGGTGGTGCTGAGGTCGTTGTTGCGCTCACCGCGCACCTGCACCGGCCCGCGGTTGCGCACCCCGCGGGGCCCTGCCCCGTGATCCTCTGCTGCCATGGGGAAAGGGTAGCCAGGTGCCACCACGCGCTAGGTCAGGTAGGCCCGCAGCACGTCGGCACAGCGGGTGATCTGCTCCACGGGCACGTGCTCGTCCCGCTTGTGCGCCAGGTTGGGGTCACCCGCGCCGTAGTTCACCGCGGGCACCCCGAGTGCGGCGAAGCGGGAGACGTCGGTCCAGCCCAGCTTGGCCTGCGCCACGCCCCCGGCGGAGGTGACGAACTCGGCGGCGGCGGGTGCGGCCAGCCCGGGCAGCGCACCGGCGGCGGAGTCGGTCACCTCGAAGCCGAGGCCGTCGATGCCGGCGAACACCGCGCGGACGTGGTCCTCGGCCTGGGCCTGGCTGCGGTCGGGGGCGAAGCGGAAGTTCACGTCCACCTCGCAGCGGTCGGGCACCACGTTGCCGGCCACGCCGCCGCTGATGCGCACCGCCTGCAGGCCCTCGCGGTACAGGCAGCCGTCGATGTCCACCTGGCGGGCCGAGTAGGCGGCCAGGCGGTCGAGCACCGGCGCCATCGCGTGCACCGCGTTGCTGCCCAGCCACGAGCGGGCCGAGTGTGCCCGCGTGCCGGTGGTGCTCAGCCGCACCCGCATGGTGCCCTGGCAGCCGGCCTCCACCGTGCCGTCGGTGGGCTCGCCCAGGATGGCCAGGTCGCCCACCAGCCACTCCGGCAGCTCCCGCTCGATGCGGCCGAGGCCGTTGTGCACGGCCGCGATCTCCTCGCAGTCGTAGAACACCAGGGTGACGTCGCGGGCGGGCTCGGGCACGGTGGCCGCCAGGTGCAGGAACACCGCGTCGGTGGACTTCATGTCCACGGTGCCGCAGCCGTGCAGGAGGTTGCCCTCGCGGCGGCTGGGCACGTTGTCGGCGATGGGCACGGTGTCCAGGTGCCCGGCCAGCACCACCCGGCTGGGTCGGCCCAGCTGGGTGCGGGCCAGCACGGTGTTGCCGCTGCGCACGATCTCCAGGTGCCCGGCCTGGCTGCGCAGCGCCTGCTCGACGGCGTCGGCCAGGACGCTCTCCTGCTGGGAGACGCTGGGGATGTCCACCAGCACGGCCGCGAGGTCCACGGGGTCGGAGCTGAGATCGAGAGCGGGAGTCACGTCACGGGGAGCCACCCATGCAGGTTATCGGTGCGCCGGTAGCGTTGTGCGGCGTGAGCACACAACTGGAGCCCGGCGTGACCGGAGCACAAGCAGACGGAGTGGCCAGCGTCCTCGCCGACGGGACCGTGCTGGACGTGTGGTTCCCGCAGCCGCAGCTGGGCGCGCACCAGGCGTCCGCGAGCGCCCGGCTCACCGCCGAGGAGCTCGACCCCGCCCTGGCCGCGATGCTGGGCACCGACGAGGCCCGCGGCGTCGAGGTGATGGGGGTGCGCACCACCATCGCCGACCTCAGCGCCGCGCCGATCGACGCGCGCGACGTCTACCTGCGCCTGCACCTGCTCTCCCACCGCCTGGTGCAGCCGCACGGAGTGAACCTGGACGGCCAGTTCGGGCTGCTGTCCAACGTGGTCTGGACCAACCACGGCCCCTGCGCGGTGGAGGGCTTCGAGCTCACCCGCGCCCGGCTGCGCGCCCGCGGCCCGGTCACCGTCTACAGCGTGGACAAGTTCCCGCGCATGGTCGACTACGTGGTCCCCTCCGGGGTGCGCATCGGCGACGCCGACCGCGTCCGGCTGGGGGCGCACCTGGCCGCCGGCACCACCGTGATGCACGAGGGCTTCGTGAACTTCAACGCCGGCACCCTGGGCTCCTCCATGGTGGAGGGCCGCATCTCCGCCGGCGTCGTGGTGGACGACGGCTCCGACGTGGGCGGCGGCGCGTCGATCATGGGCACCCTCTCCGGCGGCGGCACGGAGACCATCTCCCTGGGCAAGCGCTGCCTGCTGGGCGCCAACTCCGGCATCGGCATCTCCCTGGGCGACGACTGCGTGGTGGAGGCCGGCCTGTACGTCACCGCCGGCACCAAGGTCACCGGCCCGGACGGCACCGCGGTGAAGGCGCGCGAGCTGTCCGGGCAGAACGGGATGCTGCTGCGGCGCAACTCCGTCACCGGTGCGGTGGAGGTGGTGGCCCGGGAGGGCTCCGGCGTGGCGCTGAACGAGGCCCTGCACGCCAACGACTAGGCAGCCGCACGAGCGGCGCACCTGACGCACAGACAGCACCGCCCGGACGCACGTCGCGTCCGGGCGGTGCTGTCTGCGCTCGAGGTGGGCGCGGCGTCCGGTCCGCTACTTGGGCTCGATGTCGAAGAGCGCGGTGTTGCCGCTGACCGAGGTCACCCGGAGCCCAACCTCGACGTTCGTCTCGCCCCGCACCGTGCAGGTCATGGTCTCGCCGACCTCAGCCTTCAGGTCACCCGGGCAGGTCACCGAATCGGGGGTGCCCAGCCCGTTGGCCGCGAACTGCTGGCTGATCTGGGACTCCACGGAGTCGCGGTCCACCATCTTGGCGCCGCGCACTCCGACGAGCACGATCGCCAGCACGCTGAGCGCGAGAAAAACGAATCCCAGGATGACGGCGACGGTGGCGAGGGTGCGGCCCTTCTGCCCGGTGCGCTTGGTCTGCGCGCGCCCGACGAAGCCGAGCACGATGCCCACCGGGGAGAACACGAACGCGAAGACCATCGCGAGGATCGCCACGGTGTTGGTGCCGGGGGGAACCGGCGCCTGGCCCTGGTGGGACGGGAACGGCTGCGCCTGCGGCGGAGGGGGGAACGCGCCAGGGGTACCCGAGCTAGTGGTCATGAAAGCCTTCCAGGGCAGGGCTGCTCAAGACCCCACGACGGCCCGAGCAGCAACGACGCAGGGACGAGGTGCCCGTGCAGCGCACAGTAACTGCCATGTGCCGCTCTGTGTCAAGCAAGACTCTTCTGAAGTCTTGCCCGATCATGAAGCGCCGCAACGACACTGCCGCTGCGCAGGCGCCGGTCAGCCCTGCAGGCGAGCGACCGCGGCGTCGATGCGCTCGTCGGTGGCGGTGAGCGCGATCCGCACGTGCTGTCCGCCGGTGGGGCCGTAGAACTCCCCCGGCGCGACCAGCATGCCGCGCTCGGCGAACCAGGCCACGGTGGCGCGACAGTCCTCGTCACGGGTGGCCCACAGGTACAGCCCGGCCTCGGAGTGCTCCACCTGCAGCCCCGCGGCTCGCACGGCGGGCAGCAACCTCGCCCGCCGGCTGCGGTAGATCTCCCGCTGCGCCGCGGCGTGGGTGTCGTCGGACAGCGCCGCCTCCATGGCCGCCTGCACCGGCCGAGGCACGATCATGCCGGCGTGCTTGCGCACCTCCAGCAGCTCGGCCACCAGTGCCGGGTCGCCGGCGACGAACCCGGCGCGGTAGCCGGCGAGGTTGGAGGTCTTGGACAGCGAGTGCACCGCGAGCAGCCCGGTCAGGTCGCCGTCGTTGACGTCGGCGTGCAGCACCGACCGTGGCTCGGCGTCCCAGGCCAGCCCCAGGTAGCACTCGTCGGAGACCACGACGGTGCCCCGCTCGCGCGCCCACTCCACCACCTTGCGCAGGTGCGGCACCCCCAGCACCGCACCGGTGGGGTTGGACGGGGAGTTGAGGAACAGGACGGCCGGCTGCCCGGAGCCCCGGGTAGCCGGGCCGAGGCGGGTCACGCTGTTGGAGCGGACCACCTGGGCGCCGGCCAGCTGGGCGCCGACCTCGTAGGTGGGGTAGGCCAGCTCGGGCACCACCACGGTGTCCGCCGGCCCCAGCCCCAGCAGGGTCGGCAGCCACGCGATCAGCTCCTTGGAGCCGATGGTGGGCAGCACCGCGTCAGCGGAGACCCCGTGCACGTCGTGGCGGCGGGCGAGGGCCTGCACGACGGTCTCCCGCAGCGAGGTGGTGCCCCACGTGGCGGGGTAGCCCGGGATGTGGGCAGCAGCGGTCAGCGCGTCCTGGATGACCTCGGCGACCGGGTCGACCGGGGTGCCCACCGAGAGGTCGACGATGCCGTCGGGGTGCTCACCGGCGCGCTGGGCGGCGCCGGTGAGCGAGTCCCACGGAAAGCTGGGGAGGCTGAGGTGCTTCCTGCTCACTCGCCGTCACTCTGCGGCGGGAGGCTGGCCACCGGCTCCGGGTCGAAGTCGGTCTTGCCGACCTTGGCGGCGCCGCCGGGCGAGCCGAGGTCGACGAAGAAGTCGGCGTTGACCTTGGTGTAGCCCGACCACTGGTCCGGCACGTCGTCCTCGTAGTAGATGGCCTCGACCGGGCAGACCGGCTCACAAGCACCGCAGTCCACGCACTCGTCGGGGTGGATGTAGAGCATGCGCCCACCCTCGTAGATGCAGTCGACGGGGCACTCTTCGATGCAGGCCTTGTCCAGCACGTCCACGCAAGGCTCAGCAATCGTGTAGGTCACTGCGGTTCTCCTGATCTCGCCGGGGGCTACTCGTGAGCAAGTATCCCCGAATGATCCTTCTGGTGTGAATTCACCCCGTCGTGTGTCGCGAGCTGCGTACCCACTTGTCCGCCTTGCGTACTGCGCGCTTGAGGGCGGAGTGCTCGCTGAGGTAGTCCCCCGCCAGCCCGACCACCGGCACCTTGCCCAGCGCCCGGTAGGGCAGGCGGCCCTGCGGGCGCTTGTCCAGCTCGCCCAGGATGCCTCGCAGCACCCGCGCGTAGCGCCACAGCGCCCGGGCCGCACCGACCAGCGCCCCCCGCTCGGGGGCGCTGCCCTTGCCCGGCTGCTCCTCCTGCTTCGCCGCGGTCCCCTCCACCAGGGCACGGCTGACGTCGCGGTCGCACAGCACCCAGGCGAGCATGCGCACCTGCTCCACCTCGTCGGTGACGCCCCACTCGCGGGCCATCGCGCACAGCAGCATCGCCTGGCTGGCGCTGCCCAACGCCGGCTGCAGCGGCAGCCGGTCGGCCACCACCCCACCGAAGCCCGGGATGGCGACGATCAGCGTGGTGAAGCGTCCCACCCGGTTCATCCACCAGGTGGTGCGCTGCTGCGGCGTCATGGACTGCCACGCCGCCGTGCCGGGGAACTCCACCTGGTAGAAGGCGTCCACCGCCTTGCCCACCGCCCGGTTCTTGAGGCTGGTGCTGCGCACCTCGGCCACCTCGGGGTCGGGCCGCTCGTG
This sequence comes from Rhodococcus sp. X156, assembly GCF_004006015.1. Classification (NCBI taxonomy): domain Bacteria; kingdom Bacillati; phylum Actinomycetota; class Actinomycetes; order Mycobacteriales; family Nocardiaceae; genus Rhodococcus; species Rhodococcus sp. X156. The sequence continues at coordinate 878,973 of NZ_CP034766.1, read as the reverse complement.
GGTGCGCGCCTTGAGGTGGAACGGGTCGGTGTGGGTGAGCGCGTCCAGCACCGGTCCGCTGCCGTGCACCACCACCTTCAGCGCGCTGACCACGTACGCGTCGGTGATCGCCGGCGCCATCACTGCCCGCTCGCCATGGCGGGAACCTCGCGGCGGCCGTAGCCGGTGGTGCGCTCGTGGATGGGCCGGCCGATGCCCGCGGCGATCTCGGTCAGCTCCTGCACCGTCTTGGCCGAGCCGTGCTGCGAGCCCGCCATCCGGGAGATGGTCTCCTCCATCAGCGTGCCGCCCAGGTCGTTGGCCCCGCCGTTGAGCATCGCCTGGGTGCCGGCGGTGCCCAGCTTGACCCAGCTGGTCTGGATGTTGTCGATGCGCCCGTGCAGCATGATCCGCGCTAGCGCGTGCACCGCCCGGTTGTCCCGGATGGTCGGTCCCGGACGGGACGCCCCCGCCAGGTACAGCGGCGAGGACTGGTGCACGAACGGCAGCGGCACGAACTCGGTGAAGCCGCCGGTCTGGTCCTGGATGCCGCGCAGCACGTTGAGGTGGCCCACCCAGTGCCGCGGGTGGTCGACGTGGCCGTACATCATCGTGGACGAGCTGCGCAGCCCCACCTCGTGCGCGGTGGTCACCACCTCGATCCAGGAGCTGGTGGGCAGCTTGCCCTTGGTGAGGATCCAGCGGACCTCGTCGTCGAGGATCTCCGCGGCCGTGCCGGGGATGGTGTCCAGCCCCGCATCGCGCAGCTCCACCAGCCAGTCCCGGATGCTGGCCCCGGAGTGCGCGGCCCCGTTGACCACCTCCATCGGGCTGAAGGCGTGCACGTGCATGCCCGGCACCCGCTCCTTGACCGCGCGGACCAGGTCGGCGTAGCCCCCGGCGGGGATCTCCGGGTCGATGCCGCCCTGCATGCACACCTCGGACGCGCCCAGGTTCCAGGCCTCCTCGGCCCGGTCGGCCACCTCGGTGAGGCTCAGGGTGAACGCGTCGGCGTCGCCCTTGCGCTGGGCGAAGGCGCAGAAGCGGCAGCCGGTGTAGCAGATGTTGGTGAAGTTGATGTTGCGGTTCACCACGTAGGTGACGTCCTCGCCCACGGTCTCCCGGCGCAGGTCGTCGGCCAGCGCGCACAGCGCCTCCAGGGCCGGGCCCTCGGCGGTGGCCAGGGCCAGGTACTGCTCGTCGGTGCACCCGGCCGGGTCGTCGGCGGCGGCCCGCAGCGCGGCGGTGACGTCCCCACCCAGCAGGGCGGGGGCGTCGATGGCCAGCACCTGCTCGCGCACCGTCTCCCAGTCGCCGAAGGCCGAGCCCAGGTCGGAGCGGGTCTCGGTGTTGCGGCCGTCGGTGTCGATGGCGCTGTGCAGGTCGGTGCGCCCGCTGGACTCCCAGGAGGCGTCGGGCTCCTGCCACGGCAGCCCGGTGGGCACCGCTGCGGCGTCGGCCAGCCCGTCCGGTGCGGCCAGCGCGCGCACGTGCGCGCTGATGCGGGGGTCGATCCACGGCGAGCCGGCCAGCACGTACTCCGGCTGGGCGGCCAGGCGCTCGGTGAGGGTGAACCCGGCAGCCGTGCTCGCCGCGGCGAGGGCGTCCAGCTGGGGCCAGGGCCGCTCCGGGTTGACGTGGTCCGGCGTCAGCGGGGAGACACCGCCGAAGTCGTCCACGCCCGCACCCAGCAGGGCGGCGCAGTCGTCCAGGTCCACCAGGTTCGGCGGGGCCTGCACGCGCATCGCCGGGCCCAGCAGCAGCCGGGTGACGGCGATGGTGGCCCGGTAGTCGTCCAGCCCCGCGTCGGGGGCGGCGCGCATGGCCGTGTCGTCCTTGGCCCGGAAGTTCTGCACGATCACTTCCTGCACGTGCCCGAAGCTCTTGTGCGCCTTGCGGACGGCCAGGATGGAGTCGACGCGCTCGGTGAGCGTCTCGCCGATGCCCACCAGGATGCCGGTGGTGAAGGGCACGCCCAGGCGGCCGGCGTCGGTGAGGGTGCGCAGCCGCACCTCGGGGTGCTTGTCCGGGCTGCCGTAGTGGCACTCGCCCTTGGTGGTGTGCAGCCGCAGCGAGGTGGTCTCCAGCATCATCCCCATGGACGGCGCCACCGGCTTGAGCCGGGAGATCTCCTCCCACGTCATCACGCCCGGGTTGAGGTGGGGCAGCAGACCCGTCTCCTCCAGCACCCGGACGGACATGGCCCGCAGGTAGGCCTGGGTGGAGTCGTAGCCACGCGAGTGCAGCCACTCCTGGGCCTCCGGCCAGCGGTCCTCGGGCCGGTCGCCCAGGGTGAACAGGGCCTCCTTGCAGCCCAGCGCCGCACCCTGCGCGGCGATCTCCAGGACCTCGTCGGGGTCGAGGAACATGCCGTGCCCGGCGGCGGCGAGCTTGCCGGGCACGGTGACGAAGGTGCAGTAGTGGCAGCGGTCCCGACACAGCCGGGTGAGCGGGATGAACACCTTGCGGGAGTAGGTCACCACACCAGGCCGGCCGGCAGCGAGCAGACCGGCGTCACGCACGCGGGCCGCAGCCGCGCAGAGCGTGTCCAGCTGCTCCCCGCGGGCGTGCAGCAGGGTGTGGGCCTCGGTGGCGTCCAGGGTCTTGCCGTCGGTGGCGCGCCGCAGCGCGCGCCGCAGCGCCGACTCCGAGGGCGTCACCTCGACCGGGGGTGGGGTCGGAAGATCCACGGGCTCAGTTGTCACGACCCCGATACTGCCCGTTGCCTCGCAGCCTCGCCCAGGTGGCCACCCAGTACCACCACCGCCGGCACCACTCCGAAGCCGAACAGCGCCATCAGGCGCCAGTCCTGCGGCGGAACCTGGTCGCCGCCGGGACCCCCGGTGGCCAGCGCCAGCACCACCAGCACCCACCCGACCAGCGGCAGGGCGGCCACGCCGGTTCGCGGCGTGAGCCTGCCGGCCAGCCAGACCAGCCCGGCGTTGGTGAGCGCCGCGGCGAACGCACCCACCGGCAGCGGGACCACACCGACGTACACCGGCAGGAAGAGGGACTCGAGCACCGCGAGCACCGCGGCGTAGAGGACCAGCAGGCCCAGGCAGAGCCGGGTCACGGGGTGATCCCCGCGAAGAGGTCGTGCTCCCGCCCGTCCGGGCCCAGCTCACCGGCCTCGCCGCGCACCCGCACGTAGTGCTCGGCGAGCAGCACCGGCTGGGCGATGTTGTTGGACAGGGCGAGCTCGGTGCCGCTCGGCGCCACGGTGACCTGCGTGGCGTGGGCGCGCATGGCCGCCAGCTTCGCCTGCCGCACCGCGTGCACGTCGATCACGGCGTCCACGTCGGCGTCGGACACGCTGGGCAGCTCACCGGGCTCGGGCAGCCGCCAGCCCTGCGGCAGGTCGGTCATCCCGGCGATGCCCGCCGTCAGCGCGCGGTGCTCCACCACCGTCCAGTACACCTTGGGCACCTCCCACGCAGGCCCCGCGTCGGCGAACATCGCCGGGTCGGCGGCGTGGTCGAGGGCGTCGGTGGTCAGTCGGTGCACCTGCACGTGGTCGGGGTGGCCATAGCTGCCGTGGGGGTCGTAGGTGACCACCACGTGCGGGCGCACCCGACGGATCACCTCGGTCATCGCGTGCGCGCCAGCCAGCCCGGCGTGCACGAAGGCGCGGGGGTTCTCCGCCGACGGCGTGCCCACCATGCCGGAGTCGCGCCACCGCCCGGCCCCGCCCAGGAAGTGCGGCCCGCCCACGCCCAGGGCGTGCAGCGCCCGGCTCAGCTCGCTGATGCGGTAGCCGCCCAGCTGGTCGGCCTCCCCGGCCACCAGCCCGGCCCAGCGCGCCCCGATCACCTCGCCCTCCTCGCCGAGGGTGCAGGTGAGCACCGTGACCTCCACCCCGCGTGCGGCGTAGTGGGCGATGGTGCCGCCGGTGGTCAGGGTCTCGTCGTCGGGATGGGCGTGCACCAGCAGCAGCCGCGGGCGCCGCAGGCTCATCGGTCGTTCCGCGACCACGTGGCGGCGTCGGCGAACGGGCCGCCCCGCAGCCCGATGGGCTCGTCCACGCCGGTGACCTGCTTGCGCACGGCCAGCACGGTGCTGTCCTGGTACAGCGGCAGCACCGCGTGCAGCGCCCACAGGCGCGGCTCCAGCTCGGCCAGCGTGGCGGCCACGTCGACGGCTCCGCTCAGTGCGGCGTCGATCTGCGGCTGCAGCGAGGGGTCGCACACCCCGGAGACGTTGCCCAGCCGGGTGGTCGGCGCGCTGCGGGTGCCGGTGGGGCCGGCGGCTGCGGTCGGGGTGGGCGCACCGGCGGGAGCGACACCAGCCGAGCCGGTGCAGCCGAAGGTCGACGCCAGCGTGGTGGCCGGGTCCCCACCGGCGGGCGCCCGGCCGACGAGCATCCCGATCTCGCCGCTGCCCAGGCGGTCGCCGTAGAGCTCGCTGGAGGTGACGATGGAGGCCTTGGCGTTGATGCCCGCGCTGGTGAGCTGGTCGGCCACGGCCTGCGCCACCGAGGTGGCGGCGCTGTCCTCCTTGGCCGCCCCCACCATGACCGTCAGCGGCGTGCCGTTCTTCAGGTAGCGACCCGCCTGCAGGCTGTAGCCGGCCCGGCCCAGCGCCTCCACCGCGGCGGTGACGGTGCCCCCGGCGGGGCGGGTGGCGATGTAGCCCGGCTCCGACGGGGCCAGCACCTGGGCGTCGGCGCGGAACTGCCCCACCGCCCGGCCCGCACCGATCATGCTCAGCGCGTCCACGTCCAGCAGCCCGAGCAGGCCCTCTCGGACGTTGACGTCGGACAACCCGCTGGCGCCCACGTCCACGGCCACCCGCATGGTGGAGGGCTGGGCCACGGTGAGGGTGCGCACGTCGGGGATGGCCGCCAGCTGGGTGCGGGTGGCGTCGCTGCCGTGCAGCTGGGCCATCTGCGCGTCCTTGGAGCGCAGCGACTCCGCCAGCTGGTTGGGGGTGCCGTCGCGGCGCAGCAGGATCGAGTCCAGGGCGGTGGGGGTGTCCCAGAAGCGGTCGTTGCGCTCCAGCAGCACCTCGCCGCGGTCGCGGTCGACGCTCTTGACCTTGAACCGCGAGCCCGACACCGGCAGCCCGTCGTCCAGGGCCGCGGTGAACCCCCCGGGCAGGTCCTTGAGCAGGTGCGCGGGCAGCAGCGAGCGGAACAGCTGCTGCCACGCCGGGTAGTCGGCGGCGAAGGACACCGTCACCGTCTTGCCCCCGCCGGAGGAGGCGACGTCGGTGATCAGGTCGTAGCCGGCCGCGTCGGCCACCCCGGGCTGGGAGATCATCTGCTGCCACAGGTAGCGGAAGTCCTCCGCCGCGATGGGAGCCCCGTCCGACCACTGCGCCTCGTTGCGCAGCACGTAGGTCACCTGGAACGGTGCCGTCGGCTTGGTGGTGGCGGCCGGGGTGGCCGAGACGGCGATGGAGGGATCCAGCGTCCACCCCGAGCCGGTGGCCTCCGGGAGGAACACCGAGGGCAGCACCAGGCCACTGACGGCGTTGTTCACCGGGGAGAGGTCAGCCAGCTGGTGCGGGTTGAACCCCGGGCCCACCTCGTCGATGGCCACCACCACCGAGTTGGTCACCGTCGCCTTGGGCGGCGGCGTGACGGTGGTGGCCGTGCTGACCACCACCGGCGCCGGCTGGGCGGTGCAGGCCGGAGTCAGCGCGACCAGCGCAAGAGCTGCGGCCCCCACCCAACGCCCGCCTCGGCGGGCACCGTGCCGACCGCGCACCTGTGCATCTCCCTGCTCACCGTGACCGGCCCCCGCACGCGCGGGGGCCGCCTGCTGCACCGGTTCGCCCGGTGCGTCCGCCCAGACTAGATCAGCTGGCGGCCTTGTCACGGAGCTTGTCGCGGGAGCGGGTGCGGGCGCGCTCGTTGGCGTCCAGCACCAGCTTGCGCACGCGCACCACGTCCGGCGCGACCTCGACGCACTCGTCGGAGGCGCAGAACTCCAGCGCGCTCTCCAGGGTGAGCACGCGGGGACGGGCCAGCGCCTCGAAGGTGTCCGAGGACGACTGCCGCATGTTGGTGAGCTTCTTCTCGCGGCAGACGTTGATGTCCAGGTCCTCCGAGCGGGGGCTCTCGCCCACCACGTGACCCGCGTAGGTGGCCGTGCCCGGCTCCACGAAGAAGGTGCCGCGGTCGGAGAGCTGGATCATCGCGAACGGGGTGACCACGCCGGCGCGGTCGGAGACCAGCGAGCCGGTGTGGCGGCTGCGGATCTCGCCGGCCCACGGCTCGTAGCCGGCGGAGTAGGTGTTGGCGATGCCGGTGCCCCGGGTGTCGGTGAGGAACTCGGTGCGGAAGCCGATCAGGCCGCGGGCGGGGACGACGAACTCCATGCGCACCCAGCCGGTGCCGTGGTTGACCATCTCCTCCATCCGGCCCTTGCGGGCGGCGAGCAGCTGGGTGACCGCGCCGAGGTGCTCCTCGGGGACGTCCACGGTGAGGTGCTCGAAGGGCTCGTGCATCTTGCCGTCGACCATCTTGGTGACCACCTGGGGCTTGCCCACGGTCAGCTCGAAGCCCTCGCGCCGCATCTGCTCCACCAGGATGGCCAGCGCCAGCTCACCGCGGCCCTGCACCTCCCAGGTGTCCGGACGGTCGGTGTTGAGCACCCGCAGCGACACGTTGCCGATGAGCTCGGAGTCCAGCCGGCTCTTCACCAGGCGGGCGGTGAGCTTCTTGCCACCGTTGCGCCCGGCCAGCGGGCTGGTGTTGATGCCGACGGTGACCGAGATGGCCGGCTCGTCGACGGTGATGGGCGGCAGGGCGACGGGGTTGTCCACGTCGGCCAGGGTGTCGCCGATCATGATGTCCGGGATGCCGGCCACGGCGACGATGTCGCCGGCCTCGCCCAGGTCGGCGGCCACGCGCTCCACACCCTCGGTGCGCAGCAGCTCGGTAATCTTGACCTTGTGGGTCTCGGTCACGCCCTCGGCGCTGGTGCGCATCCAGGCCACGGTCTGGCCCTTGCGCAGCTCACCGGCGTGGATGCGGACCAGGCCGATGCGGCCCAGGAAGGACGAGGCGTCCAGGTTGGTGACGTGCGCCTGCAGCGGGGCGTCCGGGTCGCCCTTGGGCGCCGGGACGTACTCCATGAGCAGGTCGAACAGGGCGTCCAGGCCCTCGGCGTCGGGCACCTCGCCGTCGGCGGGCTGGGTCATGCTGGCCTTGCCCGCGCGGGCGGAGGCGTAGATGACCGGCAGGTCCAGGGCGAGCTCGGCGGCGTGCGCCGCCTCGTTCTCCAGGTCCGAGGCCAGGTCGAGCAGCAGGTCGTGGACCTCCTCGACCACCTCGGTGATGCGGGCGTCGGGACGGTCGGTCTTGTTCACCACCAGGATGACGGGCAGCGAGGCGGCCAGCGCCTTGCGCAGCACGAAGCGCGTCTGGGGCAGCGGGCCCTCGCTGGCGTCGACCAGCAGCACCACGGCGTCGACCATGGACAGCCCGCGCTCCACCTCGCCACCGAAGTCGGCGTGGCCGGGGGTGTCGATGACGTTGATCACCACGTCGCCGTCGGGCGTGTGCCGACGCACCGCGGTGTTCTTCGCGAGGATGGTGATGCCCTTCTCGCGCTCGAGGTCACCGGAGTCCATGACTCGGTCGACGAGCTCCGCCCGCTCAGCGAAAGCGCCCGACTGACGCAGCATGGCGTCGACGAGGGTCGTCTTGCCGTGGTCGACGTGGGCGACGATGGCGACGTTGCGGAAGGCGGTGCGGGGCGCACTAGTCACTGGGTAGGTTCTCCTGAAAGCTCTAGAGTCCACGGTCCGAGAAGGGTCTCGATCCGTGGTCGGGGTGGCCGTCGACCTGGGCGCATGCGCGGACTTTTTGTGCTTCTCGTCCGTCGCGCACCACTCAGCCACTGCGGCGACAAACATCTTACCCGCTCACACGAACTTTTCCTGCACTGCAGGTCACTCGACCAGCAGCGGGGCCAGCTCAGCACGCCAGCCCCGGTCGTTCACCACCAGGTCCAACCGGCTGAGCTCGCCGGCTCCCACCCACCGCAGCGCGGCGTGCTCCCTGGCCTCGGCGGGGCCCCGGACCAGCTCTGCGCGGTAGGCGCGCAGCACCCGACCGTCGGGCAGCAGCACGTCCGCGCCCACCTGCTCGCCCGGCTCCACCACCACGCCGAGCTCCTCGTCGAGCTCGCGGACCAGCGCCTGCTGCGGGCTCTCTCCCGGCTCCACCCCTCCGCCGGCCAGCTCCCACTTCCCGGCGAGCGCGGGCGGGCGTCGCCGCTGGGCCACCAGCAGCCGACCGTCGGCGACCACGGCACCGGCCACCACCTCCCGGGCGGCGGCCATCGCGGTGGCGGCGGCGCTCACGTGGTCCACCCACTCCCCCAGCACGGCCTGCACCCAGCCGCGAACCAGACCACCCGACGGACCCCGCACCTGGGCCACCAGGCGGGTGCCCGCCGTGGTGGGCGCGAGCGTGACGGTGACCTCCAGGGACGGCAGGGGGCCACGCTGCCGGCTCAGCCGCAGCTGGTGCAGCTCGGCGACAGCCACCCGCAGGCCGAGGGTGACCGGCAGGCGCCGGGGCCGCACGGCCACCACGTCCCCGGGGGCGAGGAGACCCTGTGCTCGCGGTACCTGCACCCGGGCGTGTCCGCCCAGCGCGGCGGCCACCACCACCGAGCGCACGGCGCCGGCCGTGGTGGCCAGCGGCGCGGCCACGTCGCGCTCCAGGCGTGCGGCGGTCACCGGCGCCGTCCGGGCTGTCCGTGCCGGCAGTGCCGGCCCGTGCCACCATCAACCATGGCGACCTTGCTGACCCAGGCGGAGATCGAGTCGGCGCTGCCCGAGCTGCCCGGCTGGGCCTTCACCGACGACCGCCTGCAGCTGACCACCGAGCTGGCGAGCTTTCCCGCCGTCCTGGCGCTGGTGGCCGCGGTGGGCGAGGTCGCAGAACAGCGCAACCACCACCCGGACATCGACATCCGCTGGCGCACCGTGACCTTCGCGTGCACGACGCACAGCGCAGGTGGCGTCACGCAACGGGACGTGGAGCTGGCACAGCAGGTTGCGGCACTGCTGGCCGAGGCCTGACCAGACGCCGCTGCAACCCCATGAGCACCAGGATGAAGGCGGTGCCGGCCGGGTAGATCGCGCCGGAGATCGACTCCAGCAGGGGCCGCTCGAACTCCCAGATGCTGGGCTGCTGCAGCAGCAGCAGCGCGATCACCCCGATCAGCATGACCACCACCCACACCAGGCTCGCGACGAAGGCCAGCCTGGTCTGGCGCAGCGGGCCGTGGGCCAGCCACAGCACGGCGGGCACCAGCCACACCCAGTGGTGGCTCCACGAGATGGGCGAGACCAGCAGCCCGAACAGCTGGACGATCACCAGGGTGCCGAGCCGGTCGTCGGCGGCCAGGCCCCGCCAGGCACACACGCACAGTGCCGCGGCCAGCAGCACCGCCACCACCCACACCGGGCCGGTGCCCACGTCGTGGCCGGCGAAGCGGCTGAGCACCCCACGCAGCGACTGGTTGATGGCCGAGCCCACCGGGCCGATCCGGTCCGCCTTGCCCAGCAGCTCACCGAAGTAGGTGCGGGTGGCGTCCGGGATGGCCAGGAAGCTGATGGCGATGGTGGCGGCGAAGGCCACGGCGGAGAACACTGCCGCCAGGTAGCGGCGCTGGGCCAGGAAGTACAGGCCGGTGATCGCCGGCGTCAGCTTCACCCCGGCCAGCACGCCGACGATGCCGCCGGCCAGCCACCACCGGCTGGTGGTGGCCGCGGCCAGGCCCCCCAGCACCAGGAAGACGTTGACCTGGCCGTAGTCCAGCGTGGTGCGCACCGGTTCCATCCAGATCCCCACCGCGGCCCACAGCATGGCGGCGTTGCGCCAGAAGGGCTCGGCCGAGCGCTCCGCACCCAGCAGCAGCGTGAGGCTCAGGCGGACCACGCCCCACAGCGCCACCATGGTGACCACCAGCCACAGCACGGCCAGGGCGGTGATGGGCACGTAGTGCAGCGGGAAGAACAGCAGCGCCGCGAACGGTGGGTAGGTGAAGGGCAGCGGGAAGTTGGGGGTCATCTCCGAGAACGTGAAGGTGTAGAGCTCCCCGCGCTCCAGCGACTGCGCGCCGAAGCTGTAGACGCGCAGGTCCACCATGTTCAGCCCGGTGCGGGTGACGAAGCTGAGCACCAGGCGCGAGGCACCGGAGACGAGGAGGACCAGCGGCGCCAGCCACCAGTGCGACTGCACCAGCGCGAGGGCCCGGGACATGACCTGCTGGAGTCGCACCCGCTCACCCTAGAGCCTCGTCGGCCTCAGTCCTGAATGCGGTTGAACTGCACCAGCAGCTCCCCGAACCGGCTCACGTCCTCCGCCGACCAGTCGTCCAGCAGCCGGGCGAAGCGCTGGCGACGGGCGGTGCGGGCGTGCGCCAGCCGCACCAGTCCGTCGTCGGTCATCGACAGCTTGGCCGAGCGGCGGTCGGCGGCGTCCTCCACCCGCTTGATCAGGCCCAGCTTCAGCAGCAGACCCACCTGACGGCTCAGCGTCGGCTTGCCCACGCCGTAGAAGGCGGCCAGGTCGGTGAGCCGGACCTCGCCCACCTCCTCCACCCGCTGCAGCAGCGCGTAGGCCGCCGGTTCCAGGCCGGGGTGCACCTCGCGGGCGAGCTCGCCAGAGAACGAGCGGGCCCGACGGAAGAGCACCGCCAGCTCGTGCTCCACGATGTCGTGCGGGTGCCGGACGCTCACCTCTCCAATGTATAGCGACTCAGGTCACACCGGTCGGCCCGCGAACCCGCACGGGCCCGGTACATCCCGGTGGCGTAGGACTAGCACCGTGGTGACCGATTCCCCGACCTTCCGCACCGCCCAGGACACCGATGCCGAGGCGGTCGCGGCGCTGGTGCAGCTGGCCTACCGCGGCGAGGAGAGCCGGTCCGGGTGGACCACCGAGGCGGACCTGCTGCGGGGCCAGCGCACCGACGCCGGGCAGGTGCGCCAGCGGCTGGCCCGGCCGGGTACCCAGGTGCTGCTGCTGTGCGCGGCGGACGGGGCCCTGCTGGGCTGCTGCGAGCTGACCGGCCCCACGCCCGGGCAGGGCACTCCCGGACAGGCCTACTTCGGGCTGTTCAGCATCCGCCCGGGGCACCAGGGCGAGGGCCTGGGCCGGCTGCTGCTGGCCGAGGCCGAGCGCCGCGCCGTCACCGAGCTGGGCTGCTCCACGATGGAGCTGACGGTGATCACCCAGCGTGCCGAGCTGATCGCCTGGTACCTGCGGCGCGGCTACCGGCGCACCGGCGAGCGGCGCCCCTTCCCCTACGGCGACGAGCGGTTCGGCGTGCCGCTGCGCGACGACCTGGAGCTCGAGGTGCTCACCAAGGTCCTGGCGCCGAGCGGCTGATCTTCCTCTGGGCTAGCCACGCCCACCTTGGCTAGCCTCACCCCATGAACGCGGTGACGGCCCTGCGACGGATCGCCTTCCTGCTCGAGCGTGCCCGCGAGGCCAGCCACCGGGTGCAAGCCTTCCGCAACGCCGCCGACGTCGTCACCCGGCTCTCCCCCACCGACCTGGACCGGAGGGTGGCGGCAGGGACGCTCACCGACCTCGGCGGCATCGGCCCCAAGACCGCCGCGGTGATCACCCAGGCGCACACCGGGCACACCCCCGACTACCTGGTCCGGCTGGAGGAGTCCGCCGGCCACCTGGTGGAGGGCGGGGAGAAGCTGCTGGCGCAGCTGCGCGGCGACCTGCACTGCCACAGCAGCTGGAGCGACGGCGGCAGCCCGGTGGAGGAGATGGCGGCGACGGCGGTCGAGCTGGGCCACGAGTACCTGGCCATGACCGACCACTCCCCGCGGCTGACCGTCGCCCGTGGCCTCACCGCCGAGCGGCTGCGCGAGCAGCTCGCCCTGGTGGCCACCGTCAACGAGCAGCTGGCACCGTTCCGGCTGCTGTCGGGCATCGAGTGCGACATCAACGTGGACGGGACGCTGGACCAGACCGACGAGCTGCTGGGCGAGGTGGACGTGGTGGTGGCCTCCGTGCACTCCAAGCTGCGCACCGACCGAGCCGCCATGACCGCGCGGATGCTGGCCGCCGTGCGCAACCCGCACACCGACGTCCTCGGCCACGTCACCGGCCGGCTGGTCACCGGCGACCGGGGGGTGCGCCCGGAGAGCGACTTCGACGCCGAGGCGGTGTTCGCCGCCTGCGCCGAGCACGACGTGGCGGTGGAGATCAACAGCCGCCCCGAGCGCCTGGACCCGCCGCGTCGGCTGCTGCGCCAGGCGGTGGCCGCGGGCTGCCTGTTCAGCGTGGACACCGACGCCCACGCCCCCGGCCAGCTGGACTGGCAGGCCTACGGCTGTGCGCGGGCCGAGGAGTGCGACGTCGACCCCGACCGGGTGGTGAACACCTGGCCGCTGGCGGACCTGCTGGCCTGGACCCGGCGCTCCCGCCTCTAGTCCGCCCCGGCACTAGTCCGGCTCGTGCTCCAGCCGGGCCAGGTACCGCTCGGCGGAGCGCTGCACGGCCTGCTTGGCGTCACCGGTGACCACCCGCCGCCACCAGCCGCCGTAGATGGTGTCGAACGGCCAGGGCTCCAGCAGCCGCAGCGCCCGGTCGATCACCGCGGGCGACTCGGGCACGTGGTTGGGGTAGCTGTACATGAAGGAGACGTAGCGCCGGTCCATCACCACGGTGAGGATGTCGCCGGTGCACAGCGCGGGCTCGGCGAGGGTGACGCCGCCGGCGTCGGCACCGTCCCAGTGCAGCACCGTGCCGCCGGCGAAGTGCACCCCGGCCCGCAGCAGGGTCCGACCCGGCAGCACCTCCAGGGTGTCGCCGGTCCACGAGACGATGTTGCCGTCGCGGCAGACCCACTCTGCGTCGGCGGCGTGCAGGTACACCGGCACACCACCGAAGGCCTCGCTCCAAGCGATCGCCGAGGAGTAGAAGTGCGGGTGCGAGACGGCCACCGCCGCGATGCCACCCTGCTCGGCCACCGCGGCCACGGTCTCCGCGTCGAGGTAGGACACGCAGTCCCACAGCAGGTTCCCGCCCTCGCCGGGCACCAGCAGGGCCCGCTGCCCGATGGCGAAGGACGGTTCGGTGCCGACGCCCCACAGCGCGCCCTCCTGGCGGAGCACCGTCTGGTGGCCCTGCTCGGCCAGCTCGGCCAGCGTGGTCCAGCGCTGGCCGTCCCAGCCCACGTACTGCCGCTCGTCCTCGCACACGACGCAGCGGCCGTCCACCACGAGCAGCGGGTCGTACTGCACCCCGCAGGTCACGCAGATCGGGTGGACGTCGTCGGTCGCGGGGTCACCGCCGCCGGGGCCGGACACGGGTCGGGCCTCAGCGGTGCAGCAGGGCGAAGGTGGCCAGGGCGTGCACCACCGACTCCTCGCCCTGCAGCACCTCCGCCTCGCACACCATCAGGTGCTCGCCCTGGGTGCGGATCTTGCCGACCGCCCGCAGCTCCCCCGGCTTGGCCGGCCGCAGGTAGGTGATGGTCAGCTGGCTGGTCGCCGGGGAGTCGTCCTCGCCGGTGCGGCTGCGCACGGCCAGGCCCATCGCGGTGTCCACCAGGGTCGCGAGCACCCCGCCGTGCACGGCTCCGGCGGGGTTGAGGTGCTCCTCGGTCGCCGTGAAGTCCAGCTCCGCCCGACCGTCCTCGGTGGTGCCCGGCTGCAGTCCCAGCTGCTCCGCAAAGCCCGTCATGTGCTGCTCCTCGGTGTCGGTCGCGCTCCGGCCCGGTGGCCAGGCGCCCCATCCTTCCGGACAACCGGGGCCCGCGGCGCGCTCGGGGCCCGGCGATATCCTCGATCAGTGGCACGCAGGGACGACGACGACCAACGACCCGCGCTGGGCCGCTTCCGCGGGGCGCGCTACGCACGCACCTGGCTGACCATGCTGTTCGGCATGACGATGGCCTGGCTGGTCATGTTCACCATCGCCTCGCACAGCATCGCCTGGGTGGTGCTGGTGCCGCTGGCCGCGCTGGGCATCGCGGCCATCTGGCTGGTCCCGCTGACGGTGGTCACCCCGGACGGGCTGCGCCTGGTGATGCGGCGCATCTTCGTGCCGTGGTGGGAGGTCCGCTGGGTGCTCGACCCCCGTCCTGGCGACGAGCAGGCCCGCATCGAGCTGCGCGACGGCTCCGTGTTCAGCCTGCCCGGCGTGCCGCCGCAGGCGGTTCCTGGGCTGCGCATCACCTGGGCCCAGAACCGGGTGCGCCGCCGCTGAACCGGAACCCCGTCCGCCCGCCCGTTTGTGGTGAATTCCCACACTTTGGTTGCAATTTTTCTGCCGGTAGACTAATGAGGCCCGTGCAGCGCCGAGGCGGGGAGCGCTCGGCGACAGCTCCCGTGAACCAGACACGAAACTGGTGGTCGCCATGTACCGAAGCTGCAGCCCGTCACCGGCACTCGACCTCGGGACCTGGCGATGAACGCCGGCGACACCGCGTGGGTGCTCGTCTGCGCGGCGCTCGTCATGTTCATGACGCCGGGCCTGGCGCTGTTCTACGGCGGGATGGTGCGCGTCAACAACGTGCTCACCATGATCATGCAGAACATCATTCCGCTCTGCGTCATCTCCCTGACCTGGGTGATCGTCGGCTACACCCTGGCGTTCTCCAACGAGGGCAACTCCGTCATCGGCAACGTCGACGCCTTCTCGCTGCTGGAGGTGGACGCCCCGCAGTTCCACACCGTCGCCGGAGCGGTCACCATTCCGGCGCTGGCCTTCGTGGCGTTCCAGATGATGTTCGCGGTGATCACCCCGGCGCTGCTCACCGGCGCGGTGGCCGGGCGGCTCAAGTTCTTCGGCTGGGTGTGCTTCCTGGTGATCTGGTCCATCGTCGTGTACCCGCTCGTGGCGCGGTGGCTGTGGGCTCCACAGGGCTGGTTGGCCGACCTGGGCGCCCAGGACTGGGCCGGCGGGATGGTGGTGCACGCCTCGGCGGGCGCAGCCGCGATCGCGGTGCTGCTGGTGGTCGGCCGGCGCAAGGGGTGGTCCAGCACCGCCTCCTCCCCCAACAACCTGCCGCTCATGCTGGTCGGCGCCGGGATCCTGTGGTTCGGCTGGTTCGGCTTCAACGCCGGTGACGGCCTGCAGGCCGACGCAGTAGCCGCGCAGGCCATGATGAACACCCACATCGCCGCCTCCGCCGCCATGCTCACCTGGCTGCTGGTGGAGCAGCTCACCAGCGGCCACTCCACCCTGGTGGGCGCCGTCTCCGGCGCGATCGCCGGGCTGGCCACCATCACCCCGTGCGCGGGCTTCGTCAGCACGGGCGGCGCCGTCGCCATCGGGCTCATCGCCGGCCTGCTGTGCAACCTGGCGGTGCGGCTGAAGTTCCTGCTGCGCTACGACGACGCGCTCGACGTCATCGCCGTGCACTTCCTCGGCGGCGTGCTGGGCACCTTGCTGCTGGGGTTCTTCGGCAGCAGCGACATCAACCCGGTCGGCGCCGACGGGGTGTTCTACGGCGGTGGCGGCAGCCTGCTGTGGCACCAGGTGGTGGCCCTGGTCAGCGTGGTGGTCTTCTCGCTGGTGGTCAGCTGGATCATCGCCATGGCGGTGCAGCTGACCATCGGCCTGCGCGAGCCCCTGGACGAGCAGGACCACCTGGACGAGGTGCAGCAGGGCGCCACCGGCTACGCGCTGGGCGACGTCACCAGCCGGCTCACCGAGTCGGCGGTGCCGGCCCGCACCAACGGTCACCGCCTCACCCCGGCCGACGCCGGCGGCGACGGGCACGGGGCCCTGCGCCTGGTGACGGCCACGGTGCGCAGCGAGCAGGTCGACGAGCTGCGCGACGCCCTGCTGGCGGCCGGCGCCCAGTCGCTGGAGCTCACCAGCGCCGCGGTGTACACCGGTGAGCTGCGCTCGGCGATGTTCCGCGGGAGCCTGCAGCAGTCCAGCTTCCACGACCGGCTGCGGGTGGAGGTGCTGGTGGACCAGTCGCGGCTGCCGGAGGTGGTGGCCGCCCTCAACCGCGCCGGGGTGGAGCCGCGGTCCCTGCACCAGCAGGAGGTCAGCACCCTGTAGCCCGGCTAGCCCCGGCCCGCTCCGTTGGGGGACTGGGCGTGCACGGGCTCCTCGCGCACGGCCGGCTCCGGGCGGGGCTGAGCCACCGGCGGCGGCACCTCGCACTCGCACATCGCCTCGCCGGTGCCCTCGTCCTCGGCCAGCTCGTCGGCCACCAGCAGGTCGGCGCGCACGCAGCGGTCCCGCTCCCGGTAGGCCGCGCGACTGAGCCGGTGCGCGACCACCGAGGCGGTGATCAGCTGGAACATCCCGGCCAGCACCAGCATCCCCACGTCGACGTTGCCGCGCAGCCGGATGGTGGCGCCGGCCAGCACCAGCAGCAGGCCGAGCACCTGCGGCTTGGCGCCGGCGTGCATGCGCGACATGGTGTCGGGGAAGCGCACCAGGGCGATCGAGGCGGTCAGGGCCAGCAGCGCACCGCCGAGCAGGGCGATGCCGGAGATCACGTCGAGAAAGGTGCTCACTGGTCGTCCCTCACTCGGAAGCGGGCGACGCTCACGCTGCCGACGAAGCTCAGCAGCGACAGCGCCACGATGGCGGGCACCGTGGAGGAGTCCTTGGTGACCGCGGCCTGCGCGCCCAGCGCGCACAGGATGACGGCCACCAGCACGTCCACCGCCACCACCCGGTCCAGCGTGGTGGGGCCACGCACGATGCGGACCACGGTGAACGCACCGGCCAGGGTGAAGATCACGGCGAGCACGACGGCGAGCACGGTCATCGCACACCTCCCCCGCTCGGGGACACCGCGCTCGGCTCGTCCGGGGACTCGAACGCCGCGATGAACCGGTCCTCCAGGCGTCGGACCTGCTCCTTGAAGCGCCGGATGTCCTTCTCCGAGCGGACGTCGAGGACGTGCGAGTAGATCACCCGGTTGGTGCGGTCGATCTCCATCACGATCGATCCCGGCACCAGGGTGAGGGTGGTGACGGTGAGGGCCAGCACCAGCTCGGACTCCACCCGCATGTGCGTGCGCACCACGGCGCTGCGCGGCGGTGGTCCGGGGCGGATGGCCAGCAGCGCCACCTGGGTGCTGGAGACCACCAGGTCCCACACCACGTGGGCGACCAGCTTGACCAGCGCCCACAGGTGCACCCGGCTCTCCACCGGCACCGGGGGCAGCGGCAGCAGGGTGCGGATGACGATGGCCACGACGATGCCGCCCAGGATGTTCGCGGCGGAGATGTTGCCCCACAGCAGCACCCAGACGGAGGCGAGCCAGGCGACCACGGCGGCGCCGTGCAGGGAGTTGCGGCGCAGGATCTTCATCGGCCCGCACCCGGCCCCAGCACCGTCTCGACGTAGTGCGCCGGCTGGCGCAGGTCGGTGGCGGCGCGGTCGGTGATGCCCACCAGTGGGCCGGCGAGCACGGTGAGCAGCATGCTCACCCCGATGATGCCGATGGTGGGCACCAGCATGCTGGCGGGCATGGGCCCGACCTTCTCGGCCACCGCGGTGTCCGAGGCGGCGGGGACCTTGGCCAGCGGGCCGGTCTCGGCCAGCTCCCCCTCGGGAGCATCCTCGCGGGGCCGCCAGAACGCCTTGGTCCACACCCGGGCGACGGCGTAGAGGGTGAGCAGGCTGGTGAGCACGCTGCCCACCACCAGCGCCCAGGCGAGCACGCTGCCGTCGGCGACCCCGGCCTGCAGCAGCGAGGTCTTGCCGATGAAGCCGGAGAACGGGGGGATGCCACCCAGGTTCATCGCCGGGATGAAGTAGAGCACCGCCAGCAGGGGGCTGGCCACGGCCAGGCCGCCGAGGCGTCGCAGCGACGTGGAGCCACCTTGGCGCTCCACCAGGCCGGCCACCAGGAACAGCGAGGTCTGCACGACGATGTGGTGCACCACGTAGTAGATGGCGCCGGACAGGCCCGCCTGCGAGGACAGCGCGATGCCGAACACCATGTAGCCGATGTGGCTGACCAGGGTGAAGCTCAGCAGCCGCTTGATGTCGTTCTGGGCCAGCGCGCCCAGGATGCCCACCAGCATGGTGAGCAGCCCGGCCACCATCAGCACCCGGTCCATCGCCCCACCCGGGAACAGCAGCGTCTGGGTGCGGATGATGGCGTAGACACCCACCTTGGTGAGCAGGCCGGCGAACACCGCGGTGACCGGTGCCGGTGCGGTCGGGTAGCTGTTGGGCAGCCACGCCGACATGGGGAACACCGCGGCCTTGAGGCAGAACGCCACCAGCAGCACCGCGAAGATGGCGTTGCGGGTTCCCTCCGGCACGTCGGGCATCCGCTGGGCGATCTGGGCCATGTTCAGCGTGCCGGTGGAGGCGTAGACGAAGCCGATGCCGGAGAGGAACACCAGCGACGACAGCAGGTTCACCGCCACGTAGGACACCCCTGCGCGGATCTGCTCCGCCGAGCCGCCCACCGTCAGCAGCACGTAGCTGGCCGCCAGCAGCACCTCGAAGCCCACGTAGAGGTTGAACAGGTCGCCAGCCAGGAAGGCGTTGCTCACGCCCGCCGACAGCGCCAGGTAGGTGGGCTGGAAGATCGACACCGGACGTTGCTCGTCACCGTCGCTGACACCCTGGCCCACCGCGAACAGCAGGACGGCCAGCAGCACCACCGCCGAGACCACCAGCATCAGCGCGGAGAGCCGGTCCACCACCAGGGTGATGCCCACCGGAGCGGCCCAGCCGCCCACCTGCACCGCGGCCATGCCGTCGCGGTCGACGAGCACCAGCAGGGCCACCGCCACCGCGAGCACGGCGGTGAGCACGACGATGCTGATCAGCCGCTGCGCGCGGGGCCGGCGGCCCATGACCATGGTGGCGGCAGCACCGAGCAGCGACAGCAGCACCGGCAGCGGAGCGAGGGTGGCGATCACTGCGGCTCCCCCCGGGTGCGGCCGCCCGGCCCGGGCACGCCGTCGGCGCCCACCGGTTCGGGGTCCTCGACGTCGAACTCCGACGGGTCGAACTCCGACTCGTCCACCTCGGGGGCGGGCTCACCGGTGACGGGGTCGTCGGAGCGGTCCCGGTCGGGAGCCTCGGCCAGGCTGCGTCGGGAGATCTTCGCCGACTCGGGGTCGTTCTCCACCAGGTCCTGCCGGTTGAGCCGGAACGCGCGGTAGGTCAGCGCCAGCACGAACGCGGCGAGCCCCATGGTGATGACGATCGAGGTGAGGATCATGCCCTGGGCCAGCGGGTCGGCCATCGGGCCGCCGTCACCGCGGCCCACGATCGGCGCGCTCCCGGAGGGTCCGCCCGAGGTGAGCAGCAGCAGGTTGGTGGCGTTGCCGATCAGCAGCACCCCCAGCAGCAGCCGGGTGACGCTGCGCTCGATGAGCAGGTAGATCCCGCAGGAGTAGAGCACCCCGATGACGACGAGCATCCCCAGGTTCGCGGTCATCGGTTCCACTCCTTTCGCTGTGTGTGAGCCGTGGGGTCGCTGCCGGTCCAGTCCCCTGCGTTGGCCGCCTCCAGCGACTCACGGTTGTCCGCGTCGCGGACCTCCTCGTCGGACTCCTCCTGCAGGTCCAGGCCGGCGCCGAGGCTGCGGAGCACGTCCAGCACCAGCCCGATGACGATGAGGTAGACGCCGATGTCGAAGAACAGCGCGGTGACCAGCTTGACGTGGCCCAGCACCGGCAGCGTCACCTCGATGATGGCCGAGGACAGCACCGGGGCGCCCAGGAGCACCGAGGCTCCGGCGGTGATGCCGGAGATCAGCAGACCCAGGCCGAGGATGAGCCCGGCGTCCACCGGCAGCGTCTCGCCCAGCTCGTAGCGACCGCCGGCGAGGTAGCGCACGGCCAGCGCCAGCCCCGCGACCAGGCCACCGGCAAAGCCGCCACCGGGGGCGTTGTGGCCGGCGAAGAGGAAGTACACCGACAGCACCATGATCGTGGGGAACACCAGCCGGGCGGTGATCTCCAGCATCAGCGAGCGGTAGCGCGGGTCGATCACGTCGCCGCCGCGCAGCCAGGTGGTGCCCTCCTGCGACCGCGGTGAGCTCTCCGGGAAGCCGGGCTCCTGCGCGGAGCTCGCGGTGGGCTGGTTCTCCGGGGGCGGCAGCGAGCCGCCGCCGCCGTCGTCGACGTCCGACACCCGCGGCGCGGTGCCCACTCGGCGGTGGCCGAACACCAGGCTGGCCACGCCGGTGGCCGCCACCAGCAGCACCGAGATCTCGCCGATGGTGTCCCAGGCGCGGATGTCCACCAGCAGCACGTTGACCACGTTGCGCCCGCCCGCCTCCAGGTACGACAGGTCGGGCAGCTGCAGCGCGATCGGCAGCGTGCTGCGGGCGTTGAGCGCGTACGCCCCCAGCACGGTGAGCAGGGTGCCCACCGCGATCGACAGCGCGGCACGCGGGCCCCGGCGGCCGATGGAGTTGCTGTCCAGCATCTCCGGCGGCAGCTTGCGCAGCACGAGCACGAAGGTCACCAGCAGCAGCGTCTCCACCAGGAACTGGGTGAGGGCGAGGTCCGGGGCACCGTGCAGGGCAAAGATGACGCCGCTGGCGTAGCCGGTGACGCCGACCAGCAGCACCCCGGCGAGGCGGTTGCGCACCTGGGTGGCCGCCAGCGCGGCCACCACCGCCAGCAGCCCGATCACCACCTGCAGCGGCGCGTCCCACAGCTTCAGCCGGAGACCGGTGTCGGTGCCGATGGCCAGGAACACCGAGGGCAGCACCAGCAGCACCAGCAGGATGGTGGTGAGGTTCAGCGGCAGCGAGCCGCGCTGCGTGGTGCCGGTGAGCTTCTGGGACAGCACGTCGGCCTGGCGCAGCACGCCGTCGTAGATCCGGTCGGCGTTGCCCAGCGGCGGGCTGGCCCACTGCAGGCGCACCACCTGCTCCCGCGCCACGAACAGCAGACCACCCCCGAGGAAGGCCACCCCGGTGAGCGCCAGCGCCGGGCCGAGGCCGTGCCACAGGGCCAGGTGGTAGGACTGGGAGCCGGGCAGGGTGTCGGCGTAGTCGGCGAAGATGTCGCTGATGAGGGGCGCGAACAGCCCGTCCAGCAGACCGGCCACGGTGAGCACGGCGGGTGCCACCAGGAACAGCGGGCTGGGGGCGTGCAGCTTGCGCACCTTGGCGCTGGGCTCCGCCTCACCCTTGGCGCCGAACGCACCCCAGACGAAGCGCAGGCTGTAGGCCACCGTCAGCGCCGAGCCGGCGACCAGGCCCACCAGGGTGAGGGTGGAGGCCGTCCCGGCGCTCAGGCCCCAGGTGGCCGGCAGGCCAGAGTGCAGCAGCGCGTCGAAGGCCGCCTCCTTGCCCACGAAGCCGATGAAGGGCGGGACGCCGGCCATGCTCGCGGCCGCAGCGATGGCGACCACCGCCAGCAGCGGCTGCTTTCGGCCCAGCCCGCTGAGCTTGCGCAGGTCCCGGGTGCCGGTGGAGTGGTCGATGATGCCGACGACGAGGAACAGGGTGGCCTTGAACAGGGCGTGGGCCACCAGCATGGCCATCCCCGCCAGCGCCATGTCCCGGGTGCCCGCACCCACCAGCACGGTGAGGAAGCCGAGCTGGCTGACGGTGCCGAAGGCCAGCACCAGCTTGAGGTCGTTCTCCCGCAGCGACCGCCACCCGGCGATGAGCATGGCGGCCAGGCCGAGGGTGATCACCAGGGGCCGCCACGCGGCGGCGTCGGCGAAGCCCGGTGCCAGCCGCGCCACCAGGTAGATGCCGGCCTTCACCATGGCCGCGGCGTGCAGGTAGGCGCTCACCGGGGTGGGAGCGGCCATCGCGCCGGGCAGCCAGAAGTGCAGGGGGACGATGGCCGACTTGCTCAGCGCACCGACGAGCACCAGCACGATGCCCACACCGGTGAGCCAGCTGTGCGAGGTGATCAGCCCGGGGCCGGCGGCCACCACGTCGGAGAGCAGGTAGCTGCCGGTGAGCCGGCCCAGGATCACGATGCCCACCAGCATCGCCAGGCCACCACCGGTGGTGACCAGCAGCGCCTGCGTGGCGGCCCGACGGCTGCGGGCCTTGCTGGCGTAGTGACCCACCAGCAGGAAGGACAGGACGGTGGTGAGCTCCCAGAACATGTAGAGCAGGAGCATGTTGTCGCTCAGGACCAGGCCGTACATGGCCCCGGCGAAGGCCACCATCAGACCGGCGAACAGCCCGAGGCGCGGCTCGTCGTCGTCGAAGTAGCGGGAGCAGTACAGCAGCACCAGCGCACCGACCCCGGTGACCAGCACGCAGAGGATCGAGGCGAGCGGGTCCAGCCGGAGGACGAAGTTGAGGTCCAGGCCAGGTATCCACTGGTGGTAGATCTCCTGGACGGTGCCCATGGTGCGCACCGACCACACCAGGCCGGCGGCGGGAACAGCGGCCAGGACCAGGAACGCCCTGCGACCCATCCAGCGCACGAGCGCAGGCGCGAGCAGCGCCGCGGCGGCATGGATGATCAGCAGTAAGAGCAGGGGGAGCTCCGTCAGTGGGTCACACAGCCGGACGCACACGGTCCGGCAGCACGGGCGGGAGGTTTATCCACATCTTACCGGTGGATGCTGCCCTGCTCACGGGCAGTACTGATAAATCGGACACATCGGACCACGCCGACTGCTCAGCCGCGTGCCGCCTCAGCCCGGGTGCCGCACGGAGTCGAACAGCGCCACCATGTCCGGGGACAGGCGCAGCAGCTCGACGTGCGGGGCGCCGCCCGCGGTGCCGTCGAGGTAGGCGAACTCCATGCCGGTACCGGGGAAGGTGCCCGACTGGGTGACCGTCAGCCCCTGGGCACGGGCCTGCTCCAGCGCCGCGTCGAAGTCCTCGGGCACCCAGGCCACGTGGTGCAGCCCGGGGCCGCTGGTCTGCAGGTGCTCGGTGTAGAGGCTGGGCCCGGACACCGGCCGGATGAGCTCCACCTGCTGCTCCCCGAAGTAGCCCAGCGCCACGTCGATGACGAAGTCGGCGGGCTCCCCGCGGTACGTGGCGTGCTCGGGCCCGAACACCACGTTGGGCACCCGCATCCAGTGCGGCACCCCGAGCGTGTCCGTGAACCACTGCTCGGCGGCCTCGAGGTCCTCCACCACCCAGCAGATCTGGAAGATCGGTCCACTCACCAGGCTCATGCGCACCTCCGGCCACCGCCAAGGGCCTCGCTGGCCCCGCCACCGTCCATCCAGCCACGTCGAGGTGAGCAGGACAAGGGCAGGTCACCGGCCACCGAGCGCGGCGGCGCCGTGGTGCGTGACTCAGGCCACTTGCTGTGTCACGGTGAGCCCGGGCAGCCCGCTGCCGCGGCAGTCGTCGCGCACCTGTCCCGCAAGGAGAGGTGAGGACCCATGCTCGCTCGGCACCGGTTGCGGACCATCCCCGTCATCGCCCTGGCCGCAGTGGGGCTGACGGTGCTGGCCACCGCGCCCGCCGGCGCCGCTGCTCCCGGCGCCGCCGCTCCCGGAGACGCTGCCCTGGGCGGCGCTGCGTTCTACACGCCACCCGCGGAGCTGCCCGCGACCAACGGCGACCTCGTCCGCCACCGGCCCGCCACGGTGGCCTACCTGGGCGTGCCCGCCACCACGATCATGTACAAGAGCACCGACGCGAACGGCGAGGCCGTGGCTGTCACCGGAACGGTGCTGCAGGCCACCGCCCCGTGGCGTGGCGGCGGCGACCGCCCGCTGATCAGCTACGCGGTGGGCACCATCGGTCAGGGCGACCAGTGCGCGCCGTCGGTGCTGCTCGGCCAGGGCTTGGAGTACGAGGCGATCACCCTGCCCTCGCTGCTGGCCGCGGGCGCCAACGTGGTGGTCACCGACTATCTCGGCCTGGGCACCCCCGACCGGGTGCACAGCTACCTCAACCCGGTGGAGGAGGCGCACGCCGTGCTCGACGCCGCCACCGCTGCGCAGAACCTGGGCCGCGAGGTGCCTGGCCTCGACGTCCCCGCCGACGGCCCGGTCGGCATCTACGGCTACTCCCAGGGCGGGCAGGCGGCGGGGGCTGCAGCCGAGCTGCACTCCACCTACGCCCCGCAGGTGAACCTGGTGGGCAGCGCGGTGGGGGCTCCCCCGGCCGACGTGGTCCCGGTGGCGATGGGCAGCGACGGCACCATCCTCTCCGGGGCGCTGGGCTACGCGATCAACAGCCTCGCCGCCAACGACCCCCAGCTGGCGGCCGCCTTCGACGCTCGGCTGAACCAGCGCGGGAAGGACTTCGTCCAGGCCGTGCGCACGCAGTGCCTGGGCGAGACCATCCTGCGGTTCGGCTTCCAGCAGTCCGGCCAGTACACCGTCGACGGTCAGCCGTTCACCTCCTTCCTGTTCACCGAGCCCTTCGCCTCGGCGCTGGCCGACCTGCGGGTGGGTCGGCACACCCCGGACGCCCCGGTCTACCTCTGGAGCGGCACCAACGACGACGTGGTCCCCATCGGGCAGGTTCGCCAGCTCGCCGCGGACTGGTGCGCCCAGCCGGGCACCAGGGTGCAGCTGCAGGAGATCACCCTGCCGGCGGTGTTCCCCGGGGTCGGCATCGGCCACGCGCTGCCGTTCGTGCTCGGTGCGCCCGACGCCCAGCGCTGGCTCTACGAGCGCTTCGTGGCTGCGGCCACCGGCAGCACCGGCCCGGCGCCGAGCACCTGCGCTCCGCAGGGCTGAGCTGCAGCAGGGCTGAGCCGCAGCGTGGTCAGCTGTTGGGGCAGCCACCCTCGGGCAGGTTGTCCCTGGCCCAGGCGGTGAGCTCGCTCAGCGCCGGCAGCAGCGCCTGACCGGCGGGGGTGAGGCTGTACTCCACCGCCACCGGCGGGCCCTCCGCGACGGTGCGCTGCACTAGCCCCGCCTTGCTCAGCTCGCTGAGCCGCTCGGAGAGCACCGAGTCGCTGATGCCCCCGACCCCGCGGCGCAGCACGGCGAAGCCGGCCGGCCCGGCCAGCAGGGTGGCGAGGATGACGCCGTTCCAGCGCTTGCCCAGAAACCCGAACGCCCGCGCGAGCGCGGCGTCACAGACGCGCGGCTCGTGCAGGGGGGCACTCTCGGCTGGACTCACCACACCATCATAGGCAGGTGCTAGCGTCTCTCTTGTTGCTTGTTTTTTCGAAGCCAATAGGAAGTAGGTAGCACCCACGTGACCTCCACGACGAGCTCCACCGCCGGTACCGCGATCGACGAGCTCAGCCGTCAGATCCTGTTCACCGAGGCGCGCACCGCCAACGCCTTCACCGACACCCCCGTGACCGACGACGAGCTCGCCGGCATCTGGGACCTGGCCAAGTGGGCGCCCACCGCCGCCAACACCCAGCCGATGCGGGTGCTCTACGTGCGCACCGACGAAGGCAAGGCGCGGCTGCTGCCGCACATGGCCGAGGGCAACCAGGCCAAGACCGCCTCCGCCCCCGCGGTCGCCGTGCTCGCCGTGGACAGCCGCTTCCACGACCACCTGCCCACCGTCTTCCCGATCAACCCGGGGATGCGCGACGCCTTCGAGGCGGACGAGGCCATGCGCACCGGCATGGGCACGTTCAACGCCGCGCTGCAGGCCGGCTACTTCATCCTGGCCGTGCGCGCGGCCGGCCTGGCCGCAGGCCCGATGGCCGGCTTCGACCACGCCGGCATCGACGCGGAGTTCTTCGCCGACGGCCGCTGGCGCTCGCAGCTGGTGGTGAACATCGGCCACCCCGCCGCGGAGAACGCCTGGTTCGACCGGCTGCCCCGCCTGGAGCAGGCCGACACCCTCACCTGGGCCTGACTCCCCCGCTCCCCCCGGCGTTCAGGGCCCGCATCGCCGGCAACGGCCCCCGAAAAGGGCGTTGCGGGCCCTGAACGCCTCGAAGCTGAAGGCCCGAAGGGGGACGCCGGGCTCAGGCTGGGGAGCCGATCGCGCCGCCGTGCTCGAGCACCTCGGCCAGCTCTGCCTCCACCGCGGCCGCGCTGCCCAGGGTGAAGGCGATCTGGCGGCCCCACAGGAAGTAGCGGTGGATCGGGTAGTCGATGTCCGCGCCCATGCCGCCGTGCAGGTGCTGGGTGGCGTGCACCGCGCGGAGCCCACCCTTGGCCGCCCACCACTTGGCCACCAGGGTGGCCGCCCGCGCCTCGTCCTCCTGCCCGGCATCCATCAGCCAGGCCGCCTTCTGGGTGGTCAGCCGGATGCTCTCGGTGTCCAGGTAGGCGTCCGCCGCGCGCACCGCCACGGCCTGGTTGGTGGACAGCGGCCGACCGAACTGCACCCGCTCGGAGGTGTACCTGGCGGTCATCGCCAGCGCCTCCTCGCACACGCCCAGCTGCAGCGCCGCGAGCGCCAGCTGGGCCCGTCGGCGCACCCAGGCGGTGATCTCCGCGCCGTCGCCGGGCAGCACATCCTCCTGGCCCACCGCCACCCCGGACAGGCTCAGCGCCGCCGCGCTCTCGTGGTTGGTGACGTGCACCGGGGTGACCGTGACGCCGGCGCGGTCGGTGGGCACCACCACCACCATCACCTCGCCGGAGGGCAGCAGCACCGGAGCGAGCACCGCGGCGGCGCGCTGCGCGGCGGGGACCACCGGCACCTCCCCGTGCAGGGTCCAGCCCTGCCCCGCCAGCTCGGCCCGCAGCACCGCCGCCACCCCGGCCGGCACGTCGAAGGCGCCGGTGACCAGGGTGGAGCCGTCCAGCAGCGAGGGCAGCCAGCGCTGCTGCTGCTCGGGTGAGCCGTGCTCGGCCAGCGGCAGCACGGCCATGCTCAGCACCGCCCACAGCGGCACGGGCGCCACCCGGCGGCCCTGCTGCTCCAGCAGGGTGATCATCCCCAGCGTGCCCAGCCCGGCGCCGCCGTGCACCTCGCCCACCGCGATGCCCACCAGGCCGGCCTCGCTGAGCACCCGCCACAGCTTCTCGTCGAAACCGCTGCCGTCGCGCTCGGCGGCGCGGAGCCGGTCCACCTCGCCGAGGTCGGTGAAGATCTGCCCGGCCAGCTCGCGCACGGAGGCCAGGTCGTCGTCAAGCTCGAACTCCATGTCAGCTCTTTCCACTCGTGCTGGGCTGCTTCGGGTCCTCGCGGCGCCGGGCGGCCAGGGCCATGCCCAGGCACTTGGCGGCCACGATCTCGCGCATCACCTCGTTGGTGCCACCGCCGAAGGTGTTGTTCTGCGCCCGTCGGGCCAGTGCCTCCACCCGGCCCTGGATGGCGGCGCCGTGGCTCTCGGCGCGGAGCAGCCCCTCGGCGCCCAGCACCTCCTGCAGCATCCCGTAGGCGTTGACCACGGCCTCGGTGCCGAAGATCTTGGCGGCCGCGGAGTCCCCACCGCCCAGGGTTCCGGCGGCCACGTCGGCCACCAGCCGCAGGTTCATCAGGTCAGCCGCGCTGAGCAGCGTGTAGACCTCGGCCAGCTTGGCGCGCACCCAGGGCTGGTCGTAGGGCCGCCGGCCGTCCGGGTGCGTCTCCTTGGCCCAGGCCAGCACCTCGGCGAACAGCTCGTTGGCCACCCCGCCGCGGGCGGCCAGCGCCACCCGCTCGTGGTTGAGCTGGTGGGTGATCAGCTGCCAGCCGGCGTTGAGCTCGCCGACCACGTTGGTCAGCGGCACCCGGACGTTGTCGTAGTAGGTGGCGGCGGTGCTGATGCCGCCCACGGTGTGGATCTCGGTGACCGAGAAGCCCGGGGCGCTGGTGGGCACCAGCACCACCGAGATGCCCTGGTGGCGCGGGGCGTCCGGGTCGGTGCGCACCGCCAGCCAGATCCAGCCCGCGAAGACGCCGGCGCTGGTGAAGATCTTGTTGCCGTTGATCACCAGCTCGTCGCCGTCGACGGTGGCCTTGGTCTGCAGCGACGCCAGGTCGGTGCCCGCGCCCGGCTCGGTGTAGCCGATGGCGAAGATCAGCTCGCCGGTGAGGATGGGCGGCAGGAAGAAGTCCTTCTGCTGCTGGGTGCCGTGCTTCATCAGCGCCGGCGCCACCGTGTTCAGGGTGACGAGTGACAGCGGGGCGTTGGCCCGGATCACCTCGTCGTAGAAGACGTAGAGGGCCTCCGGGTCCTCCCCCCGGCCGCCGTACTCGGCGGGAAAGCCCAGCCCCAGCCACCCGTCCCGGCCCATCTGGCGCAGGATCCGGGTGAAGACCGGCCCGCCCTCGGTCTGGTGGACCAGCGCGCGGCGGTCCTCGTCGTTGATGGTGGCGGCGAAGTAGTCGCGCAGCTCGCGGCGCAGCTGCTTCGACTCGGCGGACAGGTCCAGGTGCATCGGGGTGGCTCCTGCGAGTGGTGGGGGAAGTGGTCAGGTCGTCCGGCGCGCGGCTACTGCCACTTCGCGGCGAAGCGGTGGATGCTCTCGGCGATGCGCTCCACCTCGGCGTCGGTGAGGCCGTGGCTCATGCCCAGCGTCATCCCGCGGGCGAACACCGCGTCGGCCTCCGGCAGGCCCTCCTCCGGCTGGCGGAAGTCGATGCCAGCCATCATCGGGTGGCGGGTGATGTTGCCGCTCCACACCGTGCGGGTGTCGATGCCGTCGCCCTCGATGGCCTCCTGCAGGTCGCTGCGGGTGAAGGGCGCGTCGGCGTTGATCATCACCGGATAGCACAGCCAGGCGGTGTCCAGGCCCGGTGTCTGCACCGGGGTGGTGAACAGCTCCGGGTGGGCGCCGTAGGCCGCGGTGTAGGCCGCGAAGGTCTGCTGACGACGCCGGTAGTTGGCCGGCAGCTTGTCCAGCTGGACCACGCCGTAGGCCGCACCCAGCTCGGAGGGCTCGAAGTTCCAGGACAGCTCGTCGAAGATGAAGTCGTTGTCGTAGTCCACCCCGTCCAGCTCCTCGCGGAACACCCGGCCGTTGCCGGTGCTGCCGAAGAGGTTGGGCTCGGAGCGCCGGCCCCAGCGGCGCAGCAGCAGCGCGCGGTCGCGCAGCGCCACGTCGTCCACCATCACCATGCCGCCGGTGCCGGCGCAGGTGATGATGTGGGCCATCGAGAAGCTGGTCACGCTGATGTCGGCGCGGGCCCCGGTGGGGGTGCCGTGCAGGCGTGGGCCCAGCGCGTCGCAGGTGTCCTCGATGACCTTGAGCCCGTGCCGGTCGGCGACCGCGCGGATGGCGTCCCAGTCGGGGCAGTTGCCGGCCAGGTTCGGGATGAGGATGGCCCGCGTCTTGTCGCTGACCATCGCCTCGATCTTGGCCACGTCGACGTTGAAGGTGTTGGGCTCGACGTCGACGAACACCGGGACCAGCCCGGCCCGCACGATGGGGGCCACGTCGGTGGAGAAGGTCAGCGGCGAGGTGATGACCTCGCTGCCGGCGGGCAGGTCCAGCAGCTCGATGGCCAGGTACAGCCCCGAGGACCCGGAGTTGCACATCACCCCGTACGCCTTGCCGCTGAGCTCGGCGACGCGGGTCTCCATCTCGTGCACGTTCTTGCCGATGCGCAGCCCCTGGTGGCCGCTGCGCAGCACGTCCACGACCGCCTGGATCTCCTCCTCTCCGTGGGTGGCGCGGGCGTAGGTGATGCGCTCGGTCATGGTGGTGCTCCTTCAGGGTCAGGGGTGCGGCGCGAGCCTCAGCGGTCGGCGGAGAGCACGATGGCGCTGTGCGGCACCGGCGAGCCGCCGGTGACCAGGACGTTGTCGAGGGACTTCGACGGCTGGTTGGTGGAGGTGCCGCGGATCAGCCGCACGCCCTCGGCGATGCCGTTGACGCCGTGGATGTAGCCCTCGCCCAGCTGTCCGCCGTGGGTGTTGATGGGCAGGCGTCCATCGAGGTCGGCGTGGCCCTCGCGGAGGAAGTCCTTGGCCTCGCCGCGCCCGCAGAAGCCGTACTCCTCCAGCTGCAGCAGCACCATCGGGGTGAACGCGTCGTAGAGGATCGCGGCGTCGATGCTCTCCGGGCCGCCGCCGGACTGCTGCCACAGCTGCCGGGCCACCAGCTCCACCTCGGGCATCCGGTCGATGTCGTCGCGGTAGTAGCTGCTCATGGAGATCTGCTGCGGCCCCACCCCCTGCGCGGCCCCGGCGATGAGCGCCGGCGGGTGCGGCAGGTCGCGGGCGCGCTCGGCGCTGACGATGACCAGGGCCTGGCCGCCGTCGCTCTCCTGGCAGCAGTCGAGCATCCGCAGCGGGTCGGCGATCATCCGCGAGGCCTGGTGGTCGGCGAGGGTGATCGGACGGTTGTGGAACCACGCCTTGGGGTTGTTGGCGGCGTGCTTGCGCGAGAGCACCGACACCCGCCCGAAGTCCTCGCTGGTGGCGCCGTAGCGCTCCATGTAGGTGCGCGCCAGGAACGCCTCCTGCTGGGCCGGGGTGAGCAGCCCGTAGGGGTTGATCCAGTTGCGGTACTCCTGGTCGGTGTTGGCGTTGTAGGCGAACGGCGGCGGGCCGGCGCCGAAGCGGTGGCCGGAGCGCTCGTTGAACGCGCGGTAGACCACCACCACGTCGGCCACGCCGGAGGAGACCGCCAGCGCCGCCTGCTGCACCGGGGCGCACGCGCCACCGCCGCCGTGCGGGATGCGGCTGAAGAACGTCAGCTCGGGGATGCCGAGCGCGCGGGCCACCGCGATCTCCGGGTTGGTCTCCATGGTGAACAGCGCGAAGCCGTCCACCTCCTCCACCCCGATCTGGGCGTCGGCGAGCGCGGCCAGCGTGCTCTCGCAGGCCAGCTGCCACTCGGAGCGGCCGCTGTTCTTGGAGAACTCGGTGGCGCCGATGCCGACGATCGCGGCGTCCCGGGAAAAACCTCGGCTGCTCATGCTGCTCCTCCTGCGGTGGCGGTGGGGACCACGGTGGCGGTGGCGGTGACGTGGACTCCGCGGCTGGTCTCCCCGCGGAGGGCGAGGGTGACGGCGTCGCCGTCCACCGCGGTCACCTCGCCGGTCAGGCGCAGGGTGTCGCCGGGGAAGCTGGGCACGCCCAGGCGCAGGGAGATCCTGGCGATCCGGGAGGCCGGGCCCGACCAGTCGGTGACGTAGCGGTCCAGGAAGCCGTTGGTGGAGTTGATGGACAGGAAGATGTCCGGGGTGCCGCGGTCCTGGGCCTTGCCCGGGTCGTGGTGGACGTCCTCGAAGTCCTGCGAGGCGATGGCCGCGGCGACGATGAGGGTGCGGTCCAGGTCCAGCTCGAGCACCGGCAGGGTGTCGCCCACCGCGGCCTCGGGAAAGCGGGCGGTGGTGGCGGTACTCATGCCGCACCGCCGGCGGGCTTGCGCAGCTGGGGCAGGACCGCTCCGTGGGCGTGCTCGGCGAAGCCGATCTCCAGCTCCAGGCCCGGCCTGAGCTCGGCGTGGTCCACCCCGGCGATGTCGGCGACCAGCCGGGTGCCCTCGGGCAGGTCCACCAGGCCCACCGCGAGCGGGTACTCGAACGCGGGGTCCTGCGGGTGGTGGATGACGGTGTAGCTGTGCAGGGTGCAGCGGCCGCTGGCGGTCACGGTGTCCCAGTCGAAGGAGCGGCACTGCGGGCAGGCCGGCGCCGGGGGGTGGCGCAGCGTCTCGCAGCTGGTGCAGCGCTGGATCTCCAGGCGGCCCTGCGCTGCGGCGGTGAAGAAGAACTCGTTGTCCTGGGTGACCACCAGGTGCGGCACCGTGGTGGACCGGGCGGGCGTGTTCTCGGTCGGTGCGCTCATGCCGCGCCCTCCTGGGTGCTGGGGTTGAAGCGGAGCAGGCGGAAGCGCTCCTCCACGAGAAGGTCGTCGTGCTGGTTGACGTACTTCTTCAGCAGGGTGATGAAGCAGCCCTCCCCCAGGCCGGTCTTCTTCACCGGCGAGATCGCCTCGATGGTGAAGTGCGTGGTGACGTGGTCGCCGGGGTGGATCTCCTGCAGGTACTCCTGCTCGAGGTTGGTGGCGACCACCGAGGTGAAGCCCGCGTCGTCCAGCAGCTGCAGCAGGCGGGAGTAGGCGAAGTCCTCCACCACTCCCTCGCTGCGCATCCGCTGCACGTCGCGGTAGCGGCGGTAGCCCGACATCACCCAGGTCGAGGCCATGGCCGGTGGGCACACCACGTCCGGGCGCCCGGTGGCGCGCGCGGCCTCGGCGTCGACGTAGACGGGGTTGCGGTCGTCGTGCGCCTCCACCCAGTTGCGGATCATCGGGGCGTTGACCTCGTAGCGGGCGACGCGGGGTGGCTCCGCCTCCACCCCGAGGAACTGCTCGAGCTGCTTCTCCAGGCTCTGCACGGCGTACCCTTCCAGTTGAGCAAGCGCTTGATCAGACAGTAGCACCGGAGTCGTCCGCCGGCGCAACAGCGCGTCTGAGCCGGTGGCACCAGCACGCCAGGAGGGCGACCTGCCCTAGCATCAACGGCCGGCATCCTCAGCAGAGGTGCCGCAGACAGTGGGAGACACCGGTGGCCGCCACACCCGATCGACGCGCGATGATCCTGTCGTCCTCCGCGGAGCTGTTCGCGGAGAAAGGCATCGCCGCGACGACAGTGCGCGACATCGGCGAGACCGCCGGGGTGTTCTCCGGCAGCCTCTACCACTACTTCAAGTCCAAGAACGCCATCGCCAGCGAGATCCTGCGGCTGTTCATGGACGACATCCTGGAGCGCTTCGACCGCGTGGACCGGGGCACCAGCTCGCCGGCGGAGACCGTCCGCGGGCTGATCCGGGAGACGCTGCTGGTGATCGACGAGCACCCGCACCCCACCGCGATCTACCAGAACGACCGCCAGTACCTGCGCGACAACGGGCTGCTCGAGCCCATCGACACCGCCTCCCGCGGCGTGCGTGCCCACTGGCTCACCGCGATCGAGACCGGTGCCGCGGACGGCACCTTCCGCACCGACATCCCGGCCGAGGTCTTCTACCGCACGGTGCGCGACACCCTGTGGGCCACCAACCACTGGCCCAACCGGCGCGGGCACACGGTGGAGGAGTTCGCCGAGCTGATGACGACGCTGTTCTTCTCCGGCTTCGCGGTGCCGGGCCAGCAGGGCTGACCCGGCCCCGCGGCTGCTCAGCCGACCTGCTGCTCCAGCGGGGCGGGCAGCAGCGCCAGCCGCCCGTGCTCGCGGAACTCCGCCTCGAGCTGGGTGCGCCGGGCGTCGTCGAGCGGCACGTACTCGCTGGCGCGCCCCACCCGCTCGAAGACGGGGTCGGCGGTGTTCCACGCCTGCGCCCGCAGCGGCGCCTTGTTCACCTTGTTGCTGCCGGTCAGCGGCACCTGCTGGACCACCCGGACGAAACGGGGCCACCACTTGGCGCCCATGTCCGGCTGGTCGGCCAGGAAGGCGCCGAAGACCGCCGGGTCGAACGACGCCCCGGCGCTGAGCTCCACCGCACACATCACCTGGTCGCCGGTGCGCGGGTCGGGCACGGCGTACACCGGCGCCGCCGTGACGCCGGGGACGCGCTGCAGGATGCGCTCCACGGGTGCGGCGGAGAAGTTCTCCCCGTCCACCCGCAGCCACTCCGAGGAGCGGCCGGCGAAGTAGAAGTAGCCGTCCTCATCGCGGTAGGCGAGGTCGCCGGACCAGAAGTCCGCTCCCTTGACGCGGTCGGCCATGGCGCCCGGGTTCTGGTAGTAGCCCTCGAAGGTGTGGGCCAGCCCGACCGCCACCATCTGTCCGGTGGCCTCGGGGTTGAGCAACCGCCCGGACTCGTCGAAGCGCGCACGGGGGCACTCCTGCCCGCTGTTCTCGTCGTAGACGCGGATGTCGGCGTTGTTCTGCGGCAGGCCCAGCGCGCCGGTCGGGGTGTCCGGCGTCTTGCCGATGCGGAAGACCCCCTCGCTGAGCCCGTAGCCCTCCACCACGTCGCAGCCGAAGCGCTCCCGGAAGCGGGCGGTGTCCACCTCGGAGGCCTCGGTGCCGAACGCCAGCTGCAGCGTGCTGGTGCGGTCGCGCGGGTCCTCCGGCTGGTTGAGCACGTAGGACAGCGCCCGGCCCACGTAGTTGACGAAGGTGACGCCGTAGCGGTGGATGTCGGCGGCGAAGCGGGTGGCGGAGAACTTGCGGGTGAGCACCACGGTGCCGCCGACGGCCATGGCCGGAGCCAGGTTGAGCATCACCGCGTTGCCGTGGAACAGCGGCATGCACAGGTAGGCCACAGTGGAGCGGTTCATCCGCACCCGGTCCACCAGCGCCGCGGTGAGGCGACCGAGACGGCCCTGCCCGACGATCACCGCCTTGGGAGCGCCGGTCGAGCCGGAGCTGAACATCAGCAGCGCCAGCTGCTCCGGGCCGGGCAGCGTCTCGGGCAGCGCGGCGCCCCGGTGCGGCGCCAGCAGCTGCTGGTAGCTGGGGTCGTCCACGTCCAGCACCCGCTCGGCGGGCACCGGCTGACCGGTGCCGGTGACCAGGTGCTTGAGCCGGGACTCGGTGACGATGACGTCGATGTCGGCGTGGGCGATGTCGTGGGCGAGCTCGGGCCCGCTGCGGCTGGCGTTGATCCCCACCACCACCGCACCGGCCAGCGCCCCCGCGCCGAGCCAGAAGACGAAGTCCGGGACGTTCTCCAGCAGCACGCCGACGTGCACCTGCCGGTCCGCAGGCACCGGGGCCAGCGCGGCGAGCGCCGCCGCGCGGTCGGCTGACTCCTGTACCACCTGGTCCCAGGTCCACTGCTCGTCGCCGAAGCGCAGACCCACCGCCTGGTCGCCTGCTCGGGACCGAACGATCTCGGCGAACGTCTCCACGTCAAACCTCCACGGCGGGTGCGGTGAGCCGGTTCCCAGCGGCCGACCTGGCCGCCAGCTCGGCGCGGGTGATCTCGATGAACAGGCCACGAGCCTCGACGGTGCGCACCCCGTCCACCTCGATCCAGCCCTCGGCCACCGTCTTGCGGCCGCTGACGTCGAGGATGCGGGCGTGCAGCTCGACGCTGGCGTCCAGCGGGGTGCGGTGCAGGTAGCGCAGGTCCAGGGTGGCGGTGACCACGAGCTTGCCCTGGGCCTGCAGCAGCACCCCGAGCATGCAGTCCATGAGGTGCGCGCTGAAGCCGCCGTGCAGGTGGTCGGGCGGGCCCTCCAGCAGGGCGTCGGTGCGCAGGGTCGCCCGCGCGGTCGTGCCGTCGAAGAAGACGTCGATCGGGATGCCCTGCGGGTTGTACCGGAACAGCGCCCACGGCTGGTCCAGCCCGGCGGCCTTGGCGGCAGCGGGGCCGGGGAAGGGCGCGCGGATCACCCGGGGGCGGCCCTGGCCCCCCATGTCCGCGACAGCCGCCCGCAGCCGCGCGGCGTGCGCGCGCAGCTGGGCGGGCTCGGCCTCGCTGGTGGCCACGGCGAGCATCACCTCGCGGGCCGCGCGCACCAGGTCCTCGGCGGCCTCCCGGTGGTCGGCGTCGAGGGCGGGCGTGGTGGCCAGGCCCGGTGCGCCTGCTGTGGTCGTCATCAGGGCGGTGTGCTCCGTCGGTTCGGCCGGGGCCGGCGGCCCCGGGCTGGTGCGGTGCGGGTGGTGCGGTTCCTGCTGTTGAGCAAGCGCTTGATCGGACCTTAGCACTGGCCCCGTCCGCGGCCCCGACGCCACTCCGTCTCCGGGCGCATACTCGAGAGATGAGCGATCCCGCAGAGCACGACCTCGAGCTGACGACGAGCGCGCTGAAGGCCGGCCCCACCGACCTGGGACTGGCCGGCGGAGTGCTGGAGATCGAGCGGTGGCAGAACCGCCTCGACGGTGTCGAGGGACCGCTCCTGGAGGAGATAGGCGGCATGCTGGCCGAGCTGCGCGGCGAGCTCGAGAGCGACGCCCCCGACCCGGCGGTGGCCGCGGACCTGATGCGTCGCCTGGGCAACCAGTGCGTGCTCATCGCCGAGCAGATGCCGCCGGGCAACATGCACGCTCGCCTGCGCGAGCTGGGCAACGAGCTGATCGAGGGCGCTGCCGAGGTCTAGCTCAGCCGGGCACCGCCGGGGCGAACGGTCCCGGGTCGCCCAGCAGCTCGGCGTAGCGGATCAGGTCGCCCTGCCCGCTGGTCGGCGTCTGCAGGTCGTGGCCCGCCATCACCTCGGCAAAGTGGTCCCGGAACGACTCCGGCGACGGGTCGTCCTCGAAGTGCCCGCGCGTGGTCGCGAACAGCACCCGGGACGCCCGCCCCGCCCCCACCAGGAACGTCTCCCCGGACACCGGGACCGAGCGGTGGCACAGCAGCAGCGCGAAGGCCGCCACCTTCTCCGGGGCGAACCAGCGCTGCAGCCAGTCGGTGTACACCGGGTCCGGCGCGGCCGCGGTCATCCGGGTGTGCGCCACCGGCATGAGGACGTTGATCGCGATGTCGCGGTCGCGGTTGTCGGTGGCCAGCACCCGGCTCAGCCCAATCACCCCTCCCTTGGCCGCGGCGTAGTCGCCGGAGCCGGGAGTGCCCAGGAACGAGGAGGAGGCGGTGTTGACCACCCGGCCGTAACCGCGCTCCAGGAAGTGCGGCCACACCGCCCGCAGCACGTTCACCGTGCCCATCAGGTGGGTGGACAGCACCGCGTCGTAGACCTCGGGCGGCGAGAAGGCGCCGCGGCCGAAGATGCCCGCGTTGTTCAGCACGACGTCAACCTGGCCCCACTCCTGCAGCGCGTGGTCGACGATCGCCGCTGCGCCGTCGACGGTGGCCACCGAGTGGGTGTCCGCCAGCGCCTGCCCGCCCGCGGCCCGGATGCCGGCGGCCACCCGCTCCGCCGCACCAGGATCGCCGTCCCCGGCCACCCCCGGCGTGCCGAGGTCGTTGACCAGCACCCGCGCGCCGCGCTCGGCGAGCAGCACGGCGTGCGCCGCCCCCAGCCCGCCGCCAGCTCCGGTGACGATGGCCACCTGACCGTCCAGTCGCAGCTCGTCCGACACGGGACCTCCTGAGGTGGGTGGTGATGTCCGAACGTAGGCCACACCATCCCGAGAAGGAACGTGCCGCACCGGCACACGCCGGTCAGCGGGTGCGTTGGTAGCGACCAGGACTGCAGATCTCAAGCCGAGCAGGCGTGAGAATCAGCACCGTTGACGAGTTTCCGGACACCCACTCGGCGGACCTACCATGGTGTTCCCGGCTCGGTTCCGCTGTAGACCGACGACGGGCGC
This sequence comes from Rhodococcus sp. X156, assembly GCF_004006015.1. Classification (NCBI taxonomy): domain Bacteria; kingdom Bacillati; phylum Actinomycetota; class Actinomycetes; order Mycobacteriales; family Nocardiaceae; genus Rhodococcus; species Rhodococcus sp. X156. The sequence continues at coordinate 842,141 of NZ_CP034766.1, read as the reverse complement.
ACCCCCCGCGGTGCGCCTGTGATGAGTCCGGCCCCCGCCGACTCCGCTCCCGTGGTTCCTGCTTGTCCGGAAGGCACCCATGTCTGCGTCAACCTCGGCTGCGTCAACCTCTGCTGCGCCACCTACTTCTGCGCCAACCCGGCCGCGGAGCCCCGTCTCCACCCCGCTCATCCTCATCCTGGCCCTGCTCACCGCGGTGTCCCCGCTCGCCACCGACATGTACCTGCCGGCGTTTCCCGAGATGGCGGACGAGCTGGGCACCAGTGCCACCAGCATCCAGCTGACCCTCACCGCGTTCCTGCTCGGCATGGGCGTGGGGCAGCTGCTGATCGGACCGCTGTCGGACTCCATCGGGCGCCGCAAGCCGCTGCTGGTGGGCTCGGTGGTGTGCCTGGTGGCCACGGTCGCCTGCGCGGTCGCCCCCAACGTCGAGCTGCTCACCGTCGCCCGTCTGGTGCAGGGCCTGAGCGGCGCGGCCGGGGTGGTGCTGGCCCGCGCGATCATCTCCGACACCGCGCGGGGCGCCGCCGCGGCCAAGCTGATCGGCGTGATGATGGTGATCATGGTGATCGCGCCCGTGGTCGCCCCGCTGGCCGGTGGAGCAATCGTGGCCAGCACCAGCTGGCGCGTGGTGTTCTGGGCGCTGAGCGCCCTCACCGCGCTGATGCTGCTCGGTGCGGTGACGCTGGCGAAGGAGACCCTGCCGCCGAGCGAGCGGCACCCGGGTGGCTTCGCGTCCGTCATCCAGGGCGCGCGCACGGTGCTCGCCAACCGCAGCTACGTCGGCTACCTGCTCACCTTCTGCTTCTCCTTCGCGGCGCTGTTCGCCTACATCTCGGCGTCGCCGTTCGTGGTGCAGAACGTGCTGGGCTTCTCCGAGGGCCAGTTCTCCCTGGTCTTCGGTGGCAACGCCCTGCTGGTGGTGCTCACCAGCAGCGTCGCTGCGGCGCTGGCCGGCCGGGTGTCCTACCGCCGCATGGTCGTCGGTGGCGTCACGGTGATGACGCTGGCCTCCGTCGGCCTGCTGGTGTCCGCCCTGAGCGGGCTGCCCACCGTGCCGACGCTGGTGCTGTTCGCGATCTTCCAGGGCTCGCTCGGCTTCATCTTCTCCAACGCCACCGCCCTGGCGCTGGCGCAGGTCACCTCGCACGCCGGCACCGGCTCGGCGTTCCTCGGCTTCGTGCAGTTCCTCCTGGCTGCGGCCATCACCCCGCTGGTGGGCATCGGCGGGGAGCACACCGCGGTCCCGATGGCCGTGGCCATGCTGGTGTGCACCGTGCTGTCCATGCTGGCCTTCGCCACGCTCACCCCGAGGGCTGAGACGCCGGTGGTCGAGCAGACCGAGGCACTGCCCACTGATCGAGCACTGACCCACTGATCGAGCACTGACCACCGCCGACGGCGGGTGCCAGGGCGCTACCGCGCCTCGGTGCCCGCCGTCGGCAGGTACGGGCCTTCCTGCTCCTCCACGGGCGCCGCGTCCGCCGCCCACCGCCCGTGGCCGAGCACGGCCGCCAGCAGGCACCAGCCCAGGAACGCCACCGTCGCGCAGACCATCGCGGCGTCCACGTTCCACGCCGTGGTCAGCCCACCGATGCACAGCACCAGCACCCCGCAGAAGCCGTAGGAGGTGGAGGCGTACACCGAGGTGCGCCGTCCCTGCATCACCGGCGAGAGCCCCTGGGTGAGCAGGCGCAGGCCGAAGGCGTAGCAGAAGCCTTGGGCGGCACCCCAGAACAGGCAGCCCAGGATCATCAGCCACAGCGCGTCCGCCAGCAGGCCGGCGCAGCTGAGCACGGTGCCCACGGTCAGGATGGCCAGGGCCTGCGGAGCGGTGAACGCCCGGCCCAGCGCCCGCAGCAGGTGCGGCGTGGCCCAGGCCGCCGCGAGCAGCACCACGCCGGCCACCACCCCCAGCAGCAGCGAGTCGCTCGCTGACCCGGAGCGCAGCGCGGAGGGGAACACTCCCAGCGCGATGCCCCCGACGGTCCAGCCCGCGGCACCGAGCACGTAGCCCGCGGCGGCCCGCCGCCCGAGCCGGGGACGCGGCAGCACCGACGCGGTGTCCTGCGGTGCCGGCAGGTGCGCCAGCGCCACGGCGAGCACGGCGCGGTTGCGCCACAGCACCACGCTGAGCGACGTGGCGGCCAGCACCAGCAGCACCGCGTGCGCCTGGTAGATCAGCTCGGTGGGGCGCGGCAGCAGGTCACCCACCACCGCGGCGAGCACCAGCCCCAGCAGCGACCCGGCGATGGCGCCGCTGGCGGCGATGGTGCGGCCCCGCTCCCCCTTGCCCACCACCGCCAGCGTGGCCGCCGAGCCGGTCGCCAGCCCCACCGCCAGGCCGGCCGTGGCCCGCCCCGCGAAGAGCAGCCCGACGCTGTCCGCGCCGACGGACAGCAGCGCATCGCCCACCACCCCGATCAGCAGGGCCACCGGCAGCAGCAGCCACGACAACCGCGCCAGGTGGGTGCGGCTCATGAGCACGAAGACGGCGATGAGCGCGACGAAGTACATGACGAACAGCGCCGAGGTGGTGAGCGCGGACAGCCCGAGGCGCTCCTGGTACAGCGGCAGCAGCGGAGCGGGGATGTTGGAGCCGATCACCACGACGGTGAACGCCACCGAGGCCATCACCCCGAGCTGGGCACGGCGGCGGGCAGTGGCCGGCTCGGACAGCGGCGCCCCGACCAGATCGTTCGGCATGCGAAAGAGACTACGGTCGCGGCGCCGCCGGGGCGCGGCCGATGTGCTGGCGCGGCGCGCGCGGGGCCTGCGTGCGCCCCGCTAGACCCTGAGCACCTCGGGGGTGCGGGCCAGCGGGTAGAGCAGGTCTGCCTCGGCGCGCTTGCGGGCGGCCAGGCCCGGCAGCACCTCAGCGAGGCTGCCCGTCCCCTGCGGCACCTGCAGCGGGCCGGGACCGTCGGCCACTCCCCAACCGCTGCCCAGCCGCCGCAGCGAGTGGTGCTTGACGTCGTAGTAGCCGTGGCGGATGGGCACCGCGACCCCCCGGGCACCGGCCGCGGAGGCCAGCAGGTGCAGGTGGAAGCGGGTGGTGATCCACTCCTGCTCGGGCGAGACGGGCAGTCCGCGGGTCCACACGTCGGAGAAGGGCACGAAGTGCTCGTCCGGGATGAGGTCGGCGAGCCGGTCGTAGGCCAGCCGGTCCACGCCGGGAATGGCCTCCACGTAGTGCACTGCCTTGCCCTGCCGGGCGGCGTGCTCGACGAGGGGACGAGCGGCCGTGACCACCTCGTCGAACCGTCCCTCGTCGGCCATGTCGCTCTGGATGCACACGTACAGCCCCGCCGGCGGGGCTGGGCGGCGCGCGATCTCCGCCTGCGCGCCGAGGAAGGCGTCGTCCAGCCCTAGTGGCAGGTGGTGCGCCTGGGCGCTGGCGTCGTCACGCACAGTGACGTGGTCGAAGTCCGCGAACAGCTCCCGGGCGGCGTCGACGGCCGCGGGCATGAGCCCCTGCCCCGTCGCGTACAGCGGAGCACCGGTGAGCTGCTTGACCGCCTTCATGCCCTCCACCAGACCGGCGTGGTGCGGCCAGACGCCGTTGACGTAGCCACCGCCGATGAGGTGCATCGACCGGACGCTGCGCAGCCGCAGCAGACCCAGGTCGTAGTGCGGTGAGCCGAGGCCGTGGATCAGCGCCGCCACCCGCGGCCCGACCTCCTCCACCGGCAGGTGAGCGGCATCGCCGACGGCCCGCCACAGCGTGTTGGTGGTGCGCAGCCGTGGGTGCAGGCCCTCGAACAGGTTCTGCGCCATGCCCGGCTGCGGGCAGTCCAGCCAGACGTCCACCGCCGGGGCCACCTCGGCGAGGTGCCGCAGCCAGGACGCTGCGATCAGCTCGTCACCGAAGTTCGGGTATCCGGCGGAGCCGATCAGGTAGTACGGCGGTGCAAGCACCTGGTGATCGTAGATCCGGACATCCGTTACTCAGCGTCACCACGCCGAGGGGGACGTCAGCTGTTTCGCGGGGTCAGGCCGAAGGTCTCGGCCAGCAGCTGGTGCGAGCGGATCCGGTCGGCGGGGTCGGCGATGAGGTTCTGCACCATCACCTCGTCCGCCTCGCTCTGGGCCATCATCTGCTCCAGCGTGGCGCGCACCTGCGCGGGGTCACCGGCGACGAACTGCGGCCACCGGCCGTCCACGATCGCGGTGGGCTGGTCCTTCTCGGTGGTGCTCAGCTCGCGGGCGGCCTCCTCGGCCGAGGGCAGGAGCGCGCCACCGCCGACGGTGCGCAGCCGGGCGTAGTAGCCCTTGGCCGAGCCGACCAGGTGCTGCGCGTGCGCGGCGCTCTCCCCCACCGTGACGTTCACGGCGAGGATGGCCCGCGGCTTCTCCAGGCCGAAGCCCTGCGGCTGGAACTGCTCGCGGTAGTGCCGCAGCGCCGGGGCCGCGCCGGTGGGGTTGATGAACCCGGCGAAGGTGTAGCCGATGCCCAGGCCCGCGGCCAGGGCCGACCCGCTGGGGCTGGAGCCGAGCAGCCAGGTCTGCGGCTTGCCCGCCGGCGTGTGCACCAGCGGCTTGTCGGCAAAGGGGTGGTCGGGTGGAAACGCCTCGTAGAGCCAGGCGAGGGTCTCCAGCACCTGCTGCTGGTGATCGGCCTGCGCGGGGTGCTGGCGGTCGCGCTGCAGCGCCAGGTCGATCGCCGGACCCGCGGTGGCCCGGCCCATCCCGAGGTCCACCCGGCCGGGGAACATCGCCGCCAGCTGGGCGAACATCTCGGCCACCTTGAACGGGCTGTAGTGGTTCATCAGCACCGCACCCGAGCCGATGCGGATGCCGCGGGTCTGCATCCCGGCGGCGGCGATCAGCAGCTCCGGGTGGTGGGAGGCGCCCATCCGGCTCAGGTGGTGCTCGGCGAACCAGATGCGGTGAAAGCCGGCAGCATCGGCGTGGCGCGCGATGGCGAGGGAGTCGGCGATGCCGTCCTGCTCGGTGGTGCCGGGCGCCACGGTGCCCAGGTCGACGATGGACAGCTTCACGGGGGGCTCCTGAGCGTGGACGGTGCGGCACCTGATTGTGCCGGGCCGGGTGTCGATCTGGGGGTTCCCCCGTTCGACCTGCAGGTGAGAGGGTCCACCGAGGGCCCTCCCAGGGAAGGGGATCACCATGAAGTACATGCTCATCATGCGCGGCACCGACGAGGGCTACGCCGCCATGCAGGACGTCGACATGAACGAGATGCTCGAGACGATGGGCCGCTTCAACGAGGAGATGATCTCGGCCGGGGTGATGGTCGCGGCCGAGGGCTTGGACGACCCGACCACGGGGGTGGTCGTGGACTACTCCGCCACCCCGCCCGTGGTTACCGACGGGCCCTACGGCGAGACCAAGGAGCTCTTCGGCGGCTTCTGGATCCTGGACGTCGCGTCGCAGCAGGAGGCCGTGGAGTGGGCCAGGCGGGCCCCGATGGCGGGGGCGGGGATGAAGACCGAGATTCGTCGCATCGCCAGCATCGACGAGTTCCCGCAGGACAACGAGTGGGTCAAGCGGGAGCGGGCGTGGCGCGAGGAAACCGGCCAGCTCTGAGCCCGTCCGGCACCGGACGCCAGGCTGTGGAGGCGGTCTGGCGGATCGACTCCGCGCGGATCGTGAGCACCCTGGCCCGGTTCACCGGCGACTTCGCCCTGGCCGAGGACCTGGCCCAGGAGGCGCTGGCCGAGGCGCTGGTGACCTGGCCCCGGGAGGGTGCACCGCGCAACCCCACGGGGTGGCTGCTCACGGTGGGGCGGCGCCGGGCGATCGACACCTACCGACGTCGCGCCGCGCTGGACGAGCGGTACGCCGTCCTCGCTCGCGAGGCCGGCGCTGCCTCCGGCTCGGGCTCCGAGGACGGGCTGCTGTGGGACCCCGATCGCGTCGACGACGACGTGCTGGCGCTGATGTTCATGGCCTGCCACCCGGTGCTCTCCCGGGAGGCGCAGGTGGCGCTGACGCTGCGGGTGCTCGGTGGGCTGACCAGCGACGAGATCGCCCGGGCGTTCCTGGTGCCCACCGCCACCGTGCAGGCCCGCATCACCCGGGCGAAGAAGACGCTGGCCGCCGCGCAGGTGCCGTTCGCGGTGCCTGCGCCCGAGGAGCGCCGGGAGCGGCTGGGCTCGGTGCTCAGCGTGCTGTACCTGATCTTCACCGAGGGATCGTCTGCTACCTCCGGCGCGGAGTGGATCCGCCCGGACCTGGCGCACGAGGCGGTGCGCCTGGCCCGGGTGGTGGCACGGCTGGCGCCGGAGGAGGCGGAGACGCACGGGTTGCTGGCACTGCTCGAGCTCACCGCCGCCCGCTTTCCCGCGCGGGTGGGTGCCGACGGTGAGCCGGTGCTCCTGGCCGAGCAGGACCGGCGGCACTGGGACACCTCCGCCATCCGTCGCGGCCGGGCGGCACTGGCCCGGGCCAGCCGCACCGGCCGTGGCCTGGGCCCGTACGGGGTGCAGGCGGCGATCTCGGAGTGCCACGCGGTGGCACCCTCGGTGGAGGCGACCGACTGGGAGCGCATCGTGCTGCTCTACGAGGTGCTCGGCCGGCTGGGGCCTTCTCCGGTGGTGGAGCTGAACCGCGCGGTGGCGGTGTCGATGGCGCAGGGCCCGGCGGCAGCGCTCGCGATCGTGGACGAGCTGGCGGCGGCAGGCGCGCTGCCGGGCTCGCACCTGCTGCCGAGCGTGCGGGGTGAGCTGCTCACCCGGCTGGGGCGCACCGCCGAGGCGCGGCACGAGCTGGAGCAGGCGGTGAAGCGCTGCCGCAACGAACGGGAGCGCGGCCTGCTCGCGGGCAAGCTCGCGGCAGCCCTCGCGATGAACCAAGACCTGGCGAGGGAGTAAGTGAGGCCCAGGGACACCCGGCCACACGCGCTGCGGCAACGCACGTGCTGTTCGATGCCCGGCTCGCCGTTTGAATCATGGCGCCACCTCTGCCCGAAATGCGGCATGACTGCCGAATCGCCGATCCTCGCTATCAAGGAGTCGATAGGTCGACTCGGCGAGGGGCAGGCGAGGCATTGAGGTGGCACACCCGCAACCCATTTCTCCCAAATCCCGCAGTACTTCGCGCCTTCGCAGCGACCGCGCGGGCCCGTGCTGCGCGGCAGTGTTGGCTGCTGCGCAGACTCCTTTAGAAAGCCAGTCAGTCCTATTCGAGCGACCTTCCTGCGGCGAGTCGGTGGTGCGGGTCACTCTGGTGTCGTTGCTATGCGTCACCATGATGAGCGTGAAGCTGCGGAACGACACCCGTCACCTGAAGTTCAAGGCCATTTCCTCCATGCGATCGGCGATGACTGCCTTCAACAGTCCAGACGATGATGGTCGGGTGACCCGCGTGCTGCTGCACCTTCAGCACGCCTTCGAAATGCTTCTCAAGGCGGCGCTCGTGCAGGACAAGCGGCCGGTGTTCGACAAGAACACTGGCCGGTCCGTCGGCTTCGAAAAGTGCATCAACTACGCCACGGAGAAGCCGATCTCTCTCACCAACGAAGAAGCCGGCACACTGCGGGCGATTGACGCTATGCGCGACGACGAGCAGCACTGGTACGTGGTCATCGACGAGAGCCTGCTCTACCTCTATACCCGTGCAGGCGTCACGCTCTTCGATGACCTGCTACATCGAGTCTTCGCGGAGCGACTTGCAGGCCACCTGCCAGTGCGTGTCCTCCCGGTCGGAACCGAACCCCCACAAGACTTTCAGACGCTCGTCGATCGCGAATACCACAACATCGCCGACTTGCTGAAGCCTGGTCGGCGAGCTCGTGCGGAGGCCGACGCCCGGGTGCGCGCACTCCTCGCGATGGAATCGCAGGTGAACAGCGAGGCGGCGGTCAGCAACGCTGACGTCCAGCGAGTCGTTAAGGGAATCCAGGCCGGTAAGACCCGTGCGGCAGTCTTCCCAAGCCTGTCGGAGGTAGCGACCGCCGTTGACGGCGCCGGCACTACTGTCGAAGTTCGCTTTGTGAAGAAGGAGGGTCTGCCAGTCCAGCTCGTGAAGGAGGATGAGGGCACCACCGATGCGGCCGCCATCCGCCTCGTGCCGCTTCAACGCAAGTTTCATTGGGGGGCCTTCGACCTGGCGGACAAGGTCGGTCTGTCCCGGCCGCGGGCGACGGCGCTGCGGCAGCACCTTGGGATCGACAATGATCCCGACTGCTGCTACACCTTCACATTCGGCTCGCAGAGACATCCGCGCTACTCCGACAACGCCTACACTCGTATGCGGAATGCCATTAAGGACGGCATCGAAATGGATGCCATCTGGGCATCCCATGCCAGCGGCCGTCTCAAAGGGCCTCGCCCTGTTTGCACACAATCCGGTTGCAAGCAACATGAGAGCGTCGCTTCCTAATCTTTGACCGTCGACGGCAAGTTTGTTGTCTACCGTCCGGCGCCCTGCGCGAGATCCGGTCCGCGAACGACGGGTATCTCGCCACACTCCGCAACCTGGGCCAACCCGTACGGTCAGCACTCCAGCAGAGGGGGTTCTCATGATCACTCGGCGCATTCGAGCCGTGAACCAGCTGTCCACAGTGGCCAACCTGGCCCGCGCCCAGGGACGCGGGCGATGACCAGGACAGCGCTGGTCATCGGCTGCGGGGGCACGATCGGTGGCGCCTGGATCATCGCCACGCTCAAGGCGCTCGCCGACGAGTCGGGGTTCGACCCCGCCCAGGCCAGCGTCGTGCAGGGCACCTCAGCCGGGGCGGAGCTGCTCACCATCCTCGGCGGCGGCGCCACCGTCGATGACCTCGTGGCGATGCAGCGGGAAGAGAGTGACGATCCCCGCCTGCGTCGGCACCTCGAGAACACCCCGTCCGGACGACCGCCTCTTCCACGGCTGCCCCTGCTGAACCCGTCCCTGCTCAAGACCCAGTCGGGCCTCGCCGCTCTCACCGGCCTAGTGCCGCGGGGCACGGGCAGCCAAGCCTGGCTACAGCAGCTCGCCGACGACTTCACCGACTCCACCGGGCACCTCGCTCGGCCCGTCCGCATGGTGGCCTACGACTACCAACGGGGCGAGCGGGTTGCCTTCGGCGCCCCTGACGCGCCGCCGGCAACCGTGTCGGAGGCCCTGCGCGCATCGTGGGCGATCCCCGGCTGGATGCGACCGGTGACCATCGGCACCAGGAGCTTCGTCGACGGCGGCGCCGCGTCCACCGCGTCGGTCGACCTCATCTCCCCGGCCGACGCCGACCGCATCATCGTCCTCGCCCCCATGGCGTCGGACCCAGGAGTCCGTGTCCCCGGCCTGGGCGGCGTGCTCGAGGACCGGGTGATCCGGCGCCCGATGTCCGCCACCCTCGCCGCCGAGATCGCCACCGCACGCGCGCGCGGCCAACACGTCGTGCCGATCCTGCCGAGCGCCGCCGACCTGGCTGGTCTGGGCGCCCACTTCATGCTCCGGAGCAGGCGACGACGCGCCTTCGAGTCGGCGATGCGCACCGCGCCGACCACAGTCCGTGCGGCGCTGGAGGCTGAGGCTGCCGCACAAGACCGTTGAGCCCTGCAGACGGCCAGCGGCGCTCAGCTGGTCTGCTCGCTGAGCACCGCGTGTCGGCGGGCATAGGCGCGCGCAGCACGCACCCGGTCACCGCACCGGTTGGAGCACCACTGCCGCCGTGCGTGCGTGCGCAGGAAGAACCACTGGCAGGAGTCCGACTCGCACGCGGCGAGCAACGACGCGTCGTCGCCGGCCAGCAGGGCGGCGGCGTCCTCGGCGATCACCGCCATCGCGTTCTCCACCACCTGCGTCGCCGGGTGGTCGGCGCTGCGGGAGAACCCCATCGTCGGGTGGTGGCGCAGGAGCATGGCTCCCGGAGCGCTGGTCAGCGCCCGGTTGAGCGCCGCTACCGCCTCGGGCTTGGGCGGGCGCCCCGTGACGTGCGCGGTGAAGAGTTCCCGCAGCTCCGCACGCAGCTCGGCGAGCCGGCCCCGGCAGTGCTCGTAGAGCACGGCCTCCGGCGCGACCAGGTCGCGGTCGACCAGCCAGGCCGTCGCAGCCACCGGGTCAGCCAGGTCGTCGTGGCGCCTGCTGCCGGGCTGGTCGGTGACGCTGTTCACCAGGGCCAGGCTGGGGTGCTCCTGCACGCCCGGCACCACCGGTTGTGAGTTCTCCACCATGCGTTACACGGTATCAGGTGGCTTTTACCGTGATACTGCTGCTAGCCTCCGGCCACGTCAAACGTTAGACATTTCCATGAGATTTGAGGTCATGCATGCAGCTGCCACCCCCTTCCGGCACGGCGCCCGTCGCCCTGTCCGTGCTCGCCAGCGGCGGCACCGGCGTCGGGACCACCGCGACCCAGGGACTCGCCAGCACCGTCTCGCTGGCCCGGGCAGCAGACGTGCTCGGGTACCACCGGTTCTGGATGTCCGAGCACCACGCGATGGGCGCGACGTCGGTGTCCTCCCCGCCGCTGATGGTCGCCCGGCTCATCGCCGAGACGGCGCGCATCCGTCTCGGCGCAGGTGGGGTGATGCTCCCCAACCACGCTCCCCTGCTGATCGCTGAGCAGTTCGGGATGCTCGAGGCGCTGGCCCCCGGCCGCATCGACCTCGGGCTGGGGCGCGCCCCGGGCACCGACGGAGCAACTGCCGCGGCCCTGCGCCGCGGAGCCGACGCCAACGACGGGTTCCCCCAGCAGCTGCTCGAGCTGCTGGGCTTCCTGGGCGAGGCGTTCCCAGCCGGGCACCGGTACCGGAACGTCCACGCGGTGCCCGGTCCGTGGCAGGCCGCCCAGAACCGGGTGCCCTCGGACTCGGTCGGACCGGACGTGTGGGTGCTGGGCTCCTCGCCGTACTCGGCGCAGCTGGCCGCGCAGCTCGGCCGGCCCTACGCGTTCGCGCTGCAGTTCGGCGACGCCGACGTCGACACGGCCCTGCGCATCTACCGGGAGACCTTCCGGCCCTCCGACGTGCTCGATCACCCGCACGCCCTGGTCAGCGTGCCCGTCGCGATCAGCGATGATCCGGCCGAAGCACAGCGCCAGGCAGCGACGTCGGCGATGGCGATGCTGCGGATGTTCAAGGGCCAGGGTTACCTGCTCCTGCCGCCGGAGGAGGTCGAGGCGTACTCGGCCACATCGCAGGAGCGGCAGATCCTCGACGCCTACACCAGCCGCAGCTTCCACGGCACCCCTGCCGCGGTGGCCGACCGTCTCGAGCGCCTGCATGAACGCACCGGCGCCGACGAGCTGATGCTCGTCGTCAGCGGGCACTCGGCAGCCCTCGACGAGCACGGGATCGAGCTCCTCGCCGACCACTACCACCTCCCGCGCGCGTGACGACCCGTCCGCTCGCACCCCACCCCGACACCCTGGAGAACCACATGACCTCACCCCGCCGCGCCCTGATCGTCATCGATGCCCAGCAGGAGTACTTCGACGGGCTGCTCCGGATCCAGCACCCCGACCCGGACGAGTCCGTTGCGCGCATCCGGGTGGCGATGGACGCCGCCGAGCACGCAGGTGCTCCGGTCGTGCTCGTCCAGCACGGGCTCCCCGCCGAGGCCCCGGTCTTCGCCTCCGGATCGGCCACCTTCGCCAACCACCCCGACGTCGCCGCCCGCGAGGGCCAGGTGTCCAAGCGCATCACCAAGCAGCTCTCCAGCGTCTTCGCCGGCACCGATCTGGAGGCGTGGCTGCGGGAGCGGGACGTCGACACGATCACCCTGGGCGGCTACATGACCAACAACTGTGTGCTCGCCTCCGCCGCCGGCTCGGAGGGCCTCGGCTTCTCCGTGGAGGTCCTCTCGGACGCCACCGGCGCGATCGACCTGACCAACGACGCCGGCAGTGTGCCCGCCCGGCAGGTGCACGAGACCCTCATGGCGCTGCTCCACTCGAGCTGGGCCGCGGTGGCCGACACCGACACCTGGGTTGCTGCGCTGCAGGCCGGCAAGCCGTTGCCCAAGAGCGACCTGGTCACCTCAGCGGCACAGGGCCGCGACGCACGCTGAGCCCCACGCTCCCAGAGCTGCCAGTAGCGTGGAGCCCCGTGACCTTCTGGCCGCGGGGCTCCACGCCCAGGACCGTCGAGCGGCACCGCCCGCGCATCGTCATCATCGGCGCCGGGCTCTCCGGCATCACCGCGCTGCACGTGTTCACCGAGCACGGGTTCACCGACGTGACCGTGGTGGACAAGGCCTCCGACGTGGGTGGGGTGTGGCACTGGAATCGCTACCCCGGCCTGACCTGCGACGTGCCGTCCCAGCTGTACCAGTTCCGCTTCGCGCCCAAGCCCGACTGGTCGCACGTCTGGGCCAGCGGCGCCGAGATCCAGCAGTACCACCGCGACGTCGTCGACGACCTGCACCTCGACCGCCACCTGCGGCTGAACACCGAGGTCGTGTCCGCGCAGTGGTCCGAGGAACGCTCCTCGTACACGCTCACCACCGCCGAGGGCGAGTACCTCGAGGCTGAGGTCGTCATCTGCGCGACCGGGATCCTTCATCACCCCGCCACCCCGCAGATCCCCGGCCTGGACACCTTCACCGGCCCGGTGGTGCACACCGCGCGCTGGGACAGCGAGCTCGACCTGCGCGGCCGCGCCGTCGCCGTGGTGGGCACTGGCTCCACCGGGGTGCAGATCGTCTCCGCCCTGCAGCCGGAGGCCGCCGCGATCACCCACTTCGTACGCACCCCGCAGTGGATCCTCTGGGCACCGATGTCCCTGCGCCAGCTCGGGGCCGTCGGCACACTGCTGCGCCGGTCCCCTGCGCTGCACCGCACCCTCTACGACACGCTGCTCCTTGGCTCGGGATTCCTTGCCGACATCACCACGCGCCCGTCGTGGCGGCGCCGCCTCGTCCAGGCCTACGCACGGCTGTCCCTGCGCGCGCAGGTGCGCAACCCGCAGCTGCGCCGCCAGCTCACCCCTGACGACGAGCCGCTCTGCAAGCGGCCAGTGGTCTCCGGCACCTACTACCGCGCCATCCAGCGCCGCAACGCAGCGTTGGTCACCGAGAAGATCGTCGAGGTCACCCCAGACGGGATCACCACCGCCGACGGCACCCACCACCCCGCTGACGCCATCATCCTGGCCACCGGGTTCGACGCCCACAGCTACATGCGGCCGATGACGATCACCGGGCCCGGCGGCACCACCCTGGACGAGCTCTGGGCTCAGGGCCCGCGCGCCTACCGGATGACGGCCATCCCGGGCCTGCCCAACCTGTTCACGATCCTCGGGCCGAACTCGCCCACCGGGTCCATCTCGCTGCAGTACTCCGCCGAGCGCACGGCGCGGTACCTGGTGCACCTGCTCGAGCTGCTCGCCACCGGCACGGCCACGTCCATCACGGTGACCGAGGAGGCCACCGACGAGTTCAACCACAGCGTCGCCGACGCCATGGGACCCACGGTGTGGAACACCGGCTGCAACTCGTGGTACCTCACCGAGAGCGGCGCCGTCGACCTGTGGCCGTTCGACAAGCCAACCCTGGCCGCGATGCTCGACGAACCGACGCTCGAGCACTTCACGCTCAGGTAGCGGTGCGGGCGGACTCTTCCTCGCGGGCCGGGTCGGAGCCCGGTGTGGTGGCCGGCGACGCCGTCGGCGGAGCGACCTTGTTGACGCGGATGAGCGCCAGCGACGCGACGAGCGCCAGCACCGTCACCACGACGGCCGCCTGGAAGGCGGACTGCTGCCCGGCCACGAAGACCTCCATCTGGCCCGTCGCGGTGCCGGCACCGCTGCCCAGCTCGCCAGCACGATCGGTCGCGGCGTGCGCGAAGACCGTGCCGAAGACCGCGAGCCCGATGGCGCCGCCGACCTGCTGACCGGTGTTGAGCAGCGCCGAGGCCAGGCCCGTCTCGTGCGGCGCGACGCCGTTGACCGCGGTCATGGTCAGCGGCACGAAGCTGCAGCCCATGCCCACGCCGAGCAGCAGGAGGCCGCCCAGGAAGGGCCAGTAGCTGCTGCTCGCGTCGAGCTGCGCGAACGAGACCATCCCCGCGAGGGCGAAGATCGGGCCGATGGTGAGGAACGGGCGGATGCCGATCCGCGGGATGAGGCGGCGGACCACCACGACGGACAGGAACATGATCGTCGTCGGCATGGGCAGGAAGCCGACCCCGGTGCGCACCGGGCTCCAGCCGTGCACGTTCTGCAGGTACTGCGCCAGGAAGTAAAACGTCGTGAACATGCCCGCGGCCAGGAACAACATGATCAGGTACGCGCCGGTGCGGTTGCGGTCGGCGAAGACCCGGAACGGCATGAGCGGGTGGGTCGCGAAGTGCTCGATCGCGACGAAGGCGACCAGCAGCGCCGCGGCGATGCCGAGGGTCACCACCGTCGACGTGGAGCCCCAGCCGTCGCTGGCGGCCTTGGTCAGGCCGTAGACCAGGGTGGACATGCCGGCGGTGACGGTGATGGCGCCCGGCAGGTCGAGCTTGGTGCCTGAGCCCTGGGACTCGTGGAGCACGCGCGGTGCCAGGAGCAGCACGATCGCGCCGATCGGGACGTTGATGAACAGCGCCCAGCGCCAGCTGGCGTAGTCGGTGAGGATGCCGCCGAGCAGCAGCCCGAAGGCGCCTCCCGAGGCCCCCATGGCCGCGAACACGCCGAAGGCGCGAGACCGTGCCGCCGGCTCGGTGAAGGTGGTGGCCAGCAGGGCGAGCGCGGTGGGGGCGGCGATCGCCCCACCGGCACCCTGCGCGGCCCGGGCGATGATCAGCATCGCCTCGCTGTTCGCGAGGCCGCCGACCAGCGAGGCGGCCGCGAAGAGCGAGACGCCGATCATGAACATGCGCCGGCGGCCGAAGAGGTCACCGGTGCGTCCACCGAAGAGCAGGAGCCCGCCGAAAGCCAGCGAGTAGGCGGTGACCACCCAGGTGAGGTTGTCCAGCGAGAAGTCGAGATCGGCGCGGATGCTGGGCAGCGCCACGTTCACCACGGTGGCATCGAGGACGACCATGAGCTGCGCCACGCAGATCACGGTCAGGGCGAGACCGCCGTTGCGGGTCGCTTGCGCGGGTGGTGCGTCAGTCATGGGGGTTCTCCACATCAGTGGGTGCGATAGGCCGCGGGGGACGCCCGAGCACCGGGAGCAGCACGCTGCCCACCACCTGCTCGGCGTAGGCGCGGCCGGCGGGCTTGCCGGTCATGAGCGCTCGCTGCAGCATCAGCGACGGCACCAGGCTCGCGGCCATGGCGATGTCGACCTCGGGGCCCAGCTCGCCGCGGTCCCGGGCACGCTCGAGCACCGTGGTGATGCGGGCGATGCGGGGCTCGGTGAAGCGGGTGGCGAACGCCTCGAGCAGCTCGGGCTCGCGGGGCAGGGCGGAGCAGATGCTCACCATGACCTCCTGCAGGCGCTGCGTGCGCGGGCTGCAGGAGGCGGCGGTCAGCAGCTCGATGTCGCCCTCGAGCGAGCCGGTGTCGATGGTGTCGACGACGGGCTTGAGCGACATCATCGCGTCGATGACGAGCTCAGCCTTGCTGCCCCACCGGCGGTACACCGTCGCCTTGCCGACGCCCGCCGCGGTGGCGACGCCCTCCATGGACAGGCGGTCGTAGCCGTCCCGGACGAGGACGTCGATCGTCGCGTCGATGATCGCGTGGTCGCGGCTCGGGTCCCGAGGACGGCCCCGCCGGGGCTCCTGCGCGGCTGCATCGGTGTCGCTGATCTGCACGCCGCCGAGGCTAACACGATACGGAACGGGTGCGTATCGTAAAGAACGGGCAAACAACGCTCTTTACCAACGAGGCGGCTTCGGCACCGCTGACCGCCCCGTTCAGCGAACCCTGGCAGGGCGACCTCGCCGTAGGGTGAGCGCCAGTGCCACTTCTTGTCTCGGGTGATGGAGCGATCAGGAGACAGCAGCGGATGAGCGCGTGGGACGTCGTCGTCATCGGAGCGGGCGGCAGCGGTGCGGTGGTGGCGGCCCGGCTCAGCGAGGACGCCGGCCGGCGGGTGCTGCTCCTGGAGGCCGGCCCGGTGCCGACCCATCGCAGTGCGTTCCCCCCTGGTCTGCTGGATGCCCGCCGGGTGCCCGGCGCCGAACCGAGCGCGTCCACCAGCTGGCGGTTCCCCGCGAGCCTGTCCCACGGTCGCCCCTGGGTGGTCACCCGGGGCCGGGTGCTGGGCGGCTCGACGACGACCAACGGCGGCTACTTCGTGCGGCCACGGCCAGAGGACCTCGACCGCTGGTCAACCACCGGCGGCACGACGTGGAGCTGGGATGCCGTCCTGCCCTTCCTCCGCACCCTCGAGCACGACCTGGACTTCGGCTCGGCTCCGGAGCACGGATCCACCGGGCCGATGCCGGTGCGGCGTCCAGCGCTGGACTCCCCCGCCGCCGCCGCCTTCGTCGCAGCAGCGACTGAGCTGGGGCACGCCACCGAGCCGGACAAGAACGCCGCCGGGGTGGGCGGCGTCGGCCCGGTGCCGGGCAACGTGGTGGACGGCGTGCGGGTCAACACGGGGCTGGCCTACGTGGTGCCTGCCCTGTCCCGCCCCAACCTCACCGTGCTGGGCGGCACGCTGGTGCGCCGAGTGATCATCGAACACGGCGTGGCCACCGGGTGCGAGGTCGAGCGCGACGGCCGGGTCGAGACCGTGTCCGCCGGCGAGGTGGTGCTGGCCGCAGGGGCGGTCGGGTCGGCACACCTGCTGGTGCTCTCCGGCATCGGCCCGCGCGGCGTGCTGGACCGGCTCGGGCTGCCGATCGTGCGCGACGCCCCCGTCGGGGGCTTCAGCGACCACCCCCAGGTCGTGGTCGAGTGGCAACCCCGGGTCGACCTGCCCGCACCCGAGGGCTCCTGGACGGGGGCCGCGCTCAACGTCTCGCTCGGCGACGGACCGGCCTCGGGCGACACGGAGGTGCTGCAGTCCCTCGTGCCCCTGCCCGTGCTCGCCGGCGGACCGCACGTTTCCGGGGCTCCCCTGCCGCTGCTGGTCTCGGTGCACGCACCGGTGCGGTCCGGGCGGGTCGAGGTGCAGTCGGCCGATCCTCGGCAGACGCCGTTCCTCGACTACCGCTACCTCGCCACTGCCGATGACCGCCGGCGGATGCGGCAGGCCGTCCGGGCGTCGGTCGACGCGCTCACCGCCCGCGCCTTCCGAGACGTGTCGGCCGGCGTCGTCGACCTCGACGTCGCCACCGCATCGGACGACGACGCGCTGGACGGCTGGATCGCCGCCCACCTCAGCACCTCGTTCCACACCTGCGGCACCGCACCGTTCGGCGCGGCCGACGACCCGGCCGCGGTGGTCGCGCCGGACGGGCGGGTGCACGGGGTCCGCCGGTTGCGGGTGGCCGACACGTCGATCCTGCCCACGGCCCCTCTGCGCGGCCCGGCCGTCAGCGCCGTGCTGGTGGGAGAGGTGATCGCCGACCAGATGCGGAAGGCCTGATCAGCGACCCTGGGCGCGAGCCTTCAACGCCTGGTCGGCCGGTGCATCAGCCCCCGCCGCATGCAGGTCGACCATCAGATCCACCAGCTCAACGGTTTGCCGAGGCGCTTGTAGAACTCCGCCTAGCAGGACGGAAACAGCCGCTAATATCGGGTCTGGCCACGAAGTTGTTGGCGTCCGCGGATTTCCCTGAACACCTACGCCCACCGCTGGCCGACCGCCGAGGACCGCACGAGGAAGGCAGCGGAGTCAATCATCTCCGCGTCGCTCTGCCAGCCTGCCGCGGCCCGGGCCGAATGGGGCAAGGCCAAGCTGAGTGAGCCGCTCCCCTGGAGCGCGCCCACTGCCCGGGTGAACGGGTGCCGTCTCACAGCACCGGCCTGAGCCGGGGCCTTGACCCAGATCACGAGTTGTTTAGGTAACGATTTGATAACAGAGTTGTCCACAGGCGCTGTAGCTCATGTGGCCGTCGAGACCAATGAGTAAGCGACTGAGCGAGAGTGCCCAGCGAGAGACGCCTCTCATCATCAAGCACGCCCACATCTAGTCTCGAAGCGAGGCGGGGACACTACATCTTGGTTCCTGGCGTCCGCATGTTGTTCCCTGTGGATAACTACATCGCTGTCATTATCCGGCCCGACTTGTCGGCGCGCACCGCTAGGCTACAGAAGCCCGCCTGCGGGTACACAACCGAAGAGCGCTCTGACAAGACGAAGGCCCTGGGGCCGACGTGGTGTCTGATCCAGGGCCTACGTGGACTTGCTTGGTCGCTTTCCACTGTAGGGCACCCGTGCAGTTTCGCACGAGTACGACGCGAGTTTCCCGGCGAGATCAACATCACCCGCCCCCTCGGGCTCCGTCTTGAGACCACTCATGACACCCGGGAGGAACCCCCATGCACGACCACGTCGACCACAACGCCCTCTCGACGTACGCCGTCGAGAAAGTCAACGTCCCCAAGGAGAAGGCAAAGGCGCGCCGCGCCCAGGTCGCCCACCTCCGTAGCCGCCTCGAGACCTACATCGCCAGCCACCCCGACTACGACCTGGTCAAGATGCGTGGCTCCGGCAGCGTCGCCAAGCACACCGCCATCAAGACCAGCTCCGACACCGACGTCGCGGCCTACGTGCGGGCGTCCGCCGTCGGCGGCCTCCAGGTCAACGAGGCGCAACTGCTGAACTGGCTGTTCGAGCGATGCAAGGAGGTTTACGGCAAGACCAAGGATGCCGAGGACTTCAAGATCTCCCACCACGCCGTCGGCATCACCATGCACGGCACCGGGCTCAAGATCGACGTCGCCCCTGTGGTCTACGAGGGCGAGCCTGACGACCGCGGCCACCTGGTGACCCAGTCCGGCGACCGGGTCCTGACCTCGGTCACCCAGCACCTGGAGTTCCTCAACAGCCGCGGCCGCGTGGCCGGTCCCGAGCTCAAGGAGCTCATCCGGCTCTTCAAGCAGTTCATCCGCCGGATCAAGGACGAGTCCGCCGCCACGGGGCAGGAGCTCCGCTTCAAGAGCTTCCTCGTCGAACTCCTTGTCGCCCACCTCTACGACCACGGCTGGAACGGCGAGCCGCTGGCGACCAAGAACTACCCCCGCGCGTTCGAGCAGATCCTCGGCTACATCGTCACCACCGGGCTGAAGCAACCGATCATCTTCACCGACTTTTACGCCACTTCCCAAGTGCAGCGCAGCTACGACGCGATGCAGGTCTGGGACCCGGTGAACCCCGACAACAACGTCGTCCGCGCCTACACCGACTACGACCGGCAGCGGATTGTGGACCGGTGCAGCCAGGCCCTCGACCAGGTGTCCTGGGCCAGCACCACCACCAGCAAGGGAAGCGCCGTCGACGCATGGCGCACCCTGTTCGGCCCGACCTTCTCGGTGGCCTGACATGACCTACTCGCTGACCCGCACCGCCACCTTCACCATCACCGAGGCCCGCTACGTCGCCAGCAAGCTCGGCGCCGACCTGCGCAACCTCAACGCCCGCTACGGCCAGCCGCGCCTGGACTGGATCCCCAACTACGTCGAGGAGACCGCCCAGTACCTCAAGGCCGGCTACCTCAACTACGTCGACTTCGGGTTCAAGAACGGTGGGGAGTGGAAGCTGCGGCTGCGTTACACCGCCCTCGCCGGCGGCCAGCTCCGCGACGACGTGCCCGGCGGTCTCCCCAGCGCCCTCGAGGTCGCGCAATACGAGTTCCACAGCTTCCTGAGCCACAACAGCGCGTTCAACGCCCTGACCACCGCCGACCGCGCCAGCTTCCAGGCGGGCCTGCCCATCGACCGCACGCCCGGCACCGAGCCCACGGCCCACGCCGGCTCGTACGAGAACACCTTCCAGTACTCCCGTGGCGGTCACGGACTCGACCGCAGCCTCTACAACGCGATCTGACTCACCGGGAGGGCGAGTACCTCGCTCGCACTCCCCAGACCCCCGGAGCAATCATGAGCGACAGCGACCTCTTCCACCCTGTGATCGAGTTCCCCGACGACGTCCGCTACGACAGGTACCGCCGCCTCGTCGGCCTCGACCACGTCAAGGTCCGCCTGCGAAAGGAGGCTGCAGTCCTCGCCAACCCCGACGTCCTGACCCGGTGGGCCGCGACCCACCACCGTGGTCTGACCGGCGACCACCAGGCCTTCACTCTCCTCCGCGATCGCGCCCCCCTGCTCGTCTTCGCCGGCGACGTCGGCTCCGGCAAGTCCGCGCTCGCGGAGAGTTTTGGCTGCGACCTCGGCAACCACCTCGACGTTCCGGTGACTCTGTACCGGCTCAAGCTGTCGGCGCGAGGCACCGGGCACGTTGGCGAGATGACCACGCTGATCGCCGAGGCCTTCGCGACCGTTACGCGCGAAGCCAAGCTCGGCCGCGGCGCCGACGGCCGCCTCCGCGGCGTCACCATCCTGGTCATCGACGAGGCGGACGCACTGGTGCAGTCCCGGGAGGCCAGCCAGATGCACCACGAGGACCGTGCAGGCGTGGACGCGTTTCTTGCCGGGATCGACGACTTCGCAGGCTCTGGCATTCCGCTGCTGGTGGTCATGTGCACCAACCGCCTCGCCGCGCTCGACCCGGCCGTCCGACGTCGGGCGGCCGCGGTCTTCGAGTTCCACCGGCCCGACGCCGACCAGCGCCGCGCGGTCCTCACCGACGCCCTCGCCGGCTTCGACCTCAACTACGACGCGATCGACAAGCTCGTCCTGGTAACCGGCGAACGGGCACCCGGACAGCCCGGCTTCACTTACTCCGACCTCAGCCAGCGCCTCGTCCCGACCGCGATTCTCGAGGCCTATCCCGACACAGCGCTATCCGCCGACCACATCCTTGCCATCGCCGAGGACATGACCCCCACCCCGCCGTTCCAGGACCGGCCCGCAGTCTGAGCCGAGGCACCCACAATGGCGACACCCCTCCGCCGGAACCCCGCATCACTGGCAGCCCGCGCCGCCGCGATCCGGGGCGACAATCTGCAGCATGCGGTCGGCCTGCACACGGCTCTTCAGGCCCTTCAGGACGAGCACGCCGTGAGCGTAAGCATCGAGGACCCCGACGGCGGCGCGTTCGATGACGTCGTGCTCCGGCGCGCCAACGGACTGCCAGGAACCTGGATCCAGGTGAAGTCCAGCAACTACGGCGGCGAGGTCATCGACGACCAGTGGCTGACAACGCCCAGGTCGAAGAAGGGCGTCTCGCCCCTCCATGCCTTCCACACCACCTGGCGCAAGCTGACCGATGGCGGAGAACCGTTCAACCTCGAGCTGGTAACCAACCGCAACTTCGACCACGGTTCCGCCCTATTCAAGGCACTCGACAAGAAGTCCGATCGCCTCGACCCGACCAAGCTTCACGACGCTCTGGATCGACGACAGACCACCCTCGGAAGGCTCGTCACGACCTTCGCGACCCACCTGGGCACGGAGCGTGCTGAGGTCCTCGAGTTTCTCTCCAGCGTGACCTTCCGTAACGAGGGCTCCGAAAACGCCTGGCGCGAGCGGATCTCCGACTTAATGCGACTCAACGGGTTCCGCGGGGACGACGAGGCCGTCACCAGCGCCCTGCGCATGGTCAGCGACTGGGTCACCGACGGCGTCGGAGAAGTCACCGTCGCCGACGCCCGACGGTGCCTCGAGGACCGCGACCTCCTGGCCCAGGGCGGGACCCTGGTACTGGCCGTGCACGGCATCGACCGCGAGGAGTCCCGGCAGGTCCCGAACGCCCGCGTCGACTTCACCGACCTCTACCCCGACGGCGACGCCTTCGAGCGTCGGACCATCACCGACCGCACTGCCTGGGACGCGATCGTGCGCCCACGGCTCGCGTCAGCAGCTCGGGCGCTTGAGGCGTTCACCTCCCGCCGGGTCCACGTCGTCGCGTCCGTCCGTCTCCCGGTCTGGTTTGCGATCGGCCGGGCCCTTCCCGGAGTGCGGCGATGGATCATCTCGCTGAACCAGGACGGCGTCGAGTGGGCCAGCGACGCTAGGGGCGGATCCGCCAGGCTGGTAGTCCTCGCCGACGAACTATTGCCCAGCAACGGCAAAGATCTCGTCGTCTGCGTCGCCCTCCGCCACGATCCCACAGCCGACGTCCGCGACTACGTCACTGCGTCCGGCGTTCCAGCCGGACGCCTGTACACCGTCACCGGCGAGACCGGCGTCGGCCCGGAGTCGGTTGTCGACGCCGCCTGGGCCACGTCCTGGGTCACCGCGCTCCAGGACGCTCTGATCGCCAAGGTCAGGGAAACCGACGCGACGAGGATCCACCTATTCATGGCCGGACCGGCTGGCACCGCCCTGCTGCTGGGGCATCGGTGGAACGTTCTCCCCCCGGTGACGGTCTACGAGCACCAGGGCGGAGTGAACTATGCGCCGACGTTCCACTTCCCCGCCTAATCGGCCGGGTGGAGAAGTCGACTGGCAGGACCCGGGTCCGGAGATGCACCTTCCGAGCGGTCACATCGAACCCATCACGCTGTATTTCTTGCGGACTCAGCGCGGACCGCGGGGGTCCGCATCCCTCTGACCTGCGCCAACGGCCAACTCACACGTTGAAGCGGAACTCCACCACGTCGCCGTCGGCCATCACGTAGTCCTTGCCCTCCATGCGCACCTTGCCCGCGGCCTTGGCCGCCGCCATGGAGCCGGCCTCGACGAGGTCGTCGTAGGAGACCACCTCGGCCTTGATGAAGCCGCGCTCGAAGTCGGTGTGGATGACGCCGGCGGCCTGCGGGGCGGTGTCGCCCTTGTGGATCGTCCACGCCCGGGCCTCCTTGGGCCCCGCCGTCAGGTAGGTCTGCAGCCCCAGGGTGTGAAACCCGGTGCGGGCCAGCTGGTGCAGGCCGGGCTCGGCCTGACCGATCGACTCCAGCAGCTCCAGGGACGACTCCTCGTCCAGCTCCAACAGCTCCTGCTCCACCTTGGCGTCCAGGAACACCGCGTCGGCCGGGGCCACCGCGGCGCGCAGGTCGGCCACCCGGGCGTCGTCGGTGAGCACGCTCTCGTCGGCGTTGAACACGTACAGGAACGGCTTGGTGGTGAGCAGGCTCAGCTCGCGCAGCAGCTCCAGGTCCAGCTCCTTGGCCGCGGAGTACAGCGTGCGGTCGTCGCTCAGCACGGCCTCGGCCGCCTTGGCCGCCTCCACCACCGCCTTGCGGTCCTTCTGCGTGCGCGCCTCCTTCTCCAGGCGCGGGATGGCCTTCTCCAGCGTCTGCAGGTCGGCGATGATCAGCTCGGTCTCGATCACGGAGATGTCGGCCAGCGGGTCCACCTTGCCGTCGACGTGCACCACGTCGTCGTCGGCGAACACCCGGACCACCTGGCAGATGGCGTCGGCCTCACGGATGTTGGCCAGGAACTTGTTGCCCAGGCCCTGCCCCTCGCTGGCGCCCTTGACGATGCCGGCGATGTCGACGAACGACACCGTGGCCGGGACGATCTTCTCCGAGCCGAAGATCTTGGCCAGCTCGTCCAGCCGCTTGTCCGGCAGCGGCACCATGCCCACGTTCGGCTCGATGGTGGCGAACGGGTAGTTCGCCGCCAGCACGTCGTTGTTGGTCAACGCGTTGAACAGGGTGGACTTGCCGACGTTGGGCAGACCGACGATTCCAAGGGTGAGGCTCACGGTCTGTGGAGTCTACGGCGCTGGCGGGCGGCGTTCCGGCGGCGGTCGGTGCCGGTTGCCCCACGCGGCCCCTCCCCCGCGTGCAGTCTGTCCCGCGATGGGCAATGCTGCGTGCCTATGACCACGCAGGCGCAGCGCCGCCCGGTCCGTCCCGCACGGCAGTGGGGCCAGGGCCTGTCGATCGCTGCCGTGCTCACCCTGGTGGCGGCCTACGCCGCCCTGGTCGCCTCGTTCTTCTACCTCGGGCCGGTGGCCGACGGGGTGTTCGACAACGCCCAGACCCCGCAGCAGCAGGCCGACACCGAGGCCGCGATCGTCCCGTTCTGGTCGCTGCAGGCGGTGGCCTTCGTCCTGTGGGTGGCCTCGATGGGCATGGCCCTGGTGGCGCTGGCTCGCCTGGACCTGCGCCGGCAGCGGCGCCTGCCGGCGTGGACCCTGGGCATCGGGGTGCTGGCGCTGCCGGCCGTCCTGCTGGTGTTGTTCCTGTTCGCTTCCCTGCTGTAGCTACCTAGCGCCGGGGCGAGACCCGCCGGGTCGGGGTGGCCGTCAGCGGGTCCTCCGGCCAGGGGTGGCGCGGGTAGCGCCCGCGCAGCTCGGCCCGCACCTGCGGGTAGCCCTGCCGCCAGAACGACGCCAGGTCCGACGTCACTGCCACCGGCCGCCCCGCCGGCGAGAGCAGGTGCAGCACCACCGCCACGCGCCCGTCGGCCACCCGCGGCGACTCGGTCCAGCCGAAGGCCTCCTGCACCTTCACCGCCAGCACCGGCGGCTCGTCGGCCAGGGCGTACTCCAGGCGCACCTTCGACCCCGACGGCACCGGCAGCCGCTCGGGCACCAGCTCGTCGAAGCGGGCCGCCGCCGGCCAGGGCAGCAGCCGGCGCAGCGCGGCGGCGACGTCGATGCGCGCCAGGTCGGCGGTGCGCCGCACCCGCAGCAGGTCCGGGCCCAGCCAGGCGTCGACGTTGGCCAGCAACGCCTCCTCGCCGACGTCCGGCCAGGGTGCACCCAGGGCGCGGTGCGCGCAGGCCAGCCGGGCCCGCAGCTGCTCGGCGTCGTGGGTCCAGCGCAGCACCCGCAGCCCGGTGCTGGCCAGGCCCTCGCGCACCGCGGCCAGCACGGCGGCGGGGTCCGGGTCGGCCAGCGGCGTCTCCCGCAGGGTGATGGCGCCGAGGCTCTCCCGCTGCCGGGCCAGCAGCGCCCCGTCGCGCCACTGCACCTGAACCTGCTCGTGCACCATCGGTGCCGCGACCGCCCGGGCGGTGGCCTCGTCCAGCGGTGCGGCGGAGCGGATGCGCGCGGCCACCCGGCCTCTAGGGCGGTCCGCCACCGCCACCGCCAGCCACTCGCTGCCGCGCAGCGGTGAGCCGGCGTCCAGCACGGCCCCGGTGCCGCCGGCCAGGAGGTAGTCCGCGGAGCCCGGCGCGCGGGCCTTGGCGATGCGGTCCGGGTGGGCCAGCGCCACCACCGTGCCCACCGCCAGGTCGTCCGGCAGGTCGGTCGTGGCGCTGCCACCGCCGCGGCCCAGGCGCTGGATCTCGGCGCGCCAGCGGGCGGTGGCCGCCCGGTCGGTGCCGCGGCGCAGCGAGCGCCAGCGGGCCACCAGGTCGTCGTCGCGGCCGGTGAGGGTGTCGTCAGACAGCAGCGCCACGATCTCGCGGGCCCGCCCCGGCCCCACCAGCTCACCACCGTCGAGCAGGGCGCGGGCCAGCCGCGGGTGCGCGCCCACCGCCGCCATCCGCTGCCCCCGCGCAGTGATCCGGCCGTCGGCGTGCAGCGCACCCAGCTCGGTGAGCAGCGTGGTGGCCGCGGCCAGCGCCGGCTCGGGCGGCGGGTCGAGCAGCGCGAGGCCCCGCCCACCGGGAGCGCCCCAGGCCGCCACGGTGAGCACGAACCCGGTGAGGTCGGCGGTGGCGATCTCGGCCGGGGTGTGGGCGTCGAGGTGGGTGTGCTCGGCCGCCGACCAGCAGCGGTACACCCGGCCGGGGCCCTCCCGCGCGGCCCGCCCGGCGCGCTGGGCGGCCGAGGCCTGCGACACCCGGGTGGTGACCAGCGCAGCCAGCCCACGGCGGTGGTCGGTGCGGGGCTGGCGGGCGAGCCCGGCGTCCACCACCACCCGCACGCCCGGCACGGTCAGCGAGCTCTCCGCCACCGACGTGCTCACCACCACCCGCCGGCGCTCCCCCACCCGCAGCGCCCGGTCCTGCTCGGCGCTGGCCAGCCGCCCGTAGAGCGGCAGCACGTCGGCCGCCACGCCGTGCAGCCGCCGCACCACGCCGTGCACCTCGGCCTCGCCGGGGGCGAAGACCAGCACGTCCCCGGGCGCCTCGGTGAGCGCGCGGCGGACCACGTCGGCCACGTGGTCGAGCAGCCGCGGGTCCACCCGTGCGTCGGCCAGCAGTGGCAGCGGGCGCTCCGGCGGCGCCCACACCACGTCCAGGGGGTAGGTGGTGGCCTCAGCGGTGATCACCGGGGCGCCGCCCAGCGCGGCGGTCAGCCGATCGGTGTCCGGGGTGGCCGAGGTGGCCACCAGCAGCAGGTCCTCGCGCAGGGTGGCCCGCACGTCCACGCCGAAGGCCAGCGCCAGGTCGGCGTCGAGGTGACGCTCGTGCACCTCGTCCAGCACGATCGCGCCGACGCCGGGCAGCTCCGGGTCACGCTGCAGGCGCTGCAGCAGCAGGCCGGTGGTGACCACCTCCACCCGCGAGCCCGGCGTGCGCTCCCCGCGCATGGCGTAGCCCACCCGCTGGCCCGGGCGCTCCCCCACCAGGGCGGCCAGCCGGTGCGCGGCCGCCCGCGTGGCCAGGCGTCGCGGCTCGGCCACCACCACGGTGCCATCGACGGCGTCGGCCAGAGCCAGCGGCAGCAGCGACGTCTTGCCCGATCCGGGCGGCGCCACCAGCACCGCCGTTCCGTGGCTGCGCAGCGCGGCCACCAGCTGCGGCAGCGCGGGGCGCACCGGCAGGTCGGCGCCGGGGGCCGACCGGGGCGGGAGCAGAGCGTCAGCGGGCACGGGGCGACGGTAGCCGCCGGTCACCACCGCACCCCGTTCCGTAGATCTGGGCAGCGAACCAGGTAGCGCTACTCACGACACCGGGCGCTGGTGCGGCAAGGGTGAGGGGCATGAGCAGCCACCCGTTCCCCGCAGCCAACGACCACCAGCCGCTGCCCGCGCAGTGGCGGCCCGAGCCCGTGCAGGCGGTGCTGGCCCGCAAGGAGCGGCAGGCCGTCGTCGCGATCCTGCTCATGGTTCTCGTGCTCCCGCTGTGTGCGGTGGCGGTGGAGCTGTTCGGCACAGTGCTCAACGAGGCCGTGGTGTACACCGAGCCCGGCTCACCTGAGGAGGCGGCCGCGGCCAGCGCAGGTCGCTGGCTCTGGGCGGTTGCCCTCCCCACGTTCGTGCTGTGGGTCATCGCCCTGGCCCAGGCGTTCAACGCCCTCTCGCGCCCCGGCCCGAGGCATGACCAGCCCCGGCCGGGCAACCGGTACCTGGCCATCACCGCCATCGTCCTGGGCTTCGCCTTCCTGCCCGCTTGGACGGTGCTGCGGTTCGCGATCGCCGTCGTCGCCGCCTCCTCGTAGCCCAGGCCAGCCAAGACGTTTCGTCAGCCGTCGGCAGCCGTGTCCAGCCACCCCTCGTCCAGGCCACTGTGGAATGATCAGCTGGCATGACGGACCAGCTGCTCCTCGCTGAGGAGCTCTTCCTGCTGACCCATGACGACACCTCGGGCAAGGCTGACGTCACCCTCGCGCTGGACGAGGGGCTGGCCGGGGCGCTGCTGCTGGACCTGGCCGCGGAGTCGCTGCTGGGCGCCAAGGGCAAGACCGTCGTCGCGGCACCGGGCACGCCCGCACACCCGCTGCTGGCCGCAGCCCACGACGAGCTGCTGGCCGCCGACCGTCCCCGTTCCGCCGGACACTGGGTGCGCAGGCTCCCCACCGCACTGAAGCCGCTGGCGCCCACGGTCGGGCGCTCCCTGGTGCAGCGAGGGCTGCTCACCGAGGAGCACCGCAAGGTGCTCAAGCTCTTCCCCACCACGACCTGGCCGACGGTGGACAGCGGCCCGGAGAAGGTGCTGCGCGCCCGGCTCGGCTCGGTGCTGGTGGACGGCACCACACCCGACCCGCGGACGGCCCTGCTGATCGCGCTGCTGCACCCGCTGGACCTGGCGGGCAGGGCGGTGGACAAGCCGCACCGCAAGGCAGCAAAGGCCCGGGCCAAGGCGATCTCCCAGGAGACCCAGGCCAGCGCCGCGGTGTCCGGCGCCGTGGCCCAGTCGGTGCAGGCGGTGCAGGCCGCCGTGCTCAGCGCGGTCACGGTCACCACCGTCGCCGCCTCCGGGTCCTCGTGACCCCGCCCATCCCTCACCTACCCACTCCTGGACCAGTGCGCGAACCCACGTCCTCACGCATCCTTGGTACTACCGACGACGACGGAGGCCCCTTGATGAGCAACCCGGACACCGCGAGCTACCCGACCTCCGAGCTGCAGCGAGACCTCCGCTGGTGGGACGCGGCGAACTACCTGACCGTCGCCCAGATCTACCTGCAGAACAACGTGTTGTTGCGCGACCCGCTGACCATCGAGGACATCAAGCCGCGGCTGCTCGGGCACTGGGGAACCAGCCCGGGACTGTCGATGATCTACACGCTGCTCAACCGGCTGATCAAGAAGACCGACGTGGACTGCCTCTACGTGGCCGGGCCCGGCCACGGCGGCCCGGCCCTGGTGGCCAACGTCTACCTGGAGGGCACCTACTCCGAGGTCTACCCGAAGATCTCCGAGGACGCCGAGGGGCTGCGCCGGCTGGCTCGGCAGTTCTCCACCCCCGGGGGCGTCCCCAGCCACGTCAGCGTGCAGACCCCCGGCAGCATCCACGAGGGCGGCGAGCTGGGCTACGCGCTGATCCACGCCGCGGGGGCGGCGTTCGACAACCCCGACCTAGTGGTCGCCTGTGTCATCGGCGACGGTGAGGCGGAGACCGGCCCGCTCGCGGGGTCGTGGAAGCTGCCCGCCTTCCTCAACGCCCGCCGTGACGGCGCGGTGCTGCCGATCCTGCACCTCAACGGCTACAAGATCGCCGGACCGACGGTGCTCGGCCGCACCTCCGACGGCGACGTGCGCCGCTTCCTGGCCTCGCAGGGCTGGGACCCCATCATCGTCGAGGGCGACGACCCCACCATGGTCTTCCCCGCCTTTTACCAGGCACTGACCGACGCCTATGCCCGGATCAAGGCCGCTCAGGACGCCGCCCGCACTCCGGGTGCCGAGCACGAGTTCGTCCAGTGGCCCGCCATCGTGCTGCGCACCCCCAAGGGCTGGACCGGCCCCGACGTGGTGGACGGCAAGCAGGTGCAGGGCACGTTCCGGTCCCACCAGGTCCCGCTGTCGGACATCATCCACAACCACGAGCACCTGCAGACGCTGGAGAAGTGGCTGCGCTCGTACTCCCCCGACACCCTGTTCGACGCCGAGGGCAAGCTGGTCGAGGACGTCGCCAGCCTCGCCCCCGAGGGTGACAAGCGGATGGGTGCCACCCCCTACGCCAACGGCGGACGGCTGCTGCGGGCGCTGGACGTCCCGCCGATGGAGAACTACGCCCTGGACCTGCCCGCGCCCGGTCAGGTGATGCACCAGACCACCAAGCCGCTGGGCGCGATGATGCGCGACATCTACCAGCGCACCACCACCGCCGACGGTGGCGGCACCTTCCGGCTGTTCTCCCCCGACGAGACGGCCAGCAACCGGCTGCAGGACGTCTTCGAGGTGACCGACCGGTGCCTGCAGCTTCCCCTGCTGCCCACCGACGACCACATCTCCCCGGACGGGCGCGTGATGGAGGTGCTCAGCGAGCACCTGTGCCAGGGCTGGCTGGAGGGCTACCTGCTCACCGGCCGGCACGGGCTCTTCGCCACCTACGAGGCGTTCGCCATGGTCAGCGCGTCCATGCTGGTGCAGCACGTCAAGTGGCTGCAGCACGCCAACCAGCTGCCCTGGCGCCAGCCGGTGGCCTCGCTGAACATCCTGCTGACCTCCACCGCGTGGCGCAACGACCACAACGGCTTCAGCCACCAGGGCCCCGGCCTGATCGACACCGCCATCCCGCTCTCGCCCGAGGTGGTGCGGGTCTGGCTGCCGCCGGACGCCAACACCTTGCTGTCCATCAGCGACCACTGCTTCCGCAGCCACGACCACGTCAACCTCATCGTGGCCGACAAGCAGATGCACCTGCAGTACCTGAACATGGAGGAGGCCAACGCGCACTGCGCCGCTGGTGCCGGCATCTGGGAGTGGGCGGGCACGGAGAACGCGCCAGCCGCCATCGGTGCACCGGAGGACCCCGACATCGTGCTGGCCTGCGCCGGGGACGTGCCGACGCAGGAGACGCTGGCCGCCGCCGAGCTGCTCCGCACGTGGGTGCCCTACCTGCGGGTGCGGGTGGTCAACGTGGTGGACCTGATGGCGCTGCTGGCTCCCGGCGACCACCCGCACGCCTACAGCGAGCAGCGGTTCATCGACCTGTTCACCCGTGACACCGACGTGGTCTTCGCCTTCCACGGCTACCCCCGCGCGGTGCACGAGCTGATCCACGGCCGCACCAACGCCGCACGCTTCCACGTCCGCGGCTTCAACGAGCAGGGCACCACCACCACGCCGTTCGACATGGTGGTGCTCAACGGGATGAGCCGCTACGACCTGGTGCTGGAGGCGCTGCGCCGCTCCCGGCGGGTGCCGGAGAACGGGGAGAAGCTGGCGGCGCACTGCCGGGAGATGCTCACCAAGCACCACGGGTACGTGCGCGAGCACTTCGAGGACATCCCGGAGATCGCGCAGTGGACGTGGGCCGGTGAGCCGGTGTGACCGCGGCAGTACTCGCCCTCAACCCGGGCTCGTCGTCGCTGAAGGCGACCGTGCGCACCGACGAGGTGGTGGTCAACGCGCACGTGCAGCGGCTGGGCACCGACCGGGCCGAGCTGTGGTTCACCGACTCCGCGGGCACCTCGGAGAAGGCGCCGCCGGGACGGACGCTGACCGACGCCGTGCAGGCGGTGGCCGCCGAGCTGCGCCGGCGCGGCATCGACGTTGCCGCGGTGGCTCACCGGGTGGTGCACGGCGGCCCCACCCTGCTGGAGCCGACGGTGATCACCGACGACGTGGTGGCCACCCTGGAGTCGGTGACGCCGATGGCGCCGCTGCACACCCCGGGCAACCTGGAGTCCATCGCCGCCGCCCGCGCCACCTGGCCGCAGCTGAGCCACGTGGCCTGCTTCGACACCACCTTCCACAACACGATGCCGGACGAGGGCAAGCGGCTGCCGCTGCCCGACGACCTGGTGGCGCTGGGCATCCGCCGCTACGGCTTCCACGGGTTGTCGGTGCAGAACGTGGTGGACCGCATCCCCGACCTGGGCAACGCCGTGGTGGCGCACCTGGGCAGCGGCTGCAGCGTGACGGCGGTGTCACAGGGCCGCTCGCTGCACAACACCATGTCCTTCAGCCCCACCGGGGGGATGATCTCGGCCACCCGCAGCGGCGACCTCGACCCCGAGGTAGCGCTGTTCCTGGTGGAGCAGCACGGCTGGAAGGTGCCCGACCTGCGCATCCTGCTGGACAAGCGGTGCGGGCTGGCGGGGGTCTCCGGCGGCACCACCGACATGCGCGACCTGCTGGCGCAGCGCACGGAGAACGCCGCCGCCGACCTGGCCGTGCGGGTGTTCACCCGCAGCGCCGCGCAGGCCATCGCCTCGGCCGCCGCGGTGCTGCCGGGCTGGGACACCCTGGTGTTCACCGGTGGCATCGGGGAGCACTCCCCGCAGGTGCGCGAGGCGATCTGCGACCGCCTGCGCCACCTCGGGCTGCCCCGGCTGCTGGTGAGCACCGCCGACGAGGAAGCGGTGATGGACGACATGGCCAGGAAGGTGCTGGCCGGCCAGCTCTAGAGCGGGATGACCCTTGACACAGCGGCGCGGACGATATTAGGTAAGGTTGCCCTAACTACCGGAGCCGCCGCCATGTCCACGCCCAGTTCTGCCGAGCTCGCCCGTACCGCTGTCGCCCGTGCCCGGGTGGCGGTGCTGACCACCTATCCACGCAACGCCCGCTCGGTGCTGGCCACCGTGGAGGTCAGCGACGCCGACGGCGCCCTGCTGCTGCGGCTGCCGCGGCACACCCTCGCGGCCCAGACTCTGGAGCGACGTCCGCTGGGCACCGTGCGGCTGTCCCCCGAGGGGTGCGAGACCGTCACCATCCAGGGCGCCGCCCGGCGCCTGCAGCGCGCCGACGACCAGGGCCTGACCCACTACCGGCTCGACGTCGGGGCGGTGCGCGTGGGCGAGCGGGTCGGCGAGCCGGTGGACGTGGACGAGTACTGGGCGGCGACGGCCGACCCGTTGCGCGACGAGGCGCCGGCGATCCTGGATCACCTGCGCCACCACCACGGCGCCGACCTCACCGCCTGCGTGCGGGCCCACGGCCACACCGGCGTGCTGTGGGCCGACCCGCGCCGGTTGGACCGCTACGGCCTGGAGCTGAGCATCCTCGACGACGCGGGCGCCAACACGCTGCGGCTGAGCTTCGACCGGCCGGTGCAGTCGGTGGCCGAGCTGTCCCCGGGTCTGGCGGTGCTGCTGCGCGGCCCCGGCGGCTGTGGCCACCGGCGGGCCGTGCAGCAGCCCGCCGAGCCCGACCACCGGCACCAGGCCTAGGCGCGGCGCGCTACGCCGAGCTCATCTGCAGGTGTGAGCCGGTGCGCCCCTTGCAGACCAGCAGCCGGTTGGGGATGCGCTGGCGCAGCTCGTCCACGTGGCTGACCAGGCCCACCACCCGGCCGCCGGCGCGCAGCTCGTCGAGCACCGCCATCACCTCCTCCAGCGTCGAGGCGTCCAGCGAGCCGAAGCCCTCGTCGATGAACAAGGTGTCCAGCAGGATGCCGCCCGCCTCGGCCGCCACCACCTCGGCCAGGCCCAGCGCCAGCGCCAGCGACGCCAGGAACGACTCCCCGCCGGAGAGCGTCTTGGCCGAGCGCACCGCGCCGGTGTAGTCGTCGCGGATGTCCAGCCCAAGCCCGCCGCGCGTGCCCCGCGATCCGGGGGCGTCGGAGTGCACGAACTCGTAGCGGTCCCCGGACATCCGGCGCAGCCGCACCGACGCCACCGCAGCCACCTCCTCCAGGCGGGCGGCCAGCACGTAGGAGTGCAGGGAGACGCGGCGGCTGTTCTGCCCCAGCCCGTTCACCACGTCGGCCAGCGCGGCCAGCTCGGCGTGGCGGGCCAGCTCCGGACCCAGCGCCGCGCAGTGCTGGTCCAGCTCGGTCTGCAGCCGGCGCACCTCCGTGCGCCGGCGGGAGGCATCGGCTGCCGCCCCGGTGGCCTGGGCCAGCGCAGCCTCGGCCGTCTCGCACGTCTGCTGCGGGGTGTCCAGGTCGACCTCCGCATCGGCCACGGCGGCCACCTCGGGCTCGGCGAGCACCGCGCAGGCTGCGGCCTCGGCGCCGCGGGCCTGCTGCAGCTGCTCCTCCAGCGCACGGACCTCGGCGTCGGACCGCACGGCGGCCAGCGCCGTCGTCAGCTCCCCCAGCCCGGCGTCGGCGGCGGCACGCTCAGCCTTGGCCTGGGCCTGCTCGGCCAGGCGCTCGGCGGCGCGAGCGGCCACCTGTGCGCTGAGCAGCGCCTCCGCGGCCTCGGCCAGGCGCTGCAGGCGCACCCGGCGGGTGTGCACGTCGGCGTCGGGCCCACAGGCATCGCTCAGCCGAACCTTGGCGGCGGCGATGCGCTCCTCCGTGGCCCGCACCCGCTCCCGGTGGGTGTCAATGGCGCTGCGCACCGTCGCGGCCTCGGCGTCCAGCCGGCCGCGCTCGGCCCGCAGCGCGGTGAGCAGCTGCGCGGCCGTATCGGCCTCGTCGGCCAGCGCCTGGGTGCGGGCGTGCTCGGCGTCGATCTCGGCCTGGGTGGCCAGCAGCTCCTCCAGCGCCACGCCGCCGGTGCGCACGGTGAGGCTGTCGACGGTGCGGTCGAGCTCGTGCAGTGCCCCGGTGGCGGCCTCCGCCGTCGCGGCGGCCCGCTGCTCCACCTGGTGCGCGGCGTCCTCCTCAGCACGGGTCACCCGCTGCTCGCCGGCGGTGGCCGGGGCCGGGTGCTCGGCGGAGCCACAGACCGCGCAGGGCTCGCCGGGAAGGAGGGTGCTGGCCAGCTCGGCGGCCATGCCGTCCAGCCGACGCTCACGCAGGTTCAGCCAGTCCTGCTTGGCCTCCTGGTGGGCCTCGATCGCGTGCAGCTGCGCCTGCCGGGCCTCCGCGGCCTGCAGCCGCACCTTCTCCAGCGTGCCGGCAGCCTGGGCGGCCTCGGCCGCGCGGGTGCGCTGCGCCGCCAGGGCGGGGACCGCGTCGGCGGCGCGGCGGGTCTGCCCCAGGTGCTGCTCGGCCGTCTCGATCGCGCCGGGCAGGGCCTCGAGCTGCTGGCGCAGCTGCTCCAGGGCGGCGGTGGCGGTGTCGATCTCCGTGCGGAGCCCGGCCAGCGCGGCGACGTCGGCCTCGGTCCGCTCGGCCAGGTCCACCAGCTCGGTGAGCCGGCCGATCTCCGCGCGCCACTGCGCAAGGGAGTCACCCAGCTCGGCCTCCAGCCCGCAGGCCCCGTCCACGTCGTTGCGCACGGTCTCGCTGAGCTGGGTGACCTCCGCAGCGAGCGTGCGGGCGCGGGCGCGGGCCTCCTCGGCGTCGGCGACGGCCAGCTGCACCGGGTGCGCCTTGCGTGCGGCGCTCAGCTCCTGGTCGAGCACCTGCAGCCGGGGCCGGTCGGCCTCCAGCGCGGCCAGCTCGCCCTGCGCCCGCCGACGGCGCTGCAGCAGGGCCGCGCGCTCCCGGGCCTCCGACAGCGCGGTGCTGGCCTTCTTGGCGGCCACCCGCGCCGCCTCCAGGTCGACGTCGCCCTGCACGGCTGCGGTCTCCGCGGCGTGCAGCAGCTCGGCGGCCCACTCCTGCGGGTCCTGCTCGGCACCGGGCTCGGCGTCGTCCACCCCGGCGGCGGTCGCGAGCTTGCCGAGCAGCACGGTGCGGGCGGCCTCGGACTGCGCCACCCGGGCGGCGCTGGTCCGGCGCTCCTCCCGGAACCAGGCCTCCACGTCACCGAAGCGGCCGGTGTCGAACAGCCGTTGCAGCAGGGTCGCCCGCTCCTCGGTGCTGGCCCGCAGGAACCGGGCGAACTCCCCCTGCGGGAGCAGCACCACCTGGAAGAACTGCTCCGCGCTCATCCCCAGCAGGTCCGACACCGCCGCGCCGATCTCGTCCAGCCGCGTCAGGCCCTCTGACCCCGGCTCGTCCACCCAGGTGAGCGAGGCCTTGGCCTGCTCCTTGGTGGAGCCGGTGCCGCGCCGCTTGGGGCGCTGGTACTCGGGGCTGCGCACGATGCGCATCCGCCGCCCGCCCACCGTCAGCTCCAGGGTGACCTCGGGGCGGGCGCCCGGTGCGGCGTGGTCGGACAGCAGCCGCTTGGCCTCGCTGCGCGCCCCCGGGACCCGGCCGAACAGCGCGAAGGCCACGGCGTCGAGGACGGTGGTCTTGCCCGCGCCGGTCTCCCCGTGCAGCAGGAACAGCCCGTCGGCGCCGAGGGTGTCGAAGTCCACCTGCTCGGTGCCGGCGAACGGGCCGAAGGCGCTGACCTGCAGCGAGTGCAGCCTCATCGCGACTCCTTGCCCAGGGCCGCGGCGAACGCTCGCTCCAGCAGGTGCGCCTCGGCCGCGGCCGGTGCGGCGCGGACGTCGGTGAGGAAGGAGTGCGCCACGTCGGCGTCGCTGCGCCCGCGGACCCGCTCGGCGTAGCGCATCGCCGGCTGTCCCCCGGGCCGGCACCACTCCAGGTGCACCGCCCGCGGGAAGCGCTTCTGCAGCTGGCGCATGGCGTCCAGCGGCCGGACCTCGTCGGTGAGCACGGCAGAGACGTAGTGCTCCTCGGCCGCGGCGTGGGCAGGGTCGTTGAGCAGCTCGGGCAGGGTGCCCTGCAGCTGGCTCAGCCCGTGCACCACGGGCAGGTCCAGCCGCTGCACCGCACCCAGCCCGGTGGCGTCGAGCTCCACCAGCCAGGTGGCCTTGCGGTGGTCGCGCTCGCCGAAGGAGTACGGCAGGGGGCTGCCGCTGTAGCGGACCCGCTCGGTGAGGGTCTGCGGGGAGTGCAGGTGGCCCAGCGCGACGTAGTCCACCCCGTCGAAGACGCTGGCGGGCACGGTCTCCACCCCGCCCATGGAGATGCTGCGCTCGGAGCCGGTGCTCTCCCCGCCCACCACGAAGGCGTGCGCCAGCACCACGCTGCGCGTGCCCGGGCGCTGGGCGAGGTCGGCACGCACCCGGTCCATGGCCACCTCCAGCACCGCCGCGTGGCTGCGCGCCGCGGGCTCGGCCAGGGCGTGGCGGGCGGTGTCCGGCTCCAGGAACGGCAGCCCGTAGAACGCCACGGGGCCGTGCTCGTCGGTGCAGAGCACCGGGGTGTCCAGCTCGGCCACTCGGGTGCGCAGGTGCAGCCCGCCGGCGGCGGCGAAGGACGCGGCCGCACCCAGCCGGGGCGCGGAGTCGTGGTTGCCGGACGTGGCGATGATCACCGCGCCGGCGTCCCGGATGCGCTCCAGGGCCCGGGTGCACACCGCCACCGCCTCCGCGCTGGGCACCGCACGGTCGTAGACGTCGCCGGCCAGCAGCACCACGTCCACTCGCTGGTCAGCGACCTGATCGGCCAGCGCAGCCAGCACCTGCTCCTGGTCGGCCAGCAGGTCCACGCCGTGGAAGGTGCGGCCGACGTGCCAGTCGGAGGTGTGCAGGATTCGCATGCCCAGCACGCTAGGGCACGGCTCCGACAGAACTGGGGTGGTGCCGGGAGTGTCGGTGCCCACGTCCACGATGGGCGCCATGGACCTGCTCACCGCCCTCGCCCTGCTCGTCGTGCTGCTCATCGGAGCGGCGCTGGGGTGGTTCGCCAACGCCGCGCGCAGCGGTGCCCGGCTGGCCGGTGCCGAGGCCGCGCTGGAGGCCGGCCGGGCCAACGAGGAGGCGGTGCGCCGCTCCATCAGCCTGCTGAGCGAGGACTCCGCCCGCCGGCAGTCCGGGGCCATCGGCAGCGAGGTCGCCGGGGTGGTCGGGCCGCTGCGCGAGGCGGTGGGCGCCCTCGCCGCGCACCTGGACGCCGTGGAGCGCTCCCGGCTGGAGGCCTACTCGGGCCTCCGCGAGCAGGTGGCCGGCATGCACCGCACCTCCTCGCTGCTGTCCAGCCAGACCAACCAGCTGGTGACGGCGCTGCGCGCCCCGCAGGTCCGCGGGCGCTGGGGCGAGCTGCAGCTGGAGCGGGTGGTGGAGCTGGCCGGGATGGTGGAGCACTGTGACTTCGCCACCCAGGTCTCCACCACGCTGGACGGCGCCGACGGACCGGTGCGGCTGCGGCCGGACATGGTGGTGCGCCTGGCCAACGACCGCAACATCGTGGTGGACGCCAAGGTCCCCTTCGCCGCCTACCTCGACGCCACCGAGGCCACCGACGAGTCCGAGCACCGCGCCCTGCTGAGCCGGCACGCCCGCCAGCTGCGCACCCACGTCGACCAGCTCTCCAGCAAGACCTACTGGAAGGCGTTCAGCCCGAGCCCGGAGTTCGTGGTCCTCTTCGTGCCCGGCGACCCGTTCCTGGAGGCGGCGCTCACCGCCGACCCCGAGCTGCTCGAGCACGCCTTCGCCCGCAACATCGTCATCGCCACCCCCACCACGCTGATCGCGCTGCTGCGCACGGTGGCGCACACCTGGCGGCAGGAGTCGCTCTCGCGCGACGCCGCGGTCATCCACCAGCTCGGCCGGGAGCTGCACGGGCGGCTGGCCACGGTGGGGGGCCACCTCGACAAGCTGGGCTCCCAGCTCGGCCGGGCGGTCGACTCGTTCAACGCCACCGTCAGCTCGATGGAGAGTCGGGTGCTGGTCACCGCACGCCGGCTCAACGACCTGCAGGTGTCCACCACCGAGGTGCCGCAGCCGACGCAGATCGACCGGCTGCCGCGCCGGGTGATGGCCGCAGAGCTGCAGGACACCGCGTCGCCGGAGCGGCAGGAGCACACTGCCTAGCAGTGCCGGACGGTAAGGTTGCGCCGTGAGCACCACCATCCCACCCGCGCGACGGGTCCCCCTGGCCGACCGCTCGGTCGTGGCCACCAAGACCGGGGTGCCGTGGTGGGGGGCAGTCCTCGGCGCGTTCGCGATGACCGGCACGGGCATCGCCATCGACCTGACCCTGGGCGACACGCTCACCAAGATCTTCCTGGTCTTCTACGCCGTCGGGTGCGTCGCGGCGGTGCTCGCGGTCCAGCACCGCGGGATCTTCGCCGCCATGGTGCAGCCGCCGCTGATCCTCGCGGTCACCGTGCCGCTGGTGGTGCACAGCCTCGGCAGCTCCGCCCGCGGCGGGTTGCGCAACGAGATCATCACCCTCGCGCTGCCGCTGATCAACGGCTTCCCCACGATGGCCGTCACCACCGCGGTCACCGTCGGGCTGGGCGTGGCACGCATCCTCATCCAGCGTCGGGCGTACCCCAGCGACACGCCGGAGCGCATCGAGTCCGACCGGGAGAGCTACCGGCCGCGCCGCCAGCTCATCCAGCGGCCCACCGCCCCGACCAGCAGCAAGACCCGGTCCGAGGCCACCGCCGGCCGTGGCGCCTGAACAGCACCGGGCCTGAGCAGCACCGGGCCTGAGCGCCAGCGGGCCTGAGGAACAGCGGCCCCGAGGGGCAGCCGGTCTGCGGGCTAGCGGGGGCCGCGGCCCTTGCGCAGCTCGTGCGGCAGCGCGAACACCAGCGTCTCGTTGGCGGTGGTCACCGGCTGCACCTCGCCGTAGCCCCGCTCGGCCAACCGGTCCAGCACCCCGCGCACCAGGATCTCCGGCACCGATGCGCCCGAGGTGACGCCCACGGTCTGCACGCCGTCCAGCCAGGCGTCGTCGATCTCGTCGGCGTAGTCCACCAGGTAGCTGGCCCGGGCACCGGCACCCAGCGCCACCTCCACCAGGCGCACCGAGTTGGACGAGTTGCGCGAGCCCACCACGATCACCAGGTCGCACTCCGGCGCCATCGCCTTCACGGCGACCTGCCGGTTCTGGGTGGCGTAGCAGATGTCGTCGCTCGGCGGATCCTGCAGCAGCGGGAAGCGCTCGCGCAGCCGGGCCACGGTCTGCATGGTCTCGTCCACGCTGAGGGTGGTCTGCGACAGCCAGATCACCTTGGACTCGTCGCGCACGGTCACCTTGTCCACCGAGGCGGGACCGTCCACCAGCTGCACGTGCTCCGGCGCCTCCCCGGCGGTGCCCTCCACCTCCTCGTGGCCCTCGTGGCCGATGAGCAGGATGTCGAAGTCGTCGCGGGCGAAGCGCTTGGCCTCCTGGTGCACCTTGGTCACCAGCGGGCAGGTGGCGTCGATGGTGCGCAGGTTCCGGCCCGCGGCCTCCGCGTGCACCGCGGGCGACACGCCGTGCGCGGAGAACACCAGCAGCTCGCCCTCGGGCACCTCGTCGGCCTCGTTCACGAAGATGACGCCCCGGTCGGACAAGGTCTGCACCACGTGCCGGTTGTGCACGATCTCCTTGCGGACGTACACCGGCGCACCGTGCTTCTCCAGCGCCCGCTCCACCGTCTCCACGGC
Organism: Rhodococcus sp. X156; assembly: GCF_004006015.1. Taxonomy (NCBI): domain Bacteria; kingdom Bacillati; phylum Actinomycetota; class Actinomycetes; order Mycobacteriales; family Nocardiaceae; genus Rhodococcus; species Rhodococcus sp. X156. Next base: position 803,012 of record NZ_CP034766.1, on the reverse strand, counting down.
GCGGTCCACGCCGGCGCAGTAGCCGCGGGGCTCAGCCAGCAGGACGCGCTTGGTGGAGCCGGCAGGTCGGGCATCAAGTACAGACGACATGGCCCCAGCCTACGGTGACACGCTGCGGCGGTGGCCAGTTGTGTGTCTCACCAGCGGATGAGGCACTCTGGTGCCATGCCTCGTATCCCACTCGCCGTGCGGGTCGCCGCCGGGCTCGCGGCCGCCACCGCCACGGAGGTGCGCAACCTCCCCAGCACCGTCGTCTCGCTCCCGGTCACCGCCGTGAGCCAGGTCCTGCAGAACCTCATGCGGGTGCAGCAGCAGGTGACGGCACTGGCCATCCGCGGTGACGAGGTGCTGTCCTTCCTGCACCCCGCCCAGGAGAAGCCGGAGTGGGCCACCTTCGACGAGCCCATCCAGCGTCCGGAGGCGCCGTCGGAGTCGGTGCGCCGCAGCGGGAACGGACGGTTCGCGCTGTACTCCAACGTGCCGGTGGACGCCACCACCGCGGACAGCGACGACACCGAGGAGTCCGGCTCCGCAGTGGGCGCCGAGGAGCCGGTGAGCGGCTACGACACCATGACGCTGGCCCAGCTGCGCGCCCGCCTGCGCACGCTGACGCTGGTCGAGCTGGAGGCGCTGCTGGCCTACGAGCAGGCCCAGCGCGCCCGGGCCCCGTACCTGACGATGCTGGACAACCGCATCAGCACCGTGAACGCCCAGTGAGCCTGACCTCGCAGTGAGTCGAGTCACCACTGCTCGTTGCTCGTGACCGCCCCCAGCACCCCGGAACAGCCGTGGCCGGTGCGCACCGTCTCCATGAAGGTGGCGCAGTGGATCCAGCGGCTGGGTGACGTGTGGGTGGAGGGCCAGCTCACCCAGATCAACGCCCGGCCCAACACCGCCACCGCGTTCCTGGTGCTTCGCGATCCAGCCGCCGACGTCTCCCTCACGCTGACGTGCTCGCCGCGGCTGCTGCAGGCCAGCCCGGTCCCGCTCACCGAGGGCAGCCGCGTGATCGTGCACGGCTCCCCCACCTTCTACGCCGGCCGCGGCACCTTCTCCTTGCGGGTGGACGAGATCCGCCCGGTGGGCATCGGCGAGCTGCTGGCCCGCATCGAGCGGCTGCGCCGCCTGCTGGCCGCCGAGGGGCTCTTCGACGACCGGCTCAAGCGCCCACTGCCCTTCCTGCCCGGCACCATCGGCCTGGTCACCGGCCGCGCCAGCGCGGCCGAGCGGGACGTGCTCAGCGTGGCCGGCGCCCGGTGGCCGGCGGTGCGCTTCGCGGTCCGCAACACCGCGGTGCAGGGTCCCACCGCCGTGGCGCAGATCTGCGCCGCGCTCACCGAGCTCGACCGGGACCCCGAGGTGGACGTCATCGTGCTGGCTCGCGGCGGGGGCAGCGTGGAGGACCTGCTGCCGTTCTCCGACGAGACCCTGTGCCGGGCCATCTCGGCCTGTCGCACCCCGGTGGTCAGCGCCATCGGCCACGAGCCGGACAACCCGCTGTCGGACCTGGTGGCCGACGTGCGCGCCGCCACCCCCACCGACGCCGCCAAGCGCCTGGTGCCCGACGCCGCCGAGGAGAGCCGCCGGGTGGCGGAGATGCGGGCTCGCAGCCGGGCCGCGCTGCAGGCGTGGGTGGTGCGCGAGTCGCGCTCGCTCGCGCAGCTGCGCAGCCGCCCCGTGCTGGCCGACCCGCTGCGCACCATCGACAACCGGGCCGAGGAGATCACTCGGCTGCGGGCCGGCGGGCGTCGGGACGTGCGCCGCCACCTCGAGCGCGCGGAGACCGCCGTGGCCCACCTGCGGGCGCGGCTGTCCACCCTCGGTCCGGCCGCTACCCTGGCCCGCGGCTACGCCGTGGTGCAGCGCATCGACGACAGCGGCGCGGCCCACGTGCTGCGCTCCACCGCCGACGCCCCCCTCGGCTCCGCGCTGCGGGTGCGGGTGGCCGACGGCGCCGTGCACGCCCGCGTCGTGCCCGCCAGCACCAGCCAGGACACCACCCCGCCCGACCTTCCGGAGGCCCCGCAGTGACCACCCCGCCCCACGAGCTCGGCTACGAGCAGGCGCGCGACGAGCTGGTGGAGGTGGTGCGCCTGCTGGAGCAGGGCGGTCTGGACCTGGACGCCTCGCTGGCCCTGTGGGAGCGCGGCGAGGCCCTGGCCAAGCGCTGCGACGAGCACCTGGCCGGTGCTCGCGCCCGGGTGGAGCAGGCCCTGGCCAAGGGCGCCAACGGCTCCGGCTCCTAGGCCGCTCCGGCCGGGCTCAGCCGTTGAGCGGTTGGGCCTCGGCGGCCGCAGTGGCCAGCGTCTGGTAGTCCTCCGCGCTGCCGCTGCCGGTGATGAGCAGCCGCACGTCGCCCAGGTCGGCCACCCACACCGCCTCGGCGTCCTGCTCGGGGTACACCACCCAGCTGCGCCCGCCGGCCTCCCTGGTGCCGGAGGCGCTGCGCACGCCACCCACCTGGCTGGCCAGCAGGGCGTCCTCGCCGGCGGTGCTCTGCACCAGGCGCAGGTAGCGGCCCGAGCCGGTCATCCAGCCGACGGTGGCGCTCGGGCCACCCTGCGGGCCGGACACCTCGCCGCGGCTGGCGGAGTTGCCGTGCCACTCCGGGGGCAGCTGGGGCAGGCGGACGGGGAAGTCCAGCACGGCGGCGTCGGTGCGCAGCTCGGCGGCCACGTCCACGTTCAGCGGCGGGCCCTCGGTGGGACCACCCGGGCTGAAGCTGCAGGCCCGGGAGAGCCCGGCCAGCGCCATGACGATCAGGACCAGCGGAATGATCGTGATGAACATGTCACCGCTGGTCTGGAGGTGGCGGGGCTTGTCGGCAGGCACGGCTCCATCATCGCACCGCTCAGCACGCCTACCACCAGCCTGTGGCCCGTCCACCGGCCCAGGGTGAGGCGGGCAACACCTCCTTCTGCGAGAATCACCGCAAACCCCGCGTCCCGCGCGCCGACCAGGAGGCCCTCAGTGACCAACCCGACCGAGCAGGTTCCATCGACCCAACGCCGCCGGGAGGCGCCGGATCGCAACCTCGCGATGGAGCTGGTCCGGGTCACCGAGGCTGCGGCCATGGCGGGTGGCCGCTGGGTCGGCCGCGGCGACAAGAACGGCGGTGACGGCGCCGCCGTGGACGCCATGCGCAAGCTCATCGGCTCCGTCTCCATGCGCGGCGTGGTCGTCATCGGCGAGGGCGAGAAGGACGAGGCGCCCATGCTGTTCAACGGCGAGGAGGTCGGCAACGGCGACGGGCCCGACTGCGACGTCGCGGTGGACCCGATCGACGGCACCACCCTGATGGCCAAGGGCATGCCCAACGCCATCGCCGTCCTCGCCGTCGCCGAGCGCGGCGCGATGTTCGACCCCTCGGCGGTGTTCTACATGGAGAAGATCGCGGTGGGCCCCGAGGCCGCCGACGTCATCGACATCAGCGTCCCGGTGGCGGAGAACATCCGGCGCGTGGCCAAGGCCAAGGGCAGCGACGTCTCCGAGGTCACCGTCTGCATCCTGGACCGCCCCCGGCACGAGAACCTGATGCGCGAGGTCCGCTCCGCCGGCGCCCGCATCCAGCTGATCTCCGACGGTGACGTGGCCGGCGCCATCGCCTGCGCCCGCCCCGACTCCGGCGTGGACATGCTGCTGGGCACCGGTGGCACGCCGGAGGGCATCATCGCCGCCGCCGCCATGCGCTGCATGGGGGGCGCCATCCAGGGCCGGCTGGCTCCCACCGACGACGCCGAGCGCCAGCGCGCCCTGGACGCCGGTCACGACCTCGACCGGATCCTCACCACCGAGGACCTGGTCTCCGGGGACAACGTGTTCTTCTGCGCCACCGGCATCACCGACGGCGACCTGCTCCGCGGCGTTCGCTACCGCGGCGGCGGCTGCACCACGCAGTCCATCGTGATGCGGTCCAAGTCGGGCACGCTGCGCATGATCGACGGCTACCACCGCCTGACCAAGCTCCGCGAGTACTCCAGCATCGACTTCGACAACGCCGGCGACGAGGGCGACCGCCCGCTCCCCTGATCGCAGGTCGAGACACCACCACCGGCGCCGCCCCCACCAGGGAGCGGCGCCGGTGGTGCGTCAGCCCTCGCTGGAGCTGTGCCCGGGGAACAGGTGCGCCGACGGATCCAGCTCGACGGCAATGTTGTTCACCGCCGTCGCCGCCTCGCCGAAGCCGGTGGCGATCAGGCTGACCTTTCCCGGGTAGGTGACGATGTCGCCAGCCCCGTAGACCAGCGGCCGGGCGGTGCGCATGGTCGAGTCGACGACGATCTGGCGCCGATCGATCTGCAGCGCCCACTCGGTGAGCGGCCCCAGGTCCGCGGTGAAGCCGAGCGCGGCGATCACCGACTGCGCCGGCAGGGTGCGCACCACGCCGTCCACCTCGACGTCGACCTCGGCCAGGGCGCCGCTCTCCCCCGCCCGCAACGCACTCACCTGCGCGTCGGTGACCAGCTCGACCCCGAGGCTGCGCACCGCGTCCACCGTGCCGGCGTGGGCCCGGAACTTGGCGCGCCGGTGCACCAGGGTGACGCTCTTGGCCACCGGGTGCAGGGCCAGGCACCAGTCGAAGGCGGAGTCGCCGCCGCCGACCACCACCACGTCCTGGCCGGCGTGCGCGGCCAGCGCGGGCACGAAGTTGACCACCCCGCGCCCGGACCACTCCTGCCCCACCGGCAGCGGGCGCGGGGTGAAGGTGCCCATCCCCCCGGTGATCAGCACCGCCCGGCTGCCCACCACCTGGCCGTCGTCGAGCTCCACGTCGAAGCCGCCGTCCGCGGCGTCGTGCAGGTGCACGGCCTGACGGCCGAGCAGGTAGGTGGGCTTGTACTGCCCGGCCTGCTCCACCAGACCGGCCACCAGGTCGCGGCCCTTGATCGCGGCGAAGCCACCGACGTCGTAGATCATCTTCTCCGGGTACATGGCGGTGACCTGGCCGCCGGGCTCGGGCAGCGTGTCCACCACGACCACCGACAGCCCGCGGAACCCGGCGTAGTACGCGGCGTAGAGGCCGGCCGGCCCCGCGCCGACCACCAACAAGTCACACGTGGTCTCAGTCACACGAACTCCTCGTCTCGGCTGTGACTCCCCACCCTAGGCAGAGCCGGTCCGATTCGTGACCCGGCTCACCGTGGGAGCCGGTGGGGCACCCGCGCGCTGGCCCGCGCCCACGCCGAGTGGCAAGGTCGGGCCCATGACCAACGGCGAGACACAGACCCAGGACGGCTACCGGATCGAGCACGACACGATGGGCGAGGTGCGGGTGCCCGTCGACGCGCTGTGGGCGGCGCAGACCCAGCGCGCGGTGGAGAACTTCCCCATCAGCGGACGCGGCCTCGAGCGCGCCCAGATCCGCGCCCTGGGGCTGCTGAAGGGCGCGTGCGCCCGGGTCAACGCCCAGCTGGGCATCATCGCCGACACCGACGCCGCGGCCATCGCCAGCGCGGCCGACGAGATCGCCGCCGGCCGCCACGACGAGCAGTTCCCCATCGACGTGTTCCAGACCGGCTCGGGCACCAGCTCCAACATGAACACCAACGAGGTGATCGCCACCCTCGCCGGCAAGGCGGGCGTCACCGTGCACCCGAACGACACCGTGAACGCCTCCCAGTCCTCCAACGACACCTTCCCGACGGCCACCCACCTGGCCGCCACCGAGGCCGTGGTCAAGGACCTGATCCCGGCGCTGGAGCACCTGCACGCCTCGCTGGTGCAGAAGCAGCAGCAGTGGCGCGACGTGGTCAAGGCCGGGCGCACCCACCTGATGGACGCGGTGCCGATCACCCTGGGCCAGGAGTTCGGCGGCTACGCCCGCCAGGTCGCCGCCGGCATCGAGCGGCTGCAGGCCTGCCTGCCCCGGCTGGGTGAGCTGGCCATCGGCGGCACCGCCGTGGGCACCGGGCTGAACGCCCCGGAGGGCTTCGGCGCGGCCGTGGTGGCCGCCCTGCGCGACGCCACCGGCCTGGACGTGCTCACCGAGGCCGTGGACCACTTCGAGGCGCAGTCCGCCCGGGACGCACTGGTGGAGGCCTCCGGCGCGCTGCGCACCATCGCGGTGTCGCTCACCAAGATCTGCAACGACCTGCGCTGGATGGGTTCCGGACCGCGCACCGGCCTGGGCGAGATCCGGCTGCCCGACCTGCAGCCGGGCAGCTCGATCATGCCGGGCAAGGTGAACCCGGTGATCCCCGAGGCCACCCTGCAGGTGTGCTCGCAGGTGGTGGGCAACGACGCCGCCATCGCCTGGGCGGGCGCGTCAGGCTCGTTCGAGCTGAACGTGCAGATCCCGGTGATGGCCCGCAACCTGCTGGAGTCCATCCGGCTGCTCAGCAGCTCCAGCCGGCTGCTCGCCGACCGCTGCATCGACGGCCTGGAGGCCGACGAGGACCACTGCCGCGAGCTGGCGGAGTCCTCGCCGTCCATCGTCACCCCGCTGAACTCCGCCATCGGCTACGAGGAGGCGGCCAAGGTCGCCAAGCAGGCCCTGGCCGAGCGGCGCACCATCCGCGAGGTGGTCATCGACCGTGGGCACGTGCCCGACCGCATCAGCGAGGAGAAGCTGGACGCGGCGCTGGACGTGCTGGCCATGGCCCGGGTCAAGCAGGACTGATGCGGGTCGCGCTGGCACAGGTGCTCAGCGGCACCGACCCCGCCGCCAACCTGGCCACCGTGCGCGAGCAGGTGGGGCTGGCCGCCGCCGCCGGCGCGTCGCTGGTGGTGTTCCCCGAGGCGAGCATGTGCCGGTTCGGGGTGCCGCTGGGGCCGGTGGCCGAGCCGCTGGATGGGCCGTGGGCCGAGGGCGTCCGGGCGGCGGCGCGCAGCGCTGGCGTGACGGTGGTGGCGGGGATGTTCACGCCCGCCGACGACGGGCGGGTGCGCAACACGCTGCTGGTGGTGGGGCCGGACCTGGACACCCACTACGACAAGGTGCACCTGTTCGACGCCCTCGGGTTCACCGAGTCGCGCACCGTGGCCGGTGGCGACGAGCTGGTGGTGGTGCCGGTGGACGGGGTGCAGGTGGGGCTGAGCACCTGCTACGACATCCGCTTCCCCGGCATGTACCAGCAGCTGGCCGACCGGGGCGCGGAGGTGGTGGTGGTGTCGGCGTCCTGGGGCGCCGGCCCGGACAAGGTGGCGCAGTGGGAGCTGCTGGCCCGGGCCCGGGCGCTGGACTGCACCAGCTACGTGCTCGCCTGCGGGCAGGCCGACCCGGCGAGCCTGGGCGAGGAGCCGGGCAGCGCGCCGACCGGGGTGGGTCACAGCGTGGTGGTCTCCCCCACCGGCACGGTGCTGGCGGGGGCGCAGTCCGACCCGGAGCTGCTGGTGGTCGACCTGGACCTCGCCGCGGTGGCTGCGGCGCGGGCGTCGTTGCCCGTGCTGGCCAACCGCCGCTGGTAGACGGCGCTCCCCGCTCCGCAGGGTCAGGACTCCGGCACGAACTCCTCCAGCATGTCGGTGACCAGCGCGGCGATGGGAGAGCGCTCGCTGCGGGTGAGGGTGACGTGCGCGAACAGCGGGTGCCCCTTGAGCTTCTCGATCACCGCCGCCACCCCGTCGTGCCGGCCCACCCGCAGGTTGTCCCGCTGGGCCACGTCGTGGGTGAGCACCACCCGCGAGCCCGACCCCAGCCGGGACAGCACCGTGAGCAGCACGTTGCGCTCCAGCGACTGGGCCTCGTCCACGATCACGAACGAGTCGTGCAGCGACCGCCCCCGGATGTGGGTCAGCGGCAGCACCTCGAGCATCCCCCGCGCCAGCACCTCCTCGATGGTGCCCGGGTCGGCCAGGCCCTCGAGGGTGTCGAACACCGCCTGCCCCCACGGCCCCATCTTCTCGGCCTCGCTGCCCGGCAGGTAGCCCAGGTCCTGCCCACCCACGGCGTACAGCGGCCGGAACACCACCACCTTGCGGTGCTCGCGTCTCTCCAGGACAGACTCCAGCCCGGCGCACAGGGCGAGCGCCGACTTGCCGGTGCCGGCACGCCCACCCAGCGACACGATGCCCACGCTCTGGTCCATCAGCAGCTCCAGGGCGATGCGCTGCTCGGCCGAGCGCCCGTGCAGCCCGAAGGCCTCCCGCTCCCCGCGCACCAGCGCCACCTGCTTGCCCGGGGTCACCCGCCCCAGCGCGGACTGCTGCCCGGCCAGCAGCCGGAGGCCGGTGTGGCAGGGCAGGTCCCGCGCCTCGTCCAGGTCGATCAGCCCGGTGGCGAAGAGGTTGTCCACGTCGGACTGGGTCACCGCCAGCTCCGTCATGCCGGTCCAGCCGGAGTCCACCACGTCCTGGGCGCGGTACTCGTCGGCGGGCAGGCCCACCGCCCCGGCCTTCACCCGCAGCGGGGTGTCCTTGCTGACCAGCACCACGTCGCGCCCCTCGGCCCGCAGGTTCAACGAGCAGGCCAGGATGCGGGAGTCGTTGGAGTCGGTGCGAAAGCCCGAGGGCAGCACCGCCGGATCGGTGTGGTTGAGCTCGACGTGCAGGCTGCCGCCGTGGGCGCCGACGGGGACCGGCTGGTCCAGCCGTCCGTGCTCCAGGCGCAGGTCGTCCAGCAGGCGCAGCGCCTCGCGGGCGAACCAGCCGAGCTCGGGGTGGTGCCGCTTGCCCTCCAGCTCGCTGATCACCACCAGCGGGAGCACGACCTGGTGCTCGGCGAAGCGGGTCGGCGCCCAGGGGTCGGACAGCAGCACTGAGGTGTCCAGGACGTACGTTCGTGCAGCCACAGCAGGCTCCCTCACCAGCGCGGCACCCGCGCAAGCGGTTTGCTCGGCCGGACCGTTCCTGGCCGCCGTCAGGGTTGACGGTGACGAGGACCGGGTGCCGGCCCCCTCGTGCAGACACTCACGACTGGAACCTCCCGGACGGGTGGCTTCCCCACCACCCGACACCGCCGACGCTAGCCGCCGCCACCGCCAGGGTGATGCAGGACACGCCACGGTTTACCGGGCGTTCACGGGCCCTCAGGCGGCGGCGATCTCCGCGCGCACGGTGGCGGGCACCAGCGGCTCGTCCAGCAGCCGCAGGTAGCGGGTGCCCAGCGGCTCGTCGGCGGGCCGGGCGTCCAACCAGGAGTGCAGCAGCCGGTAGCCCTCCACGTAGGTGGTGGTGTACGCCCGCCACAGCGGGTCGGACAGGAAGCGCAGCATCTGCCGGGCCCGGGGCGCGGGCACCAGCAGCCACCGCTGCAGGAAGTCCACCACCGTGTCCTCCTCCGCGCCCTGGGAGTGCAGCATCAGGGCCGCGTCCTGGCGCACCGTGAGCAGCTGGGTGGAGGCGTTGTGCAGCCGCTCGGCCCGCGCCCCATCGAAGCGCAGCCCCAGGTCGGCGAAGATCTCCTGCGCCCACAGGCCCCAGCCCGGCCCGACCACGGCGTCCAGGCCCAGGTCGGCCAGCCCCTCCGCCATCAGGCACTGCGGGGTGTTCACCAGGAACAGCGTCTGCTCCAGCTGCCCGTCGGCCACCAGGCCGGACTCCTTGCGGCAGTGCTCGGTGTGGTGTCCGGGGTAGGACTCGTGGGCCACCAGGTGCGGCAGGTGGCTCATCCGCTGCTTGAGGTCGGAGTTGATGGCCACCCGGGACTGGTGGTTGCCCAGGTAGTAGTTGAAGCCCGACCAGGGCTTGTCACCGACGATCTCGTAGCTCACGGTCTCGTCCTCGGGCAGCGCGAACTGGTCGCGCACCCGGTCGCGCAGCGCGGAGGAGAAGGCGTGCACGCAGGCGCTGAGCCGCTCCGGCGGGATCTCCTCCAGGGCCCGGGCGGCGTTGAGCCGGGCCGGCAGCGGGCCGTCGCCGGGCAGCTCCGCGGCCAGGGCGCGGTGCGCGGCCAGGTACTCGTCCGGGTCACCCGGGGTGATCCGCACGTCGAAGTAGGCGTCGACCTCCTCGACGAAGTCGATGGCGTCGCCGGCGAGCTTGCGTCCCGAGCACTCCAGCGCCCGCAGGTGCACGTCCAGGAAGCGCTCCCGCTCCGGTGCCAGGGACACCGAGGCGAGCTCGGCGCGCAGGTCGGCCGCCCGTGCGGCCAGCGCACGTGGGTCGGGCGGGGGCTCGTTCTCGGTCTGCCTGCGCAGGGCCGCGTCGCCGGTGTAGGCGTCGACGAACCCAGGCTCCAGTCGGTCGAAGCGCAGCCCCAGGAGCAGGTACTCGCGCACCAGCGTGTTCGCGTCCACGACCGTCAAGCCTAGTCGCCACGCCGGTCCAGGCGCCCCACGGCTTCTCCCTCTCCAGGCCTATGCGTACCGTTTGTCCCGTGGCTCGAACCAGCACGCGCAGCACCCAGGAGCCCAGCCCGTACGTGGAGCTCGACCGGGCACAGTGGCGCGACCTCCGGCTCTCCACCCCGCTGCCGCTCAACGACGACGAGCTGAGCGCCCTGCGCGGCCTCGGCGAGCAGGTGGACCTGGACGAGGTGGCGGAGGTGTACCTGCCGCTGGCCCGGCTGATCAACCTCCAGGTGGCCGCTCGCCAGCAGCTGCACAACGCCACCACCACGTTCCTCGGCGAGACCCCGGCCAGCACCCGCGTGCCCTTCATCATCGGCGTGGCCGGCAGCGTGGCGGCGGGCAAGTCCACCACCGCCCGGCTGCTGCAGACGCTGCTCGCCCGCTGGCCCGACCACCCGCAGGTGGACCTGGTGACCACCGACGGCTTTCTCTACCCCACCGCCGAGCTGACCCGCCGCGGAATCCTGGACCGCAAGGGCTTCCCGGAGAGCTACGACCGCCGCGCCCTGCTGCGCTTCGTCACCAGCGTGAAGAACGGGGTGGAGCGCGCATCCGCGCCGGTCTACTCGCACGAGGACTACGACATCGTGCCCGGGGCCGAGCAGGTGGTGTCCAAGCCGGACATTCTCATCGTCGAGGGCCTCAACGTGCTGCAGCCCGGCCCGCGGCTGATGGTCTCGGACCTGTTCGACTTCTCCATCTACGTCGACGCCGCCATGGAGGACCTGCAGAGGTGGTACGTAGAGCGCTTCCTGGCGCTGCGGAGCACGGCCTTCGCCCAGCCGGGCTCGCACTTCCACCACTACTCCTCCCTCGACGACGCGCAGGCGCGCGTGGAGGGCCGCAGGATCTGGCTGTCCATCAACGAGCCCAACCTGGTGGCCAACATCCTGCCCACCCGGCCACGGGCCACGCTGGTGCTGCGCAAGGACCGCGACCACTCCATCCGCCGGGTCCGGCTGCGCAAGCTCTAGCAGCCGTACCGGCGGTGCTGGCTAGGAGCCGTACCGGCGGTGCCGTGCCCCGTAGTCGCGCAGCGCCCGCAGGAAGTCCACCCGGCGGAACTCCGGCCAGTAGGTCTCGCAGAAGTAGAACTCCGAGTACGCGCTCTGCCAGAGCAGGAAGCCCGACAGCCGCTGCTCGCCGCTGGTGCGGATCACCAGGTCGGGGTCGGGCTGGCCGGAGGTGTAGAGGTGCTGGCCGATGGCCTCCACCGTCACCGTCGCGGCCAGCTGCTCGGCCGGCACGCCGGCGGCGGCCCGCTCCGCCAGCAGGGAGCGCACGCCGTCCACGATCTCCTGGCGCCCGCCGTAGCCGACAGCGATGTTCACCGAGACGCCCGGACGGCCCTTGGTGCGCTCGGCGGCAGCGCGCAGGCCCTTGGCGAAGGGCTCGGGCAGCGCGTGCAGCGCACCCACGATGCGTAGCTGCCAGTTGGCCTCCGGCCCGGACAGCTCGTCCACCACGTCGGTGATGATGTGCAGCAGCGCCTCCAGCTCCTCGGGGTCGCGCCGCAGGTTGTCGGTGGCGAGCATGTACAGCGTCACCACCTCCACCCCGGCGGCGTCGCACCAGCCGAGCATCCCGGCGATCTTCTGCGCCCCCACCCGGTGGCCGTGGCTGACGTCGTCGAAGCCGGCCTCACGGGCCCAGCGGCGGTTGCCATCCATGATCACGCCGATGTGGCGCGGGCGCTCCACGCCGCGGAGCTGGCGCAGCAGGTGGCGCTCGTAGAAGGCGTAGGCCAGGTTGCTCGTCGTCTCCCTGACCGTCACTGCTGAGTCCTCCTGGCGCCGCCCTCCACGGGAGGGGACCCTACGCCTGGGAGCGGACCGCCCAGAACGGTGTCCGAGTGAGCGCCTCGGCTGGGTACCCTGTGATTGGTCTCGCCGCTGGTGCGGTGACCACAGCTGGAGGAGGCCGTCCCGTGACCACCCTGACCCCCGCCCCCTCGCTCGTCACGCCGCGCATGCGCGGCTGGATCCACCTCTGGTCGTTCTGCGCCGCGGTGGTCGCCGCCGCGGTGCTGGTCACCCTGGCGGCGTCCACCGTCTCCGGCCGCGCGGCGCTCGGCACCGGCATCTACGGAGTCACCGTGTGCGGGGTGTTCGGGGTGAGCGCGCTGTACCACCGCCGGGCCTGGCGCAGCGAGCGCGCGCGCACCTGGATGAAGCGGCTGGACCACTCGATGATCTTCGTGTTCATCGCCGGCAGCTACACCCCGTTCGCGCTGCTGTGCATGCCCCGCGACACCGGCAACCGGGTTCTCGCCGTGGTGTGGGCCGGTGCGGCACTGGGGGTTGTGCTGAAGATGGCGTGGCCCTCGGCGCCGCGCTGGGTGGGCGTCCCGCTCTACCTGGCGCTCGGCTGGGTGGCGGTCTTCGTGCTGCCCGAGCTGCTGCACCACGCCGGGCTCGCCGCGCTGCTGCTGCTCATCATCGGTGGGCTGTTCTACACCGTGGGCGGGATCTTCTACGGCGTGCAGTGGCCCAACCCGTGGCCGGACACCTTCGGCTTCCACGAGTTCTTCCACGCCTCCACCGTGCTCGCCGCGCTGTGCCACTACGTGGCCATCTGGCTGGCGATCTACTCCTGACGCGCCGGCCCCGGCGGCCCGCCCCGCTCCCCTCGCGCTCCCGCTGATCGGTGCCCCGCCGGGCCGTCGTTCGGCACCTGAACGACCCTGTTGACGCTCGGGTGGGCGGACGATCATGCTCACGCCACTGCACGCTGACGTGGGGGGAATCACGGGGACGGTGGGGTGACCGGCCCCACGATCAGCGGGCGGAACCGGCCCACCTTCCAGCAGGTGGTGCAGCTCCGCTGCTGCCGGCAGGCGACCCGACTGGAGCTACTGCTCCGGCGGGGTGCCTTCCATGACGACGCGGTTGTCCTGCCAGTGGTACTTCACCGTGGCGAAGCCCTTGGCCGGGCACGCGTTGCACTCGCCCACGACCTTGTAGGTGAGCACCACCGTGCGGTCGCTCGATGCGGTGCTGAAGTCAGTGAATCCGTACGCCTTGGTGGTCCCCGTACCGAGGTACTTCCCCTTGCGAAACGGCGAGCGGGACTGTGGACCTAGACGCTGTCGGCGCCCCGGCCCAGCAGCTGCAGCAGCTCGGGCACGCTGGCCACCGGGCGGTCGCAGACGAACCCGCGGCACACGTAGGCCGCGGGGTGGCCGTCGATGAGCTCGCGCCCGGCCAGCAGCGGTGCGGAGTCGGGCTTGCCGCCCACGATCACCGTGCCGCCGGGGGCGTTGCGCCGCGCCGAGGACAGCAGTGCTCCCCCGCCGGCCACCGCCACCTGCAGCGGCCCGCGCTGGGCAGCCTCGGCCACCGCCCACCAGTTGCCCGCCGCCCGGGGCGCCCGGTCCAGCAGCACGCCGGCTCGGGCCAGGGTGGTGTCGGCCAGCTCGGCGTACCGCGCCGAGCGCTCGGGCTCGGTGAGCGCGGCAGCCACCTGCAGCGCCTCCGCCATGGCGGACGCCCCGGACGGGGTCACGTTGTCCATCGGGTCGCGCGGACGGCGCACCAGGGCTTCGGCGTCGTTGGCGGTGTCGAACCAGGCGCCGGGCTCGGTGCCGTCGGCAAAGTGCTCCACGGCCAGGTCCACCAGCGTGCAGCCGTGCTCCAGCCAGCTCAGGGCCCCGGTCGCCTGGTGCAGGGCCAGCAGCCCCGTCGCCAGCGACGCGTGGTCCTCCAGCACCGCCGCGGCCGAGCCCACCGACCCGCCCAGCGAGGCCCGCCGCAGGCGTCCGTCCACCAGGTGGGTGGCCAGCAGGTGCTCGGCGCACGTCGCCGCCGCCTCCACCCACTCCGGCCGGTCCAGCGCCGCACCAGCCTCGGCCAGCGCGGTGATGGCCAACCCGTTCCAGGCGGTCACCACCTTGTCGTCGCGGCCAGGCTGCGGGCGCCGGGCCCGGGCGGCCAGCAGCGTGGCGCGCACCCGCTGCCACCGGTCGGAGTCGTCCGGGTCGACCGGCAGCTGCAGCACCGAGGCGCCGTGCTCGAAGGTGCCCTCCTCGGTCACCACCAACAGCTCGGCCGCCCACGCGCCGTCGTCGGGTCCGAGCACCTCGGCCAGCTGCGCCGGGGTCCACACGTAGGTGAGCCCCTCCACGCCGTCGGTGTCGGCGTCCAGGGCCGAGGCGAAGCCACCCTGCTCGGTGCGCAGCGCGCCCAGGAGCAGGTCGGCCGTGCTCTGCGCGGTCCGCAGCGCCAGCGCCGAGCCGGTCACCCGGTGCAGGTTGGCGTACAGCCGCAGCAGCTGGGCGTTGTCGTAGAGCATCTTCTCGAAGTGCGGCACCACCCACGCCGCGTCCACCGAGTACCGGGCGAAGCCACCGCCCAGCTGGTCGTTGATGCCGCCGCGGGCCATCGCGTCGGCGGTGCGCACCACCGTGGCCAGCGCCTTCTCCGCGCCGGTGCGCTCGTAGTGGCGCAGCAGCGCCTGGCACAGCATGGTCGGCGGGAACTTGGGGGCGGTGCCGAAACCGCCGTTCACCGGGTCGGCGTCGCGCAGCACCTTGCCCACGGCGGAGTCCAGCGCCTCCTGGGTGACGGCGGCCGGCGGCAGCACCCCCGAGGCGCGCTCCAGCTCCGCCACCACGGCCACGCCGGCCTTGAGCACCTCGGCGCGGTTGTCCGTCCAGGCGTGGGTGACCGCGGTGAGCAGCTGTGGGAAGGACGGCATCCCCTGCCGCGGGGTGGGCGGGTAGTAGGTGCCGCAGTGGAACGGCTCGGCGTCGGGGGTGAGGAAGCAGGTCATCGGCCAGCCACCCTGGCCGGTCATGGCGACGGTGGCCTCCATGTAGACCGCGTCGATGTCCGGACGCTCCTCGCGGTCGACCTTGACGCAGACGAAGTCCCGGTTCATCTGCGCCGCGATCTCGGGGTTCTCGAACGACTCGTGCGCCATCACGTGGCACCAGTGGCAGGCGGAGTAGCCCACCGACAGCAGCACCGGCACGTCCCGCTGCCTGGCCTCCTCCAGCGCCGCCGCGGACCACTCCTGCCAGTGCACCGGGTTGTCCTTGTGCTGCAACAGGTACGGGCTAGACGACTCCGCCAGCTGGTTCACTTGGGTGTCCTTCCACTCGGCGTCGGTCGGGCTCCCCCAAGCCGCACGGCCATCGTGTCAGGACAACCTCCGCCCCGCCGGGTGTGTTCCCGACGGGGCGAGGGAGTCAGTCGAACAGGATGACGCCGCGAATGTTCTTGCCGGAGTGCATGTCCTCGAACCCCTGTGCCACCTGGTCGAGGCTGTAGGTGGTGGTGACCAGCTCGTCCAGCTTGAGCTTGCCGCTGGTGTAGAGGTCGATCATCCAGGGGATGCCCGAGCTGGGGCTGGAGGCGCCGAACAGCGAGCCCTGGATGCGCTTCTGGTACAGCACCAGCTCCACCAGGTTGATCGGCAGGCCCATCTGCATGGCGTTGCCCAGCCCGGTCACCACGCAGGTGCCGGCCTTGCGGATGGCGGCGAAGGCCTGCGCCACCTGCTCACCGGTGACCACGCCGGTGGTGACGATGGCGGAGTCCGCGCCCTGGCCGTTGGTGAAGGAGCGGGCGATCTCGGTGCCCTCCTCCATGGTGGCCACGGCGTGGGTGGCGCCCAGGGCCAGCGCGGTCTCGCGCTTGAAGGCCACCGGGTCCACCGCGATCACGTGCGCGGCGCCGGCGTGGGCCGCACCCTGCACCGCGTTCATCCCGATGCCGCCGACGCCCATCACCACCACGGTGTGGCCGGGGTAGACCTCGGCGGAGTTGACCGCCGCACCCCAGCCGGTGCCCACGCCGCAGCCGAGCAGGCAGAGCTTGTCCAGCGGCAGGTCCTTGTCCACCTTGACCGCGGAGCTGACGTGCACGGTGGTGTGCTCGCTGAAGGTGGAGATGCCGCTGTTCTGCGCCACCGCCTGCCCGTCCAGGCTCATCCGGTAGCTGGACGGGTCGTCCGGGCGGCTGCCCACCAGCACCGAGGCGCCCCGGTCGCACAGGTTCTGCATGCCGGTGGCGCACCACCGGCAGCGTCCGCAGCCGGCGAGGAAGGAGAACACCACGTGGTCGCCCTCGGCCCAGTCCAGGGTGTGCGGGCCGACCTCGACCACCACGCCGGCGCCCTCGTGGCCACCGCAGAACGGGTAGCTGCCCACCGGCAGGTCACCGGTGGCGAGGTGGTCGTCGGAGTGGCACAGCCCCGAGGCCACCATCTTCACCAGCAGCTCGTTCTGCCGGGGCCGGTCGAGCTCGAGGTCGACCACCTCGTACTTGCCGGGGGCCTGCCGGATGATGGCGCCGCGAGTCTGCACAGTTGCTCCTGAGTTCTGGGTCGAGCCGTACTGGTGGGTGGGGGTGGTGCGGGTGGAAGCAGGCGCCGGCTAGGGGGTGATGGCGGCGACCATGCCGGCGTGGAACTGCTCGCCGAAGGGCGGCAGCATGCCCCAGTCGTGCCGCGGGTCG
Source organism: Rhodococcus sp. X156 (assembly GCF_004006015.1). Lineage (NCBI taxonomy): Bacteria > Bacillati > Actinomycetota > Actinomycetes > Mycobacteriales > Nocardiaceae > Rhodococcus > Rhodococcus sp. X156. The sequence goes on along the minus strand of NZ_CP034766.1, from coordinate 786,325 downwards.
GCGCCGGCGGGCGCCTCGAAGACGGTGCGGGCGTGGGTGAGCTCGAGGAAGCCCTCGCGCCCGTTGTAGTGCCCCATCCCGGAGGCGCCGACGCCGCCGAAGGGGGCCTCCGACATGCCCGGGTGCAGCATCAGGCCGTTGACCGTCACGCCGCCGGAGCGGGTGCGCTCCAGCACCAGCTGCTTCTCCTGCTCGTCGGTGCCGAAGTAGTACAGCGCCAGCGGCGCGGGCCGGGCGTTGATGTCGGCGATGACCTCCTCGACGGTGTCGTAGGGCAGCACCACCACCGCGGAGCCGAAGATCTCCTCCTGCATGATCGCCGCCTCGGGGGCGGGGTCGACCACGATGCGCAGCGGCTGGCGGCCGGAGTCGGCGGGCACCTGCTCCCCCTCCGGGCTCACCTCCACCCGGGCACCGCGGGCTGCGGCGTCGTCCACGTAGCCCTGCACCCGGTCGCGGTGGCGATCGTTGATCGCGGCCACCACGTCCGGGTTGTCGGCCACGGTCGGGAACAGCTGGGCGAACTGCGTCTTGAGCTCGGCGACGAAGGTGTCCACGTGCTCGCGGGGCACGTGCACCAGGTCGGCGTTGACGCACAGCTGGCCGCCGTTGGTGGCCTTGGCCACGGCCACCTTGCCGGCGGCGATGGCCAGGTCGGCGCTGCGGGAGACCACCGACGGCGACTTGCCGCCCAGCTCGAGGGTCACCGGCACCAGGTTCTTGGCGGCGTTGGTCATGATGATCTTGCCGACCGTGGTCCCGCCGGTGAAGATGATGTGTCCCAGCGGCTGAGAGGACAGCGCGCCGGCGACCTCGGGACCGCCGGTGACCACCGCAACCTCGGTCGGGTCGAGGTGCTCGGCCGCCAGCTCGGCGAGCAGCTGGGCGGTGCGCGGCACCAGCTCGGAGGGCTTGAGCACCGCCCGGTTGCCGGCAGCCAGGGCGTAGGCCAGCGGGGCGAGCAGGGTGTACACCGGGGCGTTCCAGGTGCCGATGATGGCGACGGTGCCCTTGGGCTGGTGCTGCACGTGCGCGGTGGCACCCATCTGGTCCCACGGCGCGTAGGCCGGACGCGGGTCAGGCTCCATCCACTGCGCCACCGAGTCACGGGTGAACTTGAGCGAGGCCAGCGAGCCCAGCACGTCGTTCATCGTGGAGTAGCCGGGGTGGCGGTTGCCGAAGTCGGCCCCGATCGCGGCGACCAGCGGCTCGTGGCAGGCCACCAGCATGTCGATGACGCGCTGCAGGCGGGCCTGGCGCACCTCGACGCTGGGCGGGCCCTCGGCCAGGAAGGCCTCCTGCTGCTGCGCCAGCACCGTCGTCAGGTGCTGTACCTCGTCGCTGCCGTGCTCCATCTGTCCTCCACGTCGGGCGAGCTCGCGCTCCGCCAGCAGGCGGAGCGCACTCAACCTATTAGGCATAGACCGACGCCATGACCAGCGTCTCGGTGACCGAGAACGGACCAATCGGGCGCTCGGAGGTCGCACAGGGAGCTCACAGCAAACCGCCAGCCTCGGCACAGGCGCACACGCGACACTGACCCCATGCAGCACGCAGCGCGGTCCGCGGGGGCACGGGTCCCGACGGTGCCCGAGGCCAAGATCCTGGTGGTCGACGACGAGCCCAACATCGTGGAGCTGCTCAGCACCAGCCTGCGGTTCGTCGGCTTCGAGGTGGCCACCGCGGCTGACGGCATGCGCGCCCTGGACGTCGCCAGGACCTTCCGCCCGGACCTGGTGGTGCTGGACGTGATGATGCCGGGGATGGACGGCTTCGGGGTGCTGCGCCGGCTGCGGGCGGACGGCACCCAGTGCCCCGCGCTGTTCCTCACCGCCCGGGACGCGGTGGCGGACAAGATCACCGGGCTCACTCTGGGCGGCGACGACTACGTGACCAAGCCGTTCAGCCTGGAGGAGGTGGTGGCCCGCATCCGGGCGGTGCTGCGCCGCACCGGGACGCTGGAGGGGCTGGCCAGCTCCTCGCGGATGACCTTCGCCGACCTCACCCTGGACGACGACACCCGCGAGGTGTGGAAGGCCGGCGAGCCGGTCACCCTCTCGCCGACCGAGTTCAAGCTGTTGCGCTACCTGATGGCCAACGCTGGCACCGTGCTGAGCAAGCCGCGCATCCTCGACCACGTGTGGAACTACGACTTCGGCGGCGAGATGAACGTGGTCGAGTCCTACGTCTCCTACCTGCGGCGCAAGGTGGACACCACCGAGCCGCGCCTCATCCACACCCTCCGGGGCGTCGGCTACGTGCTGCGGCAACCCCGCCGGTGACGCTGCCCCGGCGGGCCGGGCCGGCCCGCGGGGTGCCGCTGCGGGTCACCCTGGTGGCGGCGCTGCTGGCCCTGGTCACCCTGGGCCTGCTCGCCTCGGGGGTGGCCACCACCACCTACCTCAAGGACTTCCTGGTGCAGCGCACCGACGCCCAGCTGGGCCAGGACGCCGGGGCGTTCCTGCACCGGATGAGCGCACCGGTCGCCCCGCTCAACGATCCGGGCGCCCCACGCCCACCGGCCCGCTACTACGTGGCCCTGGTGGCCGCGGACGGCACCACCCTGCAGGTGATCGACGATCCCGGCCTGGCCACGGCCCCCGACCTGACCTCGATCCGCCCGGACAGCACCGCCCACGGCCCGGTCACCGTGACCTCCACCACCGGCGGACCGCAGTGGCGGGTGGTGGCCGAGCCGGTGGTGCTCACCGACGGCAGCGCGGCGAGCGTCGTGGCGGCCACCAGCCTGGCCGACGTCAGCTCCACGGTGCACCGGCTGGTGCTGCTGCAGACCGCCATCGGGCTGGTCGTGCTGCTGCTGCTGGCCGTGCTCGGCTACCTCGTCGTCCGGCGCAGCCTGCGCCCGCTGGTGGAGGTGGAGGAGACCGCTGCGGCCATCGCCACCGGTGAGCTCGACCGGCGGGTGCCCGACCTCGGCCAGCGCACCGAGGTGGGCCGGCTGTCGGTGGCGCTCAACGGCATGCTCAGCCAGATCCAGTCCGCCTTCGACTCCGCCGCGGCCTCGGCACAGGCCGCGCAGAGCTCGGAGCAGCGGATGCGGCGCTTCGTCGGCGACGCCAGCCACGAGCTGCGCACCCCGCTGACCACCATCCGCGGCTTCGCCGAGCTCTACCGGCAGGGGGCGGCCACCGACCCGGCGGCGGTGCAGCGGCTGATGTCGCGCATCGAGGACGAGTCGGCCCGGATGGGGCTGCTGGTGGAGGACCTGCTGCTGCTGGCCCGCCTGGACTCCCAGCGCCCGTTGGAGCGGGAGCCGGTGGACCTGCTCGCCGTGGCCAGCGACGCGGTGCACGCCGCCCAGGCGGTCGCCCCCCGGCGCAGCATCCGCCTGGAGGTGGTGGACGGGCCAGGCACGCCCGAGGTTCTCGGCGACGACAGCCGACTGCGCCAGGTGCTGGGCAACCTGGTGACCAACGCCCTGGTGCACACCCCGCCGGAGGCCGCGGTGACCGTGCGGGTGGGCACCGACGCCGAGCACAGCGTGCTGGAGGTCAGCGACACCGGACCCGGCCTCACCACGGAGGCGGCCGAGCGGGTCTTCGAGCGCTTCTACCGCGCCGACTCCTCCCGCACCCGAGCCAGCGGCGGCACCGGGCTGGGGCTGTCCATCGTGGCGGCGCTGGTGTCCGCCCACCGGGGCACCGTGCGGGTGGACAGCGCTCCCGGCGCGGGGGCCACCTTCCGGGTGTCGCTGCCCCGCGCCCCGCACTGACGGTAGGTTCACCAGGTGCTCTACTTCCTCTTCAAGCATGTGTGCCCGGGTCCGTTCATGATGCTGCTCAGCCGCCCCCGGGTGACCGGCAGGGAGAACATCCCCAAGACCGGTGGCGTGATCGTGGCCGGCAACCACCTCGCCGTGGCCGACTCCTTCGTCGTGCCCCTGGTGATGCCGCGTCGGGTGATCTTCCTGGGCAAGGCGGAGTACCTCACCGGCACTGGCCTGGTGGGGCGGGCCCGGGCCATCTTCTTCGGCGCCATCGGCATGGTCCCGGTGCAGCGCGACGACGCCAGCGCCGCCTCGGCGTCGGTGGACGTGGTGATCGAGCACGTCGAGCGAGGCATGGCCTTCGGCATCTACCCGGAGGGCACCCGCTCCCCCGACGGCCGGCTGTACAAGGGCCGCACCGGCGTGGCCAAGGTGGCCCTGGCCACCGGCGCCCCGGTGCTGCCGGTGGCGGTGATCGGCACCGACAAGCTGAACCCGGTGGGCTCGAAGATGTGGCGCCCGCACCGCATCGAGATCCACTTCGGCAAGCCGCTGGAGTTCTCCCGCTACGACGGCCTGGCCGGCGACCGCTGGGCCGAGCGCGCCATCGTGGACCAGATCATGACCGAGATCGTCAAGCTCTCCGGCCAGGAGTACGTCGACGCCTACGCCTCCTCGGTCAAGGAGCAGCAGGGCTAGCGGACCGGCCGCACCGTCCCGCGGGCGACCAGCTCCACCACCAGCACCACCGCCACGGTCTCCACCGCCAGCAGCGCCACCAGCACGAACAGCTGCACGGCACCGGCAGCTGCCGGGCTCGCCCCGCCCAGCAGCATCCCCACGAACGCGCCCGGCAGGGTCACCAGCCCCACGGTGCGGGTCTGGTCCAGCGCCGGCACCAGGGCCTGGCCCGCGGCCGGCCGGCACACCAGCAGGGCAGCCTCGCGGGTGGGCAGCCCGATGGCCAGGCCCGCCTCCAGCTCCCCGTGTCGCTGGGCCAGCTCGTCCAGCGCGCGGCGTCCGGCCAGCGCCGTGGCGGTCATCGCGCCGCCGACGAGGATGCCCGCCACCGGGATGAGCGCGAGCCCGGTGGTGGGCAGCATGCCGGCGAGCACCAGGCCGAGCACCACCGGGGTGGTGCCCGCCAGCACCGGCAGCGCCGCCCACCAGCCGTTGCGTCCGGTGCGCATCCGTCGGGCGGCCGTGCCGCTGGCCACCACCGCCATCAGCGCGACGAACGCCACGGTGGCGGCCAGCGAGCCGACGATGGCGGCGATCACCAGCGAGACGGCGGCCAGCTGGACCACGGCGCGCAGCACCGCCACGACCACCTCGCGCCCGACCCCCACGCGGCCCGCCACGGCGACCGCCGCAGCGGCTGCGGTGAGCACGACCATGGCCACGACCAGGCCGGGACCGACCTCGACGAGGGTGGCGGGCCCCTGGGCGAAAGACCCCAGGGTGAGAATCACTGCCCCGCTAGCTGGTGGAGCCCGCGGGGCCGGCCGGGCCGGACTCCGCGTCGGCCTTGGCCTGGTCGAACTCGGTGGGCAGCTTGCGCATGTGCCGGTTCATCGACCGGATCAGCAGGATCAGCCCGACGAGCAGCAGCAGCACCAGCACCAGGCCCGCCGGTGCCGCCTTGCCGAACTCCGCACCCGTGGAGTTCGGGTTGGGGTTGGGCGTCGGCGTGGGGGTCGGCCCCTGGCCCAGCAGGACCTCGGTGGCCAGCAGGGAGAGTGTGCCCGTCATGCCTGAACTGTCTCCTGAATCCCCGCGAAGAGGTCGTCCTCAGGGGTGTCGGTGTCGACCAGCGAGCGCGCCAGCTCCCACTCCTCGGTGGGCCACAGCTCGCGCTGCATCTCCACCGGGATGGCGAAGAAGCGTCCGTTGGGGTCAATCTGGGTGGCGTGCGCCTTGAGCGCGGCGTCGCGCACCTCGAAGTAGTCGGCGCACTCCACCTGGGTGGTCACCCGCTGCATCACGTCCCCGCGAGAGGGGTCCCACTGCGCCAGCCACTCGGCGAAGGGCGAGTCCATCCCCTTGGCCACCAGGGCGTCGTGGAACAGCTGCAGGCGCTGGCGGCTGAAGCCGTGCGAGTAGTAGACCTTCAGCGGCTGCCAGGGCTCGCCCGCGTCCGGAAAACGGTCCGGGTCGCCGGCGGCCTCGAACGCGGCCATGGTCACGTCGTGGCAACGGATGTGGTCGGGGTGCGGGTACCCGCCGTGCTCGTCGTAGGTGGTGAGGACGTGCGGGCGGAACTCGCGGATGAGCCGCACCAGCCGCTCGGTGGGCTCCTCCAGCGGCACCAGGGCGAAGCAGCCCTCCGGCAGCGGCGGCAGCGGGTCGCCCTCGGGCAGCCCCGAGTCCACGAAGCCCAGCCAGCGGTGCTGCACGCCCAGGATCTTGGCTGCCTCGGCCATCTCGTCGCGGCGGATCTCGTGGATCCGCTCGTGCACCCCGGGGGTGTCCATCGCCGGGTTGAGGATGTCGCCACGCTCCCCACCGGTGAGGGTCACCACCATCACCTCGTGCCCCTCGGCCACGTAGCGCGCCGTCGTGGCCGCACCCTTGCTGGCCTCGTCGTCGGGGTGCGCGTGCACCGCCATCAGCCGTAGTCCACTCACCGGCGTCCTCACCTCGTACATCGGCCTGGTCGTAACCTGGGGTGGTGCGACACAGATGTCGCACTAGAGACCCATGATCCCATCTGACCGCACTGCTGCGCGTCGGCACCTCCAGGAGTCGCACCCCATGGCCACCACCCTGCCAGCCGGCCGGTACTCAACGGGCACGAAGCGACACCGCTCACCCCGGCTCACCGCGGCCCTGGCCGTCGTGGCCGCCCTCGTCTTCGGCGCCCTGATCGCCCTGCTGCTCTACCGCAGCTTCGGCTCCAGCCCCATCTCCAGCGAGAGCACCGGCTACCAGACGCTCGACGACTCCTCCATCAGCGTCACCTTCACCGTCACCCGCGACGACCCGGCCAAGCCGGCGGTCTGCGTCGTGCGTGCGCTGACCACCGACCACTCCGAGACGGGTCGCCGGGAGGTCTTCATCCCGCCCAGCGACACCGACATCGCCCAGTACGACGCGGTCATCCGCGCCTCCGAGAAGCCTGTGGTGGCAGACGTGTTCGGCTGCGGCTACGACGTCCCCAGCTACCTGCTCACCCCCTGACGCGCCGACGCTGACGCCGTCGGCGCCCGCCGCGGAGACGGGCGCCGACGGCGGAAGACTGCTAGCCTTGGCTCATGGCACGGTCCCGCACGGGGCCGTGTTTCGTCGTATTGAGCGGGTGCCCACCGTAGGTAGTCGACCCGCAACGAGGGAGTGGACACGATGACCGACACCCAGGTGACCTGGCTGACGCAGGAGTCCCACGACCGGCTCAAGGCCGAGCTGGACAACCTCATCGCCAACCGTCCCGTCATCGCCGAGGAGATCAACGCCCGCCGCGAGGAGGGCGACCTCAAGGAGAACGGCGGCTACCACGCGGCGCGCGAGGAGCAGGGCCAGCAGGAGCGGCGCATCCGCCAGCTCCAGGAGCTGCTCAACAACGCCCACGTCGGCGAGGCCCCCACCACCTCCGGCGTGGCCCTGCCCGGCTCGGTCGTGAAGGTGTACTACGACGGTGACGAGTCCGACACCGAGACGTTCCTCATCGCCACCCGCGAGGAGGGCAGCCACGGCCGCCTCGAGGTCTACTCGCCCAGCTCTCCGCTGGGCAGGGCCCTGCTGGACGCCAAGGTCGGCGAGAGCCGCGAGTACCCGCTGCCCAACGGCGGCACGATGAAGGTCACGCTCACCAGCGCGGAGCCCTACCAGGCCTGACGCGCCTGCCCCGGTGGTCCTCCCCGCTCCCCGCACCCGGTGTGGGTAGCGTCAAGGGCGGAGCGCCACCGGGGTCGCTCGTCCGCGAGTCCCGTCCCAGCCGCACGAACGAGGAGGTCCGGCCGATGAGGGCACACCGCACCTCCCTGCTCGGCCTGCTCTGCACCGTCGCGGCGAGCGCGAGCCTGATCGGCGGCGCACTGTTCACCGTCGCCCAGGCCGGCTGCGACACCCCCGCCCACCTGCAGACCCGCGCCGACGGCGGCGTGGAGCTGGTGGGCGGCTGCGTCGCCGCCGGTGACCTGGTGGTCCCCGGCGCCCCGACCACACCGGCGGCCGTGCCGGACGGCCAGGGCAACCGCCCCTAGCTCGTCGGCAGGGCCTGCTCCAGGTCCGCCAGCAGGTCGGCGACGTCCTCGATGCCGACCGACAGCCGCACCAGGTCGTCGGGCACCTCCAGCGCCGAGCCCACCGTGCTCGCGTGGGTCATCGCGCCGGGGTGCTCGATCAGCGACTCGATCCCGCCCAGGCTCTCGGCCAGGGTGAACAGCCGGGTCCGCGCGCACAGCGCCAGCGCCGCCTCGCGGCCCCCGGCCAGGCGCAGCGACACCATCCCGCCGAAGCGGCGCATCTGCTTGGCGGCCACCTCGTGCCCAGGGTGCTCGGGCAGGCCCGGGTAGAGCACGCTGGCGACCGCCGGATTGGCGCTGAGCATCTCCACCACGCGCTCGGCGTTGTCGCTGTGCTTCTCCATCCGCAGCGCCAGGGTCTTGGCCCCGCGCATCACCAGCCAGGAGTCGAACGGTCCCGGCACGGCGCCCGCCCCGTTCTGCAGGAAGGCGAACGCCGCGGCCAGCTCGGCGTCGTTGGTGACCAGCGCCCCGCCCACCACGTCGGAGTGCCCACCCAGGTACTTGGTGGTGGAGTGCAGCACCACGTCGGCGCCCAGCGCCAGCGGCGTCTGCAGGTACGGGGAGGCGAAGGTGTTGTCCACCAGCACCGTCACCCCGGCGTCGTGGGCCACCTCCGACAGCGCGGTGATGTCGGCGATGTTCAGCAGCGGGTTGGTGGGCGTCTCCACCCAGAGCAGCTTGGTGTTGGGCCGCAGCGCCGCCCGCACCGCGTCCACGTCGCTCATGGACACCGGGGTGTGCTCGATGCCCCACTCGCTGAGCACCTTGTCGATCAGCCGGAAGGTGCCGCCGTAGGCGTCGTTGGGGATCACCAGGTGGTCGCCCGGACGCAGGATGGCGCGCAGCGCGGTGTCGCTGGCGGCCATGCCCGAGGCGAAGGCCAGCCCGTGCGCGCCACCCTCCAGCGCCGCCAGCGCGGTCTGCAGCGCCGCCCGGGTGGGGTTGCCGGTGCGGGAGTACTCGTAGCCGCCGCGCAGCCCGCCCACCCCGTCCTGGGCGTAGGTGGAGGTGGCGTAGATCGGCACGATCACCGCACCGGTGGTGGGGTCCGGCTCCTGCCCCGCGTGGATGGCGCGGGTGGCGAATCCGGGACCGGCGAGGTTGCTGCCGGCACTGTGCGACGAGTCGTGGGTCATGCGCCCGAGCCTAGTGGCGGGCGCGGGGCACCCCGAGCCGGGCACAGCGCCGACGTGCCTGGCCGACACAATGAGTCGGTGCACCCCACGAACCACGTCCACGACGGCCACCCGCTGCAGCTGTGGGTGAGCCCCACACCGTGGCGGGCCATCTCCTCGGCCCCGCTGGGCGGCGGCGTCGGGCTCCGCGGCTGGGTGGTCAACGCGACCGTGCCCGCCGACTACGGCCGCACCGACCCGGAGGCGCACCTGCGCGAGATCGCCGAGCACCTCGGGCTCGGCGGGCCCGGCGTCGGGCTGCTCACCGCGGTGGACGTGCGCGCCGCCGTCACCGTGGAGCAGGACGGGGTGGTGGTCACCGCCACCACCGGGGTGGGCGCCCCCACCTGGGCGGCCGCGGGCGCCGCAGCGGTGCCCTACCGGCCCGGCACCATCAACGTGGTGGTGCAGCTGCCCGTGGCGCTCACCGACGCGGCGCTGGTGAACCTGGTGGGCACCGTCACCGAGGCCAAGACGCAGGCGATGCTCACCTTCGGGGTGGCCGGCACCGGCACCGCCACCGACACCGTCACCGCCCTGTGTCCTCCGCCAGCACTGTGTCCACCAGCCCCGTGCCCGCCGGCCCCCGAGCACGACGGAGCGGGTGCGCCCGAGGTGTTCGGGGGCACCCGCTCCGTGTGGGGATCACGCACGGCCAGCGCGGTGTTCGACGCGGTGACCGCGGGGCTGGTGGTGGACCGAGCCCGGATCGACGCGCTGACCGCGCAGGGCTACCAGCCCTGGCCGGTCTGACCCGGCTGGCCATACCCTGGCTGGCCGTAACCCTGCTGGCCATAGCCCTGCTGGCCATAGCCCTGCCGGCCGTAGCCCTGGCCCGGGTTGGTCGGGGCCACCGGCAGCACGACGGTGTGCACCATCTTGTCCGCCAGCGTCTGCCGCTTGTCGTCCCACAGCGGGAAGAGCCAGCCGACGTAGCAGATCAGCGAGTCCACGATGTGCGCCAGCTGGCGGACGAAGGCCATCCCGCCGCCGATCGGCCGCCCGGTGCGCTCGTCGACCAGCTGGGTGCCGGCCCACCGCTTGCCCAGGCTCTGGCCCGTGCTGCCCTGCAGGATGAAGGAGTTCCAGATGACGAAGCCCAGGAACGCCGCGAAGACGACCAAGGCGAGCAGAGTGCCCACTACGCCGCCGATGGCTAACTCAGCGATCCTGAACAGGATGTTGAAGGCCATGCCGGGTGCGATGAAGTCGACCAGTGCCCCCTGCGCGCGGAGCGGCCACGACGCGTAGGCGTCGGGGTTGGGCGCCGGGTAGCCGTACCCCGCGGGCGGGTAGGCCTGCTGGCCGTAGCCGGCGCTCTGGTCCCAGCCCTGCTGGCCGTACCCCGCAGGCGGGTAGGCCTGCTGCCCGTAGCCGGCGCCCTGGTCCCAGCCCTGCTGGCCGGGGCCGGCGTTCTTGTCCCAGGCGGGCTGTCCCTGCCCACCCTGCTGGTACGCCCCGGAGCCCGACGTCGGGTCCTGCTCCGACGGGGGGCCGTAGGACTTGTCGCTCATGTGACTCCTCTGGTGGGCAAGCGCGCGCGAGTGATCGCGGTACGTTAACCCGCCGGGACGCCACTCGGTGCCGAGCGTCCCGGCGTGGCACCGTGCCCCGAGGACACGAATCCCGTGCCGCGGCAACCCCGCTCGTGCGCGCCCGGCACAGCCGCAACCGACTGGCGGTTGCTCAGAGCTTCTCGCTGAGGAACCCCAGCAGGTCGTGGCGGGTGATCACCCCGACGGGCTTGCCGTCGTCGATGACCATCAGCGCGTCCGTCTCCGTCAGCGCCGCGGTGGCCTCGGCCACCGGCTCGCCCGCCCCGATCAGCGGCAGCGCGGGGCTCATGTGCTTGGCCACCGGGTCAGCCAGGTGCGCACGACCGGCGAACACCGCGTCCAGCAGGTCGCGCTCGCTGACGCTGCCGGCCACCTCGCCCACCATCACCGGCGGCTCCGCGCCCACCACCGGCATCTGGGAGACGCCGTACTCACGGAGGATCTCGATGGCGTCGCGCACGGTCTCCTGCGGGTGCGTGTGCACCAGCGCGGGCATCGCGCCGGACTTGGCCCGCAGCACGTCGCCCACCCGGGTCTGCACGGTGTGCCCGTCCAGCGGGCTGCGCAGGAAGCCGTAGGAGGACATCCACTCGTCGTTGAAGATCTTGCCCATGTAGCCGCGCCCACCGTCGGGCAGCAGCACCACGATGACGTCGTCCGGGCCGGCGCGCTCAGCCACCCGCAGCGCCGCCACCACGGCCATGCCGCAGGAGCCGCCGACGAGCAGCCCCTCCTCGCGGGCCAGCCGCCGCGTCATCTCGAAGGAGTCGGCGTCGCTGACCGCGATGATCTCGTCGGGGATGGACGGGTCGTAGGCGCTGGGCCAGAAGTCCTCCCCCACGCCCTCCACCAGGTACGGCCGACCCGAGCCGCCGGAGTACACCGAGCCCTCCGGGTCCGCGCCGATCACGCGGACCTTTCCGCCGGAGACCTCCTTGAGGTAGCGACCGGTCCCGGTGATGGTGCCGCCGGTGCCCACTCCGGTGACGAAGTGGGTGACCTTGCCGTCGGTGTCGTTCCAGATCTCCGGACCGGTGGTCTCGTAGTGGCTCAGCGGACCCATCTCGTTGGAGTACTGGTCCGGCTTCCAGGCGCCGTCGATCTCCCGAACCAGTCGGTCGGAGACGCTGTAGTAGCTGTCCGGGTGCTCCGGGGGCACCGCGGTCGGGCACACCACGACCTCCGCGCCGTAGGCCCGCAGCACGTTCTGCTTGTCCTCGCCCACCTTGTCCGGGCAGACGAACACGCAGTGGTAGCCGCGACGCTGGGCGACCAGCGCCAGGCCGACCCCGGTGTTGCCCGAGGTGGGCTCCACGATGGTGCCGCCGGGCTTGAGCGCGCCGGAGGCCTCGGCGGCGTCCACCATGCGGACGGCGATCCGATCCTTCACGGAGCCACCAGGGTTGAGGTACTCCACCTTGGCGGCGACCAGGGGCACCAGGCCGTCGGTGACGGAGGTCAGCCGGACGAGGGGGGTGTTGCCCACGAGGTCGACGATGTGTTCGGCGATGCGCATGACCCCATCGTGTCAGGTCGCCCCGTGGGCCGGGTCTGCAGACCGGCACCGAGGTATACCGTGCTCGCGAGACGACCGCCGACAGAGGGGAGCAGCGTGGCCCGGACACGACGAATCTCCGTCGCGGCGGTGGTCACTGCTTCCTCCGCGGGCACGGCCTACCGCCTGCTGATCGAGCAGTCCAAGCACGCCCGCCGCAAGATCGGCCCACCCCGTTCCCTCGCCCCGCGCGCCGACGGCGTGTACCAGCCGCAGGCCACCGAGCCCTGCCCCGGCGGCGCGGTGCTCGACCCGGACGCCGGGCCGGGCACGGACGTGCTGACGCTCGGGTTGTTCGGAGACTCCACCGCCGCCGGCCTGGGGTGCGCCACCGCGGCCGAGCTCCCCGGCGTGCGGCTGGCCCGCGGCCTCGCCGACGAGACCGGTCGCCCGGTGCGGCTGCACACCTACGCCGTGGTCGGCGCCAACTCCACCACCCTGGACGACCAGATCTCCCGGGCGCTGTCCGAGCAGGGCGGCCGCGCCCCGGACGCCGCGGTCATCTTCATCGGCGCCAACGACGTCACCTCCAAGCAGTCGGTGCAGGCCTCGGCGGACCGCCTCGGCGCGGCGGTGGCCCGGCTGCGCGGGCACGGCACCGCCGTCGTCGCCGGCACCTGCCCCGACCTGGGCGCTGTCCGTCCCATCCCCCAGCCGCTGCGCAGCGTGGTGCGCTCCTGGAGCCTGCGGCTGGCCAAGGCGCAGAGCGTGGCCATCACCGCCGCCGGAGGCTGCGCCGTGCCGCTGGCCGACCTGCTCTCCCCCGAGTTCCTCACCCGCCCCGAGGTCTTCTTCTCCGCCGACCAGTTCCACCCCTCGGCGGCCGGCTACGAGGCAGCGGCCACCCTGATGCTGCCGGCGGTGTGCTCCGAGCTGGGCCTGTGGGGTGGGCCGCCGCTGGCCGAGCTCCCCCTTCGCTCGGTCACCGCCGAGGCGCGGCGCCCCACCTCTCGGCTCACCGCCGCGCTGAACCAGAACCTCGACCAGCGGGCGCGAACCGGGGGACGGTGGGCCACAGAGCTGTTGCGCAGGGCCGATGTCCAGCGCCGTGGCGAGGCGCTCCCCACCGACCAGTAACCTCTCGGCAGGTAGCTCAACACGCCGACAGAGGAGTTCTCCCATGCCCGAGGCCGTCATTGTTTCCACTGCACGCTCCCCGATCGGGCGAGCGTTCAAGGGATCGCTGGCCAGCGTTCGTCCCGACGACCTTGCGACGCAGATGGTGGCCGCTGCCCTCGCCAAGGTCCCTGAGCTCGACCCCACCACGATCGACGACCTGCTGCTCGGCTGTGGCCAGCCCGCGGGTGAGTCCGGCTTCAACATGGCGCGCATGGTCGCCATGCAGCTGGGCTACGACGGCCTGCCCGGCACCACGGTGAACCGGTACTGCTCTTCCTCGCTGCAGACCACCCGCATGGCGATGCACGCCATCAAGGCCGGCGAGGGCGACGTCTTCATCTCCGCCGGCGTCGAGAGCGTCTCCAGCTTCGTCCGCGGCAACGCCGACTCCTGGCCGGACACCCACAACCCGCTGTTCGCCGACGCCGAGGCCCGCACCGCCAAGAGCGCCGAGGGCGGCGCCGGGGCGTGGCAGGACCCCCGCGAGAACGGCCTCATCCCGGACGCCTACATCTCCATGGGCCAGACCGCGGAGAACGTCGCCTCCTACACCGGCATCAGCCGCGAGGAGCAGGACCGCTGGGGCGTGCGCAGCCAGAACCGCGCGGAGGAGGCCATCAACAGCGGCTTCTTCGAGCGGGAGATCACCCCGGTGACCCTGGCTGACGGCACCGTGGTCAGCAAGGACGACGGCCCCCGCGCCGGCACCACCTACGAGAAGATCTCCCAGCTCAAGCCGGTGTTCCGTCCGGACGGCGTGGTCACCGCCGGCAACGCCTGCCCGCTCAACGACGGTGCTGCCGCCCTGGTGATCATGAGCGACACCAAGGCCAAGGAGCTCGGCCTGACCCCGCTGGCGCGCATCGTGTCCACCGGCGTCTCCGGCCTCTCCCCGGAGATCATGGGCCTGGGCCCGATCGAGGCCACCCGCCGGGCGCTGAAGCTGGCCGGCATGAGCATCGACGACATCGACCTCGCCGAGATCAACGAGGCCTTCGCGGTGCAGGTCATCGGCTCCGCTCGTGAGCTGGGCCTGGACGAGGAGAAGCTCAACGTCTCCGGTGGCGCCATCGCCATCGGCCACCCGTTCGGCATGACCGGTGCGCGCATCACCACCACGCTGCTCAACAACCTGTCCTCCCGGGACAAGAGCATCGGCCTGGAGACCATGTGCGTCGGCGGCGGCCAGGGCATGGCCATGGTGATCGAGCGTCTCAGCTGATCACCCGCTAGACACCGAGAAGGGCCCGGCAGCGCTGCTGCCGGGCCCTTCTCGTCGCTCCGGTGGGAGCGGGTTGGTGCTAGTCGTTCTGGAAGTAGCTGAGCAGGCGCAGGATCTCCAGGTACAGCCACACCAGGGTGACGGTCAGGCCCAGGGCCACGCCCCACGCGGCCTTCTCCGGCGCGCCCGCGCGGATGAGCTGGTCGGCCTGGTCGAAGTCCAGCAGGAAGCTGAACGCGGCGACCGCGATGCAGATCAGGCTGAAGCCGATGGCCAGGGCCCCACCGTCGCGCAGGCCCATCTCCAGGCCGAACAGCGACCCCACCAGGTTGGCCACCATGAGCACCAGGATGCCGATCATGGCGCCCACGATCATCCGGGTGAGCTTGGGGGTCACGCGGATGGCCCCGGTGCGGTAGACGATGAGCATGCCGGCGAAGACACCGACGGTGCCGATCACCGCCTGCCCCACGATGGCGCTGCCGAAGAGGTCGGCGAAGACGAAGGAGATGGCCCCGATGGCCACACCCTCCGCAGCGGCGTAGGACAGCACGATGCCCGGGTTCATCTTGCGGCCGAAGGTGGCCACCAGCACGAGCACCAGCGCGATCACCACGCCGCCGATGGCCAGCGGGGTGACCAGGTCGGGGTTGGCCGCACACACCAGCGCGGAGATGATCCCGGCCACGGTGAGCACGCCCAGGGTCATGCCGGTCTTCACCACGACGTCGTCGATGGTCATCGCCCGCTCGGTGGAGAACGGCTGCGCCGGCTGTGGCTGGCCGTACGGCTGCTGGCCGTACGGGGCCTGGCCGTAGGGCTGCTGCTGGCCGTACGGGGCCTGGCCGTAGGGCTGCTGCTGGCCGTAGGGGGCCTGGCCGGTCTGGGGCGCCGCGCCGGACCCGAACGTTGCGTACCCGTTCCTGTCCTTGGGCAGGGTGCGGAATACCGGGTTGCTGCTGGTGCGCACGATGTGTTCCCTTCTTGCGGGATGAGTAGCGACGGGCAACAGCCCGTTTGCAGGAGTAACGCGTCTCAACGGTACAAGGTTCCCGGCACGGACGAGACAAATCGGACGCTGACCGGGCGAGGAGCCGGTGGACCTTTGTACCGTCGGTGCATGACGACGGATCCGGAGCTGCTCGAGCACATCCTCGACCAGCTCGCCCCGCTGCCGGTGACCACCCGGCCCCTGTTCGGGGGGCACGCGCTGTACCTCAACGGGACGATCCCGGCGTTCGTCACCGACGACACGCTCAGCCTGAAGATCACCGAGCTCGTCGACGACCGGCTCACCGACGACCTCAAGGGTGAGCTGTTCCCGGGGTCCAAGCCGTACTGGCGCATCCCCCGTGAGCTGCTCGAGGACCACGACTGGCTGCAGGGCGTGGTCGCGGAGACCGCGGCGCGCGTGCCGCCGCCCAAGCCCCGCAAGCCGCGCGGGACGGGGCGGCGAGGCGCATGATGCGCCGACCGCGTGCCCTCGGTGCCCCCGGTCGGAGTCGAACCGACACCGGTAACCCTTTTAAGGGGTCTGCCTCTGCCAGTTGGGCCACGGGGGCGAGCGCCGCGCGAGTGTGCCGCGCGGCGTGCGTGCGGAACTCTAGCTGGCGGCGGCCCGGTCGAACTCGGCCTTGGGGTCGTGGATCTGGCCGAGCGCGACCACCTCGCGGCGCAGCAGCAGCGCCTCGGTCCAGTCGATGAGCACCCGCACCTTGCGGTTGAAGGTGGGCATCCGGCTGAGGTGGTAGGTGCGGTGCATGAACCAGGCCGGCACCCCCTTGAGCTTGATGCCGTAGACGTCGGCGACGCCCTTGTACAGGCCCAGGCTGGCCACCGACCCGACGTACTTGTGCTCGTAGGGGGTGGCGTCCTTGCCGCGCAGCCCGGCGACGACGTTGTCCGCCAGCACCCGGGCCTGGCGCACGGCGTGCTGCGCCGACGGGCTGCAGGTGGCGCCGGAGTCCTGCTCGAGCTTGGACAGGTCGGGGACCGCGGAGCAGTCGCCGGCGCTGTAGGCGTCCGAGCGGCCGGCCACCTGCAGCGCCGTGGTGCAGCGCACCCGCCCGCGCTCGTCCAGGGGCAGGTCGGTCTTGGCGAGCATCGGGTTGGCCTTGACCCCTGCGGTCCACACGATGGTGCCGGTGGGGAACTCGGTGCCGTCGGACAGCCGCACGTTGCCGTCGACCATCGACTCCACCCGGGTGTCCAGGTACACCTGGATGCCGCGCTCGGTGAGCCGCTGCACCGTGTAGACGCCCAGCTTGGGGCTGACCTCGGGCATCACCCGGTTGGTGGCCTCCACCAGCACCCAGCGCATCTCCGAGGGCTTGATCTCCTGGTGGTAGCGCAGGGCGTAGCGGGCCATGTCCTCCAGCTCCGCCAGCGCCTCGATGCCGGCGTACCCGCCACCGATGACCACGAAGGTCAGCAGCTTCTGCCGGCCCACTGGGTCGGTGGTGGTGGCAGCGGTGTCCAGCCGGGACAGCACGTGGTTGCGCAGGTAGATGGCCTCGCCCACGGTCTGGAAGGAGATGCCCTGCTCAGCCAGACCCGGGATGGGCAGCGTGCGGGCGATGGAGCCCGGCGACATCACCAGGATGTCGTACTCGATGGTGGAGGTGTCGCCCTCCGGGGTGGAGACCCAGGCGGTGCGCTGGGAGTGGTCGACCTTGTCCACCCGCGCGGTGACCACCTTGCACTTGCGCAACGCCTTGCGCAGCGGCACCACCACGTGGCGCGGCTCGATGGAGCCGGCCGCCGCCTCGGGCAGGAACGGCTTGTAGGTCATGTGCGGCTGCGGGTCCACCACGGTGATCTGGGCCTCGGACCGACGCAGCTTCTTCTGCAGGCGCAGCGCGGTGTACATGCCGACATAGCCGCCGCCGACGATGAGGATCCGGGCGGGCTTCGCGTTGCTCACGCGTAGATCCTCGCACCGTCCACACTGGTCCGAGCAGGCAGGTCAGCGAGGCGCCGCCGGACGGAGCACCTCCCGGCCAGGCACTCAGGCGATGGAGAGCGCGATGCCGTCCAGGATGTCGTGCTCGCTGACCACCAGCTCGGTGATGCCCGCCCGCTCGGCCAGCTCCTCGGCGAGCACCCGGGTGATGATGGCGCCACCACCGATGACGTCCGCGCGGCCCGGGTGCATGGGGGGCAGCTCCATCCGCTGGGTGCTGCTGCGGGCGGTCAGGTCGGTGCACACCTCGCGCACCCGCTCCAGCGGGGTGCGGGAGAGGTGGATGAGGTCGCGGTCGTAGGTGGGCAGCTCGTGGCTGACCGCGGCGATGGTGGTCATGGTGCCGGCCACCCCCACCCACGTGCGGGCCTTGGCCACCGGCACCGCGGCGAAGCCCTCTGCCAGCACGTCCCGGACCACCTGCTCGGCGGCGTGCACCTGCTCCGCCGTGGGTGGGTCGTCGGGCAGGCAGCGCTCGGTGAGCCGGACGCAGCCGATGTTGGTGGAGAAGGCCGCCTGCACGCCGTCGGCGTCGCCCAGCACCAGCTCGGTGGAACCACCACCGAGGTCGACCACCAGGAACGGGCCCTCGTCCGGGTCGAGCTCGCCCACCGCCCCGGCGAAGCTCAGGCGGGCCTCCTCGTCACCGGTGATCACCTCGGCGTCCACGCCCAGCACGCCGCGGACCATGGCGAAGAAGTCCTCCCGGTTGGCCGCGTCCCGGGTGGCGGAGGTGGCAACCATGCGCACCCGCTGCACACCCTTGCGCGCCATGACGCCCGCGTACTCCACCAGCGCCACCCGGGTGCGCTCGATCGCCTCCGGCGCCAGCCGACCGGTGCGGTCGACGTCCTGGCCCAGGCGCACCACCCGCATGTCGCGGTGCACGTCCCGCAGGTCACCACCGGGTGACACGTCGGCCACCAGGAGCCTGATGGAGTTGGTGCCGCAGTCGATTGCTCCGACCCTGCTCACCGAGCTCTCCTCCCACCCACGGTGCACGTCCCACCCACGGTGCACGTCACACGCTCGGTGTTCGTCACACGCACGGTCCCTTGCGCCACCACTCGCCGATCCGCTCCAGCGCCTCGTCACCCAGCGGGTTGACGCCGGGCCCCTTGGCCAGCGAGTGCGCCACCAGCACGTGCAGGCACTTCACCCGGTCCGGCATGCCGCCCGCGGTCACCTTCGTGCCCAGCGGCTCGATGGCGTCACGCTCGGCCAGGTAGCTGTCGTGGGCACGCTGGTAGGCCGCGGCCAGCTCGGGGTCCTCCCCCAGCCGCTCGGTCATCTCCCGCATGACGCCCTCGGACTCCAGCGTGCTGCAGGCCGCGCTGAGCCGGGGGCAGGTGAGGTAGTACAGGGTGGGAAACGGCGTGCCGTCGGGCAGCCGCGGCGCCGTGGTGACCACGGTGGGCTTGCCGCAGCGGCACCGCGCGGCGATCGCCAGCACGCCGCGCGGCTCGCGCTTGAGCTGGGCGTGCACCGCCTCCAGGTCAGCGGTGCTCACGCTGCTCGGGTCCACGTCTGCTGCCTCGTCCTCTGCTGGTTCGATATCAGTTGTGTCGATATCAGTTGTGTCGATATCAGTCGTGTCGCTGTCTGGTGGTTCGCGGTCTGCTGGTTCGCCGTCGGTGGGGAAGCTGGTCACCGCGGTGCTCCCGCGGGCTGGTTGACCGAGGCCCACAGCGCCGCGTACCAGTCGGTGCTGGGTGGGCTCACCGGGTTCTCCGCGGCCTCGGCACGCTCGGCGTCGCCGGGCAGCTGCACCTGGTACGGCGTCTCGCCCGGCCGGACGTAGCGCAGCCGCTCCCGGGCCTGCGACTGCACGTAGGCCGGGTCGTCCAGCCGGAGCCGCTGCTGCTGCAGGTCCGCGACCTGGTTGCGCAGCTCCTCCCGCTGGGCCACCGTCTCGGCCAGCTGCTGACGCTGGCCGACGTAGGTGCGCAGCGGCACCGCGAGGGTCAGGGCGAGACCACACACCACCAGGGCCAGCACCGCGGCCCGGCGGGTGGACAGGCTCAGCCGAAGGCCGAGTCCCGTCCGCGCGCCGGTCACCCGGTCGGTGCTGGTCCGGCTGGTGCGCGAGGTGCGTCCCGCCCTGCCCCTCGCCACGTCAGCCCTCGATGCGGAAGCGCGGGAAGGCGAGGTCGCCGGCGAAGCGGGCGGCGTCGCCCAGGGTCTCCTCGATGCGCAGCAGCTGGTTGTACTTGGCCACGCGCTCGCTGCGGGCGGGGGCGCCGGTCTTGATCTGACCACACCCGGTGGCCACGGCCAGATCGGCGATGGTGGTGTCCTCGGTCTCGCCGGAGCGGTGGCTCATCATGCAGCGGTAGCCCGAGCTGTGCGCCATGGTGACCGCGTCCAGGGTCTCGCTGAGCGTGCCGATCTGGTTGACCTTGACCAGCAGCGCGTTGGCGGCGCCCTTGAGGATGCCGTCCTCCAGGCGCTCGGGGTTGGTGACGAAGAGGTCGTCGCCGACCAGCTGCACCTGGTCGCCCAGCTGGGTGGTGAGCGCGACCCAGCCGTCCCAGTCGTCCTCGCTCAGCGGGTCCTCGATGGAGACCAGCGGGTAGCCGCGGACGAGGTCGGCGTAGAAGGCCGACATCTGCTCGGCGCTGCGGACCTGGCCCTCAAAGGCGTAGCCCTCGGCGGAGTGGAACTCGGTGGCGGCCACGTCCAGGGCGAGCGCCACGTCGGTGCCCAGGGTGAAGCCCGCCGCGCTGACCGCCTCGGCGATGACCTCGAGGGCCTCCTTGGTGCCCGCGACGTTGGGGGCGAAGCCACCCTCGTCGCCCAGGCCGGTGGACATGCCCTTGCTCTTGAGCACCGACTTCAGCGCGTGGTAGACCTCGGTGCCCCAGCGCAGGGACTCGCGGAAGCTGGCGGCACCGATCGGCGCGACCATGAACTCCTGCACGTCCACCCCGGTGTCGGCGTGCGCGCCACCGTTGAGGATGTTCATCATCGGCACCGGCAGCACGTGGGCGTTGGGGCCGCCGACGTAGCGGAACAGGTCCAGGCCGGAGGAGTCGGCCGCGGCGCGGGCCACGGCGAGGGACACGCCGAGCAGGGCGTTGGCCCCGAGGCGGGACTTGTCCGGCGTGCCGTCCAGGTCGACCAGCTTCTGGTCCACGATGCGCTGCTCGACGGCCTCGATGCCGACCAGCTCCGGGCCGATCTCGTCGAGGACCGCGCGCACGGCCTTCTGCACACCCTTGCCGCCGTAGCGGGAACCCCCGTCGCGCAGCTCCACCGCCTCGTGCTCACCGGTGGACGCGCCCGAGGGCACGGCCGCGCGGGAGAAGGTGCCATCGTCCAGCGCCACCTCCACCTCCACGGTGGGGTTGCCGCGCGAGTCCAAGATCTCGCGCGCTCCGACCTGTTCAATGACGGCCACGGGTGTGTCTCCTCAACGCGATTGACGGCAAAGTGACCCCCAGCGTATCGGCCCCGCAGGCCCGCCCGAGCGCGGCACGCGGGAGCGGGTCCCGCCGGTCAGCGTCGGGTGCGCACCAGCCGTCGATCAGTCCAGCGCAGCGCGGGCGTAGCTGTCGGCGCCGGTGAACACGTCCTGCACGTAGGCGTTGGACAGGTTGTAGCTGAGGATGGCCCGCCACCAGTCCTCGCCGTTGGTGAGGTTGCGTCCGCCGACGCACAGGTAGCGCCCGGCGGCCACGGCCGCGTCGTCGATGTTCTGCGGGTCGGCGATCCGGTCGCCGTTGCCGTCGGCCTTCCAGCGCGCCCAGGTGGTGGGGATGAACTGGAAGGGACCGACCGCGCGGTCCCAGGTGGTGTCGGCGTCGAGCGCCCCGCCGTCGGTGTCCGGGATGGCCTGCACGTTGGGCCCGCCGTCCAGGGGGATGCCGATGATCGGCACGGACGAGCGACCGTCGGCCTGCAGCACACGGCCGTTGTAGCGACCGTGGTTGCTCTCCACCCGGGCGATGCCGGCCAGCGTGGTCCAGGAGAGCTTGCAGCGCGGCTGCTCCTTGGCCAGCACGTTCTGGGCGTTGCCGTAGGCCTGCAGCGCGCGGGCCGGCACGTCGATGCGCCTGGCCAGCCCCGCGGCCCAGGCCGAGTAGGGCGAGAGCCCCGCGGGCACGGTGGAGGCCTGCGGCTCCGGAGCGGCGGGCCGGGGGGCGGGCACCGCCGTCGTGGGCCGGGGTTGGTTGGGCACCGGCTGGGCCGGCGCCGGCTGGTTGGGCGCCGGCTGGTTGGGCACGGGGTCGGCCACCGGGGCGCCTGGCTCAGCGGCCGGGGCGGGCAGCGCGGCGTTCTGCGGCGGGAGCGGCGCGGTGGCCGGGGCGTCGGCGTTGACGGGCACCGAGGCGGGATCGCTGCTCAGGCTGCCGTCCACCGCCACCGGGGCCAGCGCCTCCACCACGGGACGGGTGCTGCCGCTGGTCGAGGTGACGGCCTGGGCGCCCACCACAGCACCGACCAGGAGCCCCACCGCTACCAGGGCCACCAGGACGCGTGCCAGGTATCCGCGTGCTCTCACGAGAAGTCCAACGGTCCATCCCCCGTTAAGTTACGCCGACGAACCATTCGTGCTGGTCACCGACTCCCCTGTCGCTACTCCACCACCCCGACCGCGTAGCCGGCCGCGTTCTGCAGCACCTGGTTGGCGTAGACCGCCGACCGGTTGTAGGTGAACAGCGCTGATCGCCACCCGTCCGCGGAGCCCATGTCGGCCCCGGTGGAGCACAGGTAGCGGGCCGCTGCCATGGCCGCGTCGTTGACGTTGTTCGGATCGGCCACCCCGTCGCCGTTGGCGTCGGCTCCCCACCGCTGCCAGGTCTCCGGGATGAACTGCATGGGGCCGACCGCCCGGTCCACGGCGGTGTCGCCGTCCAGCACCCCCTCGTCGGTGTCCGCGATCTCCTGCACCC
Source organism: Rhodococcus sp. X156 (assembly GCF_004006015.1). NCBI lineage: Bacteria > Bacillati > Actinomycetota > Actinomycetes > Mycobacteriales > Nocardiaceae > Rhodococcus > Rhodococcus sp. X156. Next base: position 763,867 of record NZ_CP034766.1, on the reverse strand, counting down.
CCGGCGAGCCGTCCAGCGGGATCCCGATGATGGCCGGCCGGGCCGTGCCCGCCAGGTCGAGCCGGGCGCCGCCGTAGCTGCCGTGGCGCGACTCCACCGAGCCGATCCCCGCCAGCGTGGTCCAGCCGAGCGAGCACTGGGGGCGGGCCGCCGCCTGGCTGGCCGCGGCGTAGCCGTAGGCCTGCAGCGCCAGCGCGGGCACTCCGACGGACGTGGACAGGCGCTGCGCCCACTCGGCGAGCTGCGGGTGCGCGCCGACGGGCAGGGCCAGGTCGAGGGCGGGCACCGGTGCCCCGGGGGCGGGCGGCGCCTCCGCGCGCACCCGCCGGTCCATCATGTTGGAGCTGGTGAGGGCGGAGAACCAGCTGACGAGCGCCGCGGCCGCCAGCACGGTGACCAGCAGCAGCGCCAGCGAACCGACCACGGGGCGCATCGATCGTCGTCGTCGAGCTCTGCGCGCCACCACACCATGGTGCCTGATCTGCCGGTGGGCACGCGCTCGCACGGCAGCACGGCCTCCTCGTCGGTACCTTCGGGTAAGCCTTGCCTTGCCTCACCTGGGGAGAGTCGATGCTCGTCAGCAACGTGTTGATCGGCCTGCGGGAGGGCCTCGAGGCGGCGATCGTCGTGCTCATCCTGGTGGCGTTCCTCGTCAAGACCGACCGCAGCTCCGCTCTGCGCTGGGTGTGGCTGGGCGTCGGCGCGGCCGTGCTCCTCAGCGTGGCGGTGGGCGCGGCCCTGCACTACGGCACCTCCGAGCTGTCCTTCACCGCCCAGGAGGCAGTGGGCGGGTTCGCCTCCATCGTGGCGGTCGCCTTCGTCACCTGGATGGTGCTGTGGATGCGCACCGCGGCGCGCTCGATGTCCGGCACGCTCCGGGCGGGCATGGAGACGGCGCTGCGGGCCGGGCCGGTCGCGGTGGCCGTGATGGCGTTCCTCGCGGTCGGCCGGGAGGGCCTGGAGACGGCGCTGTTCTTCTTCTCCAGCGTCCAGGCGGCCAACGGCGGCACCGCCCAGCCGCTGCTGGGGTTCGCCCTCGGCCTCGCGACGGCGGTCCTCCTCGGCTACCTGATGTACCGCGGCGCCGTGCGGATCAACCTCAGCCGCTTCTTCACCGTCACCGGCGTCCTGCTCGTCGTCGTGGCCGCCGGCATCCTCGCCTACGGCGTGCACGACCTGCAGGAGGCCGGCATCCTGCCGGGACTGAACACCCTGGCCTTCGACGTCAGCGCCCACGTTCGGCCGGACTCCTGGCTGGGCACCCTGCTCAAGGGCATCTTCAACTTCTCCCCCGCCACCACCGTGCTCGAGGCGGTGGTCTGGGTGCTCTACGTGGTGATCGTGCTGACCCTGTTCCTGCGCCCCACCCGCAGCGCCGCCCCCACCCCCGCCACCGCCGCACTCCGCTCGTGAGCGCGCCCCCGCCCCGGAAGGTGTCAGCCGTGCCTCGCACCCCCCTCTCCCGCCCTCTCTCGCTGGCCACTGCCCTCGTGCTCGTGCCGCTCGCCCTGGCCGGGTGCACCGCCAAGGCCGGCAGCAGTGCGCACGGCGTGGTCTCGGTCAAGGCCGGCGACAGCTCCTGCGAGGTCTCCACCACCAGCGCGAGCACCGGCAACACCACCTTCGAGGTGACCAACACCGGCAGCAAGACCACCGAGTTCTACCTCTACGCCGAGGGCGACCGGATCATGGGCGAGGTGGAGAACATCAGTCCCGGGCTCAGCCGACGGCTCATCGTGGAGGTGCCGCAAGCCGGCAGCTACACCACCGCCTGCAAGCCCGGCATGGTCGGCGACGGCATCCGCGGGGACTTCCTGGTCAGCGGGGACACCGTGCAGGGCGACACCGACACCAAGCTGGACGACGCCACCGACAGCTACCAGCGCTACGTCAACAGCCAGGCCGACGCGCTCACCGCCAAGACCGCCGAGTTCGTCGTCGCCGTCAAGGCCGGTGACGTGGCGCTGGCCAAGACGCTGTACCCGGTGGCCCGCACCTACTGGGAGCGCATCGAACCGGTGGCGGAGAGCTTCGGCGACCTCGACCCGATCACCGACGGCCGCGAGGACGCCCTGGAGCCCGGCCAGGAGCTCACCGGCTGGCACCGCCTGGAGCGCGACCTGTGGCGCGACGGCCTGCAGCCGGACTCCGTGGCCATGGCCGACCAGCTGCAGACCAACGTCAACGAGGTGTCCACCCGGGCCCGCACCGTGGAGCTCTCCGCGCTGGAGATGGCCAACGGCGCCAAGGCCCTGCTGGACGAGGTGGCCACCGGCAAGGTGACCGGCGAGGAGGAGGCCTACTCGCACACCGACCTGTGGGACTTCCGCGCCAACATCGACGGCTCCGAGGCCGCGATCGCGTCGCTGCGCCCGGTGCTGCAGGAGCGCAACCCCGACCTGGTCCCCACCCTCGACGCCCGCTTCGCCGCGGTGGACCAGGCCCTCACCGCGCTGCAGGCCGGGGACGGCTACGTGCTCTACGACCAGCTCACCCCCGAGCAGGTCAAGGACCTCTCCGACAAGGTGGACGCGCTGGCGGAGCCGCTGAGCAGCGTGGCCGGGACGGTCGCCGAGTGAGCACCCCGTCCCCGGGCGGGCGGTTCTCCCGGCGCCGGCTGCTGGGGCTCGGCGGCGCCGCGGTGGCCGCGGCCGGGGTCGGGGTCGGGGTGGTGGCTGGGCGGGAGACCGCCGGCGGGGCCACGGTGCCGGGCTCGGCCACGGTGGCCTTCCGCGGCAGCAGGCAGGCCGGGATCATCACCCCGGCGCAGGACCGGCTGCACTTCGTCGCCTTCGACGTCACCACCGACTCCCGCACCGAGCTGGTGGACCTGCTGCGGGAGTGGACCCAGGCGGCCGAGCGGATGACGGCCGGGCAGGAGGCGGTGCCGGACGGCGCCACCGGCGGCAAGGCCCACGCCCCGCCCGGGGACACCGGCGAGGCACTGGGCCTGCCCGCCTCCTCGCTCACCCTCACCATCGGGTTCGGCCCGTCGCTGTTCACGCACCCCGCCCAGGGGGATCGCTTCGGCATCGCCGGGCAGCGCCCGGACCCGCTCACCGAGCTGCCGCGCTTTCCGCACGACCAGCTGGACCCGGCCCGCAGCGGGGGCGACCTCGCCATCCAGGCCTGCGCCGACGACCCGCAGGTGGCGGTGCACGCCATCCGCAACCTGGCCCGCATCGGGTTCGGGGTGGTGTCGGTGCGCTGGTCGCAGCTGGGTTTCGGGCGCACCTCCTCCACCTCCACCACGCAGGCCACCCCCCGCAACCTGTTCGGGTTCAAGGACGGCACCCGCAACCTCAAGGCGGAGGACCCGGTGGCCCTGGACCAGCACGTGTGGGTGCAGCCCGGCGACGGACCGGCCTGGCTCAGCGGCGGGACCTACCTGGTGGCGCGGCGCATCCGGATGCAGATCGAGACCTGGGACCGCTCCTCGCTGAAGGAGCAGGAGACCATCGTGGGGCGCACCAAGGGCTCGGGGGCACCGCTGGGCCAGGTGGACGAGTTCGACCCCGTCGACCTGGGCATCCGCGACTCGCGGGGGCCGGTCATCCCGGTGGACTCACACGTGCGGCTGGCCTCGGCCGAGGAGCTCGGCGGCATCCAGCTGCTGCGGCGCGGCTACAACTTCACCGACGGCTCCGACGGGGTGGGCCACCTCGACGCGGGCCTGTTCTTCCTGGCCTGCTGCCGCAACCCGCAGACGCAGTTCGTGCCGATGCAGCTGGCGCTGGCCAGCAGGGACGCGATGACCGAGTACCTGGAGCACAACGGCTCCGCCGTGTTCGCCTGCCCGCCGGGGCTGGGCAGCACCGACTACTGGGGCTCCACGCTGTTCGGCTGAGTCACCCGTGCCTGGGCCCAGTACCGCCGCCAGTCGGGCTCGGACAGCGCCGCGGGGTCGACGCCGTCGCCGCGCGCGGCGTCCTCGGCCGCCCGCACCTGCGCGGCGAAGCGCAGCGCTGCCCGGCGCAGGGTGTCCTCGGCGTCACCGCCGCCCACCGCCGCCAGCTCGGCGGGCACCAGGTCGGCAGGCAGACCGGCGCGGGTGGCGCGGGAGACCAGCTTGGCCGCCAGGGCCAGCGCGGGCTGACCGGTGGCCACCCCCTCCACCGCCGAGTCGCGGCGCTTCTCCACCGCCTTGAGCTCCTCCCAGCGCAGCTGCTGCGCCGCGGAGTCGGCCACCCGCTCCACCGCCCCGTGGGCGGGGTCGGCGAACACGTGGGGATGGCGGTGCACCAGCTTGACCACCAGGGCCCGCGCCACGTCGTCGATGTCAAAGCCACCGTCGGCGGCGGGCTGCTCGGCGGCCACGCGGGCGTGGAAGAGCACCTGCAGCAGCACGTCGCCCAGCTCCTCGACCACGTGCACGGGCGCACCGGAGTCCAGCGCGTCCAGCAGCTCGTAGCACTCCTCCACCAGGTAGCGGCGCAGCGAGTCGTGGGTCTGCTCGGCGTCCCACGGGCAGCCGCCGGGCGAGCGCAGGCGGTCCATCACCGCCACCGCCTCCAGCAGCTGGGACCCGGTGGGCGGGTGGCTGCGCAGCACCGCAGCACCGGCCTCCCGCCGCTGCAGCACCTGCGGGTGGGTCTCGTCGGAGCTGACCAGCACGGGGGCGTCGGCCACCACGGTGCACGCCGCCCGCACGGCGTCGGGCACGTCGGGGGTGCAGCTGACCGGGCCGCGCAGCAGGGCCAGCGCCGCCGCGGGCACGTCGTCGGGGCGCAGCGGATCGAGCAGCACCACGGTCGGCGCCTGCCCGGGGTCGGGCGCGCTCACGACCGCGGGCTGAAGACGACGGAGCGCGGGTCGGACTCGTTGACCACCTGGCCCTGGTACGGGTCCCAGGTGCCGTAGCGGGGATTCACCCGCACCTCGGGGTTGCCGGCCAGCTCCTGCAGCAGGGTGACGCCCAGGGCGTAGGTGGAGCTGGCCTGGGCCTGGCTGGCGTCCACGGCGTCGGCGGAGGTGGTCTTCGGCGCGGTGGTGGTGCGGCTGACGATGCGTGCGGCCTGCCACTGCTGGTCCAGCCGGAAGGCGATGCCGCTGCCCTCGGCGGCGGCGAACAGCGGGCTGCCCGCCAGTCCCTCCAGCACCGCCGGGCTCAGCGGGTAGCCGACCTGGGTCTGCTGGCCCTGGGCCTTCGCCTCGTCCACCACGGCGCGGGAGGACTCCGGGCTCTCCGCCATCCGCCGGGCCTTGGCCTCCGCGTCGGCCTGGTCGGTGGCGGTGGTGAGGTCGGCGACCACGGCGAGGCTGTCCCAGGAGGTGGCGCCCAGCTGGGCGATGACCAGCTGGTCGTGGACGAACTGCGGCAGCGTCTGCGGCGTGATGAAGGTGACGCCCTGCCCGTCCAGCACCTTGGGGTCGATCCTGGCCACCTGGTCAGCGATCGCCTGCTCGTCCACCGGCAGGTTGGTGCGCTGCACCGCCCGGGCGACCAGGGCGCGCTGGACCTCCCCGGAGAGCACCTGCTGGGTGATCGTGGGCAGCTGGTCGCGCACCGCGGCGTTCTCGGGTCCACCGCGGAAGGTGAGCACCGAGTCCACCTGGGACTGCAGCTGCTCCACGCTGATGCGGTCGTCGCCGACGGTGGCCGCGGCGCCGGGCAGCGTCGGGCCTCCCCCACAGCCGGTCACGACCAGGGCGGCGGCAGCAGCGGCGAGAGCAAGAGCGGTCCGGCGGCGGGGTGCCCGCACGGGCTGGGAGACGGTCACGGGCGACACGGTGCCACACACCTCAACCCACTGCAGCAGTGGCCGGGGTCACACTGACCATGCCGGCCGGCTTGCCGTCCAGCTGCAGCAGCAGGTCCGCCACGAACTGCAGCAGCTCGGTGTCGCGCAACCGCTCTGCCCCGATCCCGCCGCTGCCGGAGCGGGGCAGCGGCAGCTGCACCAGGTGGGTGGTCGGCTTGTACTGGGCGCTCGGGTAGAGCCGCTTGAGCCGGACCTGCTGGGAGTCGGCCAGCGGCAGCGGCGACAGCCGCAGCTGGGTGCCGGTGACGGTCACCTCGGTCACCGAGTAGTGCCGGCACAGCAACCGCAGCCGGGCCACCGCGAAGAGGTTGTGCACCGGCTCCGGCGGCGGGCCGTAGCGGTCCACCAGCTCCTCCTGCAGGCCGGCCAGGGCCTCCTCGTCCTGCGCCTCGGCCAGCTTGCGGTAGGCCTCCAGGCGCAGTCGGTCGGAGTCCACGTAGTCCGGGGGGATGTGCGCGTCCACCGGCAGGTCCACCCGCACCTCCTTGACCTCCTCGGCGGTGGGGATGGCGTGGCCGTCGGCGGCGGCGCGGTAGGCCTCCACCGCCTCGCCCACCAGCCGGATGTAGAGGTCGAAGCCGACGCCGGCGACGTGCCCGGACTGCTCGGCGCCGAGCACGTTGCCCGCGCCGCGGATCTCCAGGTCCTTCATGGCCACCGCCATGCCGGCGCCCAGCTCGGAGTTCTGCGCGATGGTGGCGAGCCGGTCGTAGGCGGTCTCGGTGAGCGGCTTCTCCGGCGGGTACAGGAAGTAGGCGTAGCCCCGGTCGCGGCTGCGGCCCACGCGGCCCCGCAGCTGGTGCAGCTGGCTCAGGCCGAGGGCGTCGGCCCGCTCCACCAGCAGCGTGTTGGCGTTGGAGATGTCCAGCCCGGTCTCGATGATGGTGGTGCACACCAGCACGTCGTGCTCACGGTTCCAGAAGCCCTCGACGGTCTTCTCCAGCACGTCCTCGTTCATCTGCCCGTGCGCCACGGCCACCCGGGCCTCCGGCACCAGGTCACGGATGCGCTTGGCCGCCTTGTCGATCGAGGACACCCGGTTGTGCACGTAGAACACCTGGCCGTCGCGGAGCAGCTCGCGGCGCACCGCGGCGGCGACCTGCTTGTCGTCGTAGGCGCCGACGTAGGTGAGGATCGGGTGCCGCTCCTCGGGCGGGGTGAGGATGGTGGACATCTCGCGGATGCCGGCCAGGCTCATCTCCAGCGTGCGCGGGATGGGGGTGGCGGACATGGTGAGCACGTCCACCGCGGTGCGCATCGCCTTGATGTGCTCCTTGTGCTCCACGCCGAAGCGCTGCTCCTCGTCCACCACCACCAGGCCGAGGTCCTTCCACTGCACGCCGGTCTGCAGCAGCCGGTGCGTGCCCACCACGATGTCCACGCTGCCGTCGGCCAGGCCGGCCAAGGTCTCCTTGGCCTCCTTTGGGTCGGTGAAGCGGGACAGCCCGCGCACGGTGACCGGGAAGCCCGTCATCCGCTCGGTGAAGGTCTGCAGGTGCTGCTGCGACAGCAGGGTGGTGGGCGCGAGCACGGCGACCTGCTTGCCGTCCTGCACCGCCTTGAACGCCGCGCGCACCGCGATCTCGGTCTTGCCGTAGCCGACGTCGCCGCAGATCACCCGGTCCATCGGGACCGGCTTCTCCATGTCGGACTTGACCTCGTTGATGGCGGTCATCTGGTCCACGGTCTCGGTGAAGGGGAACGCGTCCTCCATCTCCCGCTGCCACGGGGTGTCCGGGCCGAAGGCGTGGCCGGGCGCGGCCTGGCGCGCGGCGTAGAGCTGCACCAGCTCGGCGGCGATCTCCCGGACGGCCTTGCGCGCCTTGCGCTTGGTGTGCGCCCAGTCCGAGCCGCCCAGCTTGCTCAGCGCGGGCAGCTCGCCACCGACGTAGCGGGAGAGCTGGTCCAGGGAGTCCATCGGGACGAACAGCCGGTCGCCGGGGTGGCCGCGCTTGCTGGGCGCGTACTCCACCACCAGGTACTCCCGGCGGGCGCCGCCGACCGTGCGCTCCACCATCTCCACGAACTTGCCGATGCCGTGCTGGTCGTGCACCACCAGGTCACCGGCGTTCAGGGCGAGCGGGTCCACCTGGTTGCGCCGCTTGGCGGGCAGCCGGCGGCCGTCGGTGGTGGCGGCGGCCCGGTTGCCGGTGAGGTCGGACTCCGAGACCACCACCAGCCGGACGCCGGGCAGCACCACGCCGTCGGAGAGGCTGCCGCACAGCACGGTGACGTGGCCGGGCTCGGGGGCGGCACCGGGCTCGCCGCGCACGGCCGACACCTCGGCCTCCACCAGCCGCTCCAGCACCCGCTGGGCCGTGCCGGCGCCGGCCACCACCACGGCGGCGGCGCCTCCGGAGGCGCAGTGGGCGCGCAGCATGGCGAAGGTGGCGGCGATCTCCGGCTCCAGCCCGCGGGCGGGCTTGACGGCGGTGACGTCCAGGGTGAGCGCGCCGGAGCCGTCGCGCCCGGACAGCAGCGGGCTCAGCGTCCACCACGGGGTGCCGTGCTGCTGGGCGTTCTCGCGCACCTCGTCCAGGCCGCGGTAGGCCGAGGCGCCCAGGTTCAGCCCCTTGGGGTCCAGCGGAGCGGCGGCCCCCACCGAGGCCGCCGTCCAGGACGCCTCCAGGAACTCCTGGCCGGTGCGCACCAGGTCGTGGGCGCGGGTGCGGATCTTCTCCGGGTCGCACAGCAGCACGTGCGAGCCGGTGGGCATCGCGTCGGTGAGCAGCTCCAGCTGGCCGGGCAGCAGCACCGGCAGCAGGGCCTCCATGCCCTCCACCGGGATGCCGTCGGCCAGCTTCTCCAGCATCTCGGTGAGGGCGGCGTCCTCGGCGTGGTCGGCGGCCAGCGCACGGGCCCGCTCCCGCACGTCGGCGGTGAGCAGCATCTCCCGGCAGCCCGGCGCCTCCAGCACGGCGACCTCGACGTCGTCCAGGGAGCGCTGGTCGGCCACCGCGAAGGCGCGCAGCTCGCTCACCTCGTCGCCCCAGAACTCCACCCGCACCGGGTGGTCACAGGTGGGCGGGAAGACGTCCAGGATGCCGCCGCGGATGGCGAACTCACCGCGTTTGCCCACCATGTCCACCCGGGCGTAGGCCAGCTCGACCAGGCGCTGCACCACGCCGTCGAAGCTGTGCTCCTCGCCCACCTTCATCCGCACCGGCTCCATCTCGCCGAGCCCCACCGCCATCGGCTGGACCAGGCTGCGCACCGTGGTGATCACCACCTGCAGCGGCTCGCCCCCGGGGTTCTCCTCCGGGTGGGCCAGGTGGCGCAGCGTCTGCAGGCGCCGGCCCACGGTGTCCGCGCGCGGGGACAGCCGCTCGTGCGGCAGGGTCTCCCAGGAGGGGAACACCGCCACCCGGTGCTCGCCGAGCATCTCGGTGAGCGAGGCGCCCAGGTCCTCGGCCTCGCGGCCGGTGGCGGTGACCACCAGCACGGGCACCTGCTGGGCGAGGGCGCCGACGACGAACGGGCGGGCGGAGCTGGGGCCCTCGAGCTCCAGGTGCGCCGCGCCGACGGCCTCGGTGACCGCCTGCAGCGCGGAGTCAGGAAGGGCAGTGGCGAGCAGACCGGCGAGCGGTGCAGACAACGAGGAGCTCCAGAGGTTGTTCAGCGAGCACGGCAGGCCACCGCCGAATCTGCGCGACCCGGGCGGTGCCTCACCTCAAGTTTAGGCCGGGCTGCACGGTACTGGGGCTTTGACGGGTGCCGCCGGCTCCCCTGGCGATCAACAGCGGCGACCGTGAGACTGGCGGGGTGCAGCTACCCAGGGTGATCACGTGGGCGCTCGGCGCCGTGCTGCTGCTGAGCGCCTGCACCACCGAGCCGACCGCGCCCCCGGCCCCGCCGCCGCCTGGCACCCCCGCGCTGCAGGTGCAGACCGTGGCCGCCGGGCTGGAGCACCCCTGGGACGTGGGGTTCCTGCCGGACGGGTCGATGCTGGTGACCGAGCGGGCAGGGCGCCTGCAGCTGGTGCGCGACGGCGTCACCACCGCGGTGCGCGCCGACCTCTCCGACGTCCACGCCCGCGGCGAGGCGGGCCTGATGGGCCTGCTGGTGCACCCCGACTTCGCCGGCAGCCGGCAGTTCTCCACCTGCCAGGCCCACGCCCAGGACGGGCGAGCGGTGGACGTGCGGGTGAGCACCTGGCAGCTGTCCGCCGACGGCGCGAGCGCGACTCGGGTCGGTGACCCGCTGCTGTCCGGCATCCCGCTGAACCCCTCGGGGCGCCACTCCGGCTGCCGGCTCGCGCTGGGTCCCGCCGGCGAGCTGCTGGTCGCCACCGGCGACACCGCCCGCGCCGGCGTGGCCCAGGACCTGGGCTCGCTGGGCGGCAAGACCCTGCGCGCCGACCTGGCCACGGGTGCCGCCCTGCCCGGCGCCCCGCTGCCCGAGCACCCCTACGTGTGGACCTACGGCCACCGCAACCTGCAGGGCGTCGCGGTGCGTCCGGGCAGCGGGCAGGTGTACACCGCCGAGCACGGGCCGGACGTGGACGACGAGGTGAACCTGCTGCGCGCGGGCGCCAACTACGGGTGGGACCCCAGCCAGGGCGGCACCGAGACCAGCTACGACGAGTCGGTGCCGATGACCGACACCGCACGCTTCCCGGACGCGGTGGCGGCGCTGTGGTCCTCCGGAGATCCCACCGAGGCGGTCTCCGGCGCCACCTTCCTCACCGGCGCGCAGTGGGGTCCGCTGGAGGGCGGGCTGGTGGTGGCCGCGCTCAAGGGCCAGCAGGCGCTGGTGCTGCGGCTGGACCCCGCCGGCCAGGTGAGCGACGTGGTGCAGCTGCCCGAGCTGGACGGCACCCACGGGCGGCTGCGCGCGGTGCAGCAGGGCCCCGACGGCGCCCTCTACGTCACCACCGACAACGGCTCCGGGGACGAGCTGCTGCGGGTCACCCCCACCGGCGGCTGAGGGCCCCGGCTCAGGGCCGGCCCACTCCGAGGTAGGTCCACCCCGCCGCCCGCCAGCGGGCCGGGTCCAGGCAGTTGCGGCCGTCGATGACGACCCGGGCGCCGACCTGGCCGGCGAGGGACTCCGGGGCGAGCTGGCGGAACTCCTCCCACTCCGTCAGCACGAGCACCGCGTCGGCGCGGGTGCAGGCCTCCAGCGCGGTGGTCGCGTAGGTGAGCGTGGGGAACACCCGCCGGCAGCTCTCCGTCGCCTTGGGGTCGTACACGCTCACCGCGGCGCCCTGCAGCTGCATCTGCCCGGCCACGTTCAGCGCCGGCGAGTCACGCACGTCGTCGGAGTCGGGCTTGAACGCCGCCCCCAGCACCGCCACCCGGGCGCCGAGCAGCGAGCCCCCGACGGCGAGGCGGGTGCGCTCGACCATGGCGGCGCGGCGGCTCATGTTGACGTTGTCCACCTCGCGCAGGAAGGCCATGGCGTGGCCCACGCCCAGCTCGCCGGCGCGGGCCATGAACGCCCGGATGTCCTTGGGCAGGCAGCCGCCGCCGAACCCGATGCCGGCGTTGAGGAAGCGACGGCCGATGCGGTCGTCGTAGCCGATGGCGTCGGCCAGCCGCACCACGTCCGCGCCGGCGGCCTCGCAGACGTCGGCGATGGCGTTGATGAAGGAGATCTTGGTGGCCAGGAAGGCGTTGGCGGCCACCTTCGCCAGCTCGGCGGTGGCCAGGTCGGTGACCAGCAGCGGGACGTCCTCGGCCAGCAGCTGCGCGTAGATCTCCCGGGTCAGCCGCTCGGCGGTGCCCGGGCGGTCCGCGTCGACGCCGAGGACCAGCCGGTCGGGATGGATGGTGTCCTGCACGGCGAAGCCCTCCCGGAGGAACTCGGGGTTCCACGCCAGCTCCACCTCGTCGCCGGCCGGGGCCACCGCGCGCAGCCGCGCACCGAGGACGGCGGCGGTGCCCACCGGCACGGTGGACTTGCCGAGGACCACCGCCGGCGTGGTGAGGAGCGGCGCCAGCGAGTCGATCACCGCCTCCACGGCCGTCAGGTCGGCGGAGAGCTCGCCGGTCTTCTGCGGGGTGCCGACGGTGAGGAAGTGCACGTCGCCCCAGGCGGCGGCCTCGGCGTAGGAGCCGGTGAACCGCAGCCGGCCACCGGCCAGGTGCGCCTGCAGGATCTGTTGCAGCCCGGGCTCGTAGAACGGGACCTCGCCGTCGTTGAGCTTGGCCACCTTGCCGGGGTCCACGTCCACCCCGAGCACGTCGTGGCCCAGCTCGGCCATGCTCGCCGCGTGGGTGGCGCCCAGGTACCCGGTGCCCAGCACCGTGATCCTGTGACCCATGGAGCAGAGAATGCCTGGTCAGGCGGCCTGGCGCCGGATGAGCAGCGGCGCTCAGGTCACCCGCAGCCGCGGGGTGCTCTCCAGGTGCGCCAGCCCGTTCCAGCACAGGTTCACCAGGTGCGCGGCCACCGCCTGCTTGTCCGGCACCCGCTCGTCCAGCCACCACTGCGCCGTCAGCGCCACCATGCCCACCAGCGACTGCGAGTACATCCGCGCCATCTGCCGCGGGTAGCCGCGCTCGGCGAACTCGTGGCCCAGGATGTGCTCCACCTGGCTGGCCACGTCGTTGAGCAGGCCGGAGAAGTGGCCGGTGAGGGTGAACGGCGGTGAGTCGCGCACCAGCACGCGGAAGCCGTCGGTGCACTCCTCCACGTAGGTGAGCAGCGCCATGGCCGCCTGCTCCAGGCGCACCCGTGGGTGCGCGGCCGAGCGCACCCGCGGCTGCCCGACCGACAGCGCGGTGCTGATCCGCCGCAGCAGCTCCTGGGTCTCCTGCTCCACCACCACGCCGTAGATGCCGTCCTTGCCACCGAAGTGGCCGTACACCACCGGCTTGCTCACCCCGGCACGCAGCGCGATCTCCTCCACCGACGTCGCGGCGTAGCCGCGCTCGGCGAAGAGGGCACGGGCGACGTCCACAAGCTGCGCACGGCGCTGCAAACCGGTCATCCGGGCCCGGACGGGCGGGGTGGGGTGCTGCTCAGCTGACACGATGCTCCACTCTGCCCGCGTCACCAGTGACCACTTGGCGCACCGAGCCTATCCACCGCCGGCGCCGACCATGGCCGTGTCCGCCCAGGGCTCCGCTCGTGAGACCATCGTCGGGCATGCTTTCCGCCGTGGTGTAAAGGCAGCACCTCTGATTTTGGTTCAGATGGTTCAGGTTCGAATCCTGGCGGCGGAGCGACGCCCGCCCGGCACCGGGCGGGCCGTAGGATCACTGCGAGTGGTTGGCCTCGGCCGACCCGCGTGCGGTGGCCCGTGCGGTGTGACCCCAGACTGTCGTGAGGAGCTTCTACGGGTATGCAGGCTGAACGCATGCGCACTGGTCCATCCGCCGAACCCGCCGCAGTGGTGGTGCTGGCTGCCGGAGCCGGGACGCGGATGCGCTCCAGCCTGCCGAAGGTGCTGCACCAGGTGGGCGGGCGCAGCCTGCTCGCGCACTCCCTGCACGCCGCGGCCGGGCTCTCCCCCCGCCACCTCGTCGCCGTGGTCGGGCACGACCGCGAGCGGGTCGGCGCGGCGGTGGCCGACGTTGCTGCCGAGCTGGACCGCCCCGTCGCTGCCGCCGTGCAGGCCGAGCAGAACGGCACCGGCCACGCCGTGCAGTGCGCGCTGGCCGAGCTGCCCGCCGACCTCACCGGGACCGTGGTGGTGACCTACGCCGACGTGCCGCTGCTGGACACCGCGACGCTGCGCGAGCTGCTGGCCGCGCACACCGAGCAGGACGCCGCGGTCACCGTGCTCACCACCCACCTGTCCGACCCCACCGGCTACGGCCGGGTGCTGCGCGACGACACCGGGCAGGTCAGCTCCATCGTGGAGCACAAGGACGCCTCCCCGGAGCAGCTGGCGGTCACCGAGGTCAACTCCGGTGTGTACGCCTTCGACGCGGCCGTGCTGCGCACCGGGCTGGGTCGGCTGGACACCAACAACTCCCAGGGCGAGCTGTACCTGACCGACCTGGTGCACGGTGCCCGCACGGACGGCCACCGGGTGGCCGGGCTCGCCGTCACCGACGACTGGCTGGTGGCCGGCGTCAACGACAAGGTGCAGCTGTCCCAGCTGGGCGCGGAGCTCAACCGGCGGGTGCTGGCGCGCTGGATGCGCGCCGGCGTGACCGTGGTCGACCCCGCCACCACCTGGCTGGACGTCACCGTCGAGCTGGCCCCCGACGTGCAGCTGCACCCCGGGGTGCAGCTGCACGGGCGCACCCGGGTGGACACCGGCGCTCAGGTGGGGCCGGACACCACCCTCACCGACGTGCGCGTGGGGGCGAACGCCTCGGTGGTGCGCACCCACGGCAGCGAAGCCGTGATCGGCGCGGATGCCACGGTGGGCCCGTTCGCCTACCTGCGCCCCGGCACCGTGCTGGGCGCGGCCGGCAAGATCGGCACCTTCGTGGAGACCAAGAACGCCAGCATCGGCGCCGGCTCCAAGGTCCCGCACCTGACCTACGTCGGCGACGCCACCGTGGGCGAGCACAGCAACATCGGCGCCTCCAGCGTGTTCGTCAACTACGACGGCGTGAGCAAGAGCCGCACCGAGATCGGCTCGCACGTCCGCACCGGCTCCGACACCATGTTCATCGCCCCGGTGCGGGTGGGCGACGGCGCCTACACCGGCGCGGGCACCGTGGTCAGCCAGGACGTGCCGCCGGGAGCGCTCGCCGTCTCCGGGGGCCGCCAGCGCAACATCGAGGGCTGGGTCGCCCGCAAGCGCCCCGGCACCGCCGCCGCGCAGGCCGCCGAGGCCACCCGCGCCACCGCAGCAGCACCACAGACCCCCACCACCCCCACCCTCTCAACTCCTAAGGACGGCGAAGCTCTGTGAGCGCTATGCCCGCAACGCCCAAGAAGAACCTGATGTTTTTTGCCGGGCGCGCGCACCCCGAGCTGGCCGACCAGGTTGCCGAGCAGCTGGGCGTCTCCATCACCCCGCAGACCGCCCGCGACTTCGCCAACGGCGAGATCTTCGTGCGCTTCGAGGAGTCGGTGCGTGGGTGTGACGCCTTCGTCCTGCAGAGCCACTGCGCGCCCATCAACACCTGGCTGATGGAGCAGCTGATCATGGTCGACGCGCTCAAGCGCGCCTCCGCCAAGCGGATCACCGTGATCATGCCGTTCTACCCCTACGCCCGGCAGGACAAGAAGCACCGCGGCCGGGAGCCGATCTCGGCCCGCCTCATCGCGGACATGTTCAAGACCGCCGGCGCGGACCGCATCATGACCGTGGACCTGCACACCGCGCAGATCCAGGGCTTCTTCGACGGCCCGGTGGACCACCTGCTGGCCACCTCGCTGCTCTCGGAGTACGTCACCAGCAAGTACCCCGACGAGAACGTCACCGTGGTCTCCCCCGACTCCGGCCGGGTCCGCCAGGCGGAGAAGTGGGCCGACACCCTCGGCGGCGTGCCCATCGCGTTCGTGCACAAGACCCGTGACCCGCGGGTGCCCAACCAGGTCAAGGCCAACCGCGTGGTCGGCGACGTCGAGGGGCGCACCTGCATCCTCATCGACGACATGATCGACACCGGCGGCACCATCGCCAGCGCCGTGCAGGTGCTGCGCGACGCCGGGGCCAAGGACGTCATCATCGCCGCCACCCACGGCGTGCTGTCCGGCCCGGCCACCGAGCGGCTGTCCACCTGTGGCGCCCGCGAGGTCATCTTCACCAACACCCTGCCCATCGGCGAGGACAAGCAGTTCCCGCAGCTGACGGTGCTCTCCATCGCACCGCTGCTGGCCCGCGCCATCCGGGCGGTCTTCGAGGACGGCTCGGTGACCAGCCTCTTCGACGGCGACGCCTGAACCCGTCGCTGCTCACCCGCAGCCGCACGGCGGATAATCTGCGGCACAGCTAGCAGATTATCTGCACGGCGGCTGCTAGTCTGGCGCCGTTCGTGCCGGTGCTGGTGGATGGAGCAAGCATGGCGGAGACACCGGCCTCGCAGCGCGGGGTGTACGGGATCTCGGTGGCCGCCGAGCTCTCCGGCATCAGCCCGCAGACGCTGCGGCTCTACGAGCGCCGCGGGCTGGTCGCGCCCTCGCGCACCGACGGGGGCACCCGCCGCTACAGCGAGGACGACCTGCGCCAGCTGCAGCGGGTGGCGGAGCTGGTGGAGGCCGGGGTCAACCTGGTCGGGGTCGCCCACATCGTGGAGCTGGAGCAGCACAACGTGCGCCTGCGCCGGAGCAACGACGAGCTCACCTCGGACAACAGCCAGCTGGAGAGCGACAACGCCCGGCTGCGGGCCGAGCGCGGGGACTGAGCCTCCCCGCACGCCCGTCGGTGCGGAGCGGTCGCGGTGGTGCGGTAGGCTTCCCCAGTTGTCTCGGCGAGGGTGACCCGCACGTGCAGGGTCCCGTGATCGACGCGGCTGCGGTCTTGACGACGCACGGCTGTGACGTGTCCACCCCTCGCCGGGCCCCGGACCAGCTGTCGCACCAAGAACCGCACCAAGGAGTCATCGTGGCCGAGAACATCACCCTCAACGCTGAGAAGCGCACCGAGTTCGGCAAGGGTGCTGCCCGCCGCACCCGCAACGCCGGCAAGGTCCCCGCCGTGGTCTACGGCCACGGCACCGACCCCGTGCACCTGGCGCTGCCCGCGCTGGAGTTCGCCCGCGTGCTGCGCGCCCACGGCACCAACGCCGTCATCACCGTCACCGCCGACGGCGAGGAGCACCTGGCGCTGGTGAAGACCGTCGTCGTGCACCCGCTGCGCAACTACATCGAGCACGCCGACCTGCTGGTGATCCGTCGCGGCGAGAAGGTCAACGTCGAGATCCCCGTCACCATCGTCGGCGACCCGGCCCCCGGCGCCCTGGTCACCCAGGACGCCAGCACGGTCGAGGTCGAGGCCGACGTCATGACCATCCCGGAGCAGATCGAGGTGTCCATCGACGGCCGCCCCGTCGGCACGCAGATCGTCGCCAGCGACCTCGCGCTGCCCGAGGGCGCGACCCTGGTCTCCGACCCGGAGATGCTGGTCGTCAACATCGTGGAGGCCCCCTCCGAGGCCGCGCTGGAGGCCGAGCTCGACACCGAGGGCGCCGGCGTGGTGGAGGATGCTCCGGACGAGGGCACCGTGGCCGACGAGGCCCCCGCCGCGGACAACGCCTCCGAGGCCGACCAGAGCTGAGCCTCTCGCTCAACGCAGTCACACCGGCGGCGCGTCTCCCCTTCTGCGGGTGGCGCGCCGCTGGTGCGTCCGGCTGACCCCCACACTCCGAAGAGGACCGATGCCCGACCACACTCCCGGACCGCCCGCTGCGGCGCCGGGCCGCCCGAGCGCCCACGCCAGCGCTACCGCGGTCGCCGCGGCCCCGCCCGACCCCGCGCTGCCCGCCATGGTCGTGGGTCTGGGCAACCCGGGACCGTCCTACGCCCGCACCCGCCACAACGTCGGCTTCCTCGTCGCCGACCTGCTCGCGGCCCGGATGAGTGGACGCTTCAGCGCGCACAAGCGCAGCAACGCCGAGGTGGTGGAGGGGCGGCTGGCGAACCGGCGCACCGTCCTCGTCAAGCCGCGCACGTTCATGAACGAGGCCGGCGGCCCGGTCAGCTCGGCGGTCAAGTTCTTCTCGGTCGGGGTGAGCGAGCTGGTGGTGGTGCACGACGACCTCGACCTGGAGCTGGGCACCGTGCGGCTCAAGCGCGGTGGCGGTGAGGGCGGGCACAACGGCCTGCGCTCCATCAGCCGTTCGCTGGGCAGCAAGGACTACCTGCGGGTGCGCGTCGGCATCGGCCGCCCGCCCGGGCGGATGGATCCCGCGGACTACGTGCTCAAGCCGTTCGCGGGCTCCGAGCGCACCGCGGTGGAGCTCGCCGTGGACGACGCCGCCGACGCGGTGGAGCTGCTGCTGGTGCGCAGCCTCACCGACGCCCAGCAGGTGGTGCACGCCCGCTAGCCCCGTGCCTCCCCAGACACGGCACCGCCCCGGTCCGCAGGTGCGGCCGGGGCGGTGCTGTGTCTGGCGGTGCTGTGTGTGCGGGGACTAGCTGACCAGGGCCACCGAGGTGGAGCGGCGCAGCTTGCCCGACGGCGTCTTGGGCACCGAGCCCGGGGCCAGCACCGTGACGTTGCGCGGGCGCACCCCGGTGGCGCTGACCACCGCGGCGGTCACCTCCTTGCGGATGCGCTCCACCTGGGCCTCGTCGGCGTGCTGGTTGCTCTCCAGCACCACGGCGAAGGACTCCCGGCGCTCGCCGGCCTCCATCCGCACGGCCACCACGTTGCCGGCACGCACCCCGGCGACGGTGGCTGCGGCCCGCTCGATGTCGGTGGGGTAGATGTTGCGCCCACCCATGATGATGACGTCCTTGACGCGGCCACAGACCACCACGTGGCCGTCCTCGGTGACGTAGCCCTCGTCACCGGTGTCCAGCCAGCCCTCGTCGTCGCGGATGTCCTGCGGGCCGTCCACGGTGAGGTAGCCGGGGGTGATCGGCTCGCCGCGCAGCTGCAGCACGCCGACCCCGCGGGTGGGCAGCACGTTGCCCTCCGGGTCGACGGTGCGCACCTCGATGCCCTCCAGCGGCAGACCCAGGCTCGGGAAGCCGCGGGTGTTCTCCCCCGTGGCGGGCTTGGCCACCCGGTCGCGCTCCAGCGCGTCGGTGTCCACCGTGTCCACGATGAGGTCGGTGTCCAGCGGGTGGAAGGAGATGGCCAGGGTGGACTCGGCCATGCCGTAGGCGGGAACCATCGCCGAGGAGCGCAGGCCGAAGCGGGCCCCGGCCTCCAGGAAGCTGAACGCCGCGGCCGGGTCGATCGGCTCGGCGCCGTTGAGCGCGAAGCGCATGGAGGACAGGTCGTACTTGCCGTCCTCCTCCTTGGCCAGGCGCTTGGCGACCACGGCGTAGGCGAAGTTCGGGGCGGCGGTGATGGTGCCCTTGTAGCGGCTGATCAGCTCCAGCCACAGCAGCGGGGAGCGCAGGAAGTCCATCGGGGTGATGGAGATGAGGTCCACGCCCAGGGTCATCGGCACGGTGAGGAACCCGACCATGCCCATGTCGTGGAACAGCGGCAGCCAGCTGACCATGACGTCGTTGCCGTAGTCGAAGTTGGCGCCCTTGGCCATGCCCAGGATGTTGGCGTTGAGGTTGCGGTGGGTGATCCGCACGCCCTTGGGGGTCCCGGTGGAGCCCGAGGTCAGCTGCAGCAGCGCCGTGGCGTCCTCGTCCACCTCGAGCGGGTCCGTGTCCGGGCCGGTGACCAGGTCAGCCATCTCCACCACGGCGACCTTGCGCTCCTCCAGCAGCGGCTTGATGGCGCCGAAGGGCTCGCCGAGCAGGACGACGCTGGCGCCGACCATGTCCAGCACCGTCATGGTCTCCTCGGCCCACACGCCCAGGTCGGTGCGCGGGGTGGGCTGGTGCAGCATGGTGACGCTGGCGCCACGCATCCACGCCGACTGGATCGCCGGGGCGATCTCCACCGACTCACCGGCCAGGATGGTGACTGCGTCACCGGGGCCCACCCCCGCGGCGGCCAGCGCACCGGCGCCCTTGCGGGCCAGCGCGTGGATCTCGCCCCAGCTGCGGCGCAGGGGTGCATCCGGCTCACCGGTGACCATCCCGTTCGGGGAGGTGGCAGCGGTGCGGTACAGGGTCTCGGTAAACGTACTCACGGGTAACACAATAGAGGGCGTTGCCCCAAACCTCTGCAGGGCTCGGCAGGAAACGCGGGCACCGGCCACATTTGCCGGAGCGATACCCTGGGGTGCTGACCACCCGAAAGGACCACTCGTGACCCAGACCCCCTCCGCACCGGCTTCCGAGGAGCGTCTCGCGAGCGACCGTGCCGGGCTGGCAGTGGCCAACGAGGTCGCCCGCAGGCGCACGTTCGCCGTGATCAGCCACCCCGACGCCGGAAAGTCCACGCTCACCGAGGCCCTCGCCCTGCACGCCAAGGTGATCTCCGAGGCCGGTGCCATCCACGGCAAGGCCGGCCGCCGCTCCACCGTCTCCGACTGGATGGAGATGGAGAAGGCCCGCGGCATCTCGGTGACCTCCACCGCGCTGCAGTTCACCTACCGCGACACGGTGATCAAC
The DNA here is from genome assembly GCF_004006015.1 of Rhodococcus sp. X156. Lineage (NCBI taxonomy): Bacteria > Bacillati > Actinomycetota > Actinomycetes > Mycobacteriales > Nocardiaceae > Rhodococcus > Rhodococcus sp. X156. The sequence goes on along the minus strand of NZ_CP034766.1, from coordinate 744,065 downwards.
CTCGTCGACACCCCCGGCCACGCCGACTTCTCCGAGGACACCTACCGGGTGCTCACCGCCGTCGACGCCGCCGTCATGCTCATCGACGCCGCCAAGGGCCTGGAGCCGCAGACCCTCAAGCTGTTCCAGGTCTGTCGCCACCGCGGCATCCCGGTGATCACCGTCATCAACAAGTGGGACCGGCCGGGCCAGGCGCCGCTGGAGCTGATGGACGAGATCGAGGAGCGCATCGGCCTCAAGCCCACCCCGCTGCTGTGGCCGGTGGGCATCGCCGGCGACTTCCGCGGCCTGCTGGACCGCACCAACGACTCCTACATCCGCTTCACCCGCACCGCCGGCGGCGCCAAGATCGCCCCCGAGGAGCTGATGGACGCCGAGGCGGCCGCGGCGCGCGAGGGCGTGGACTGGGGCAACGCCGTGGAGGAGAGCGAGCTGCTGAGCATCAGCGGCGCCGACCACGACCAGGAGCAGTTCCTGGCCGGGCGCACCTCCCCGGTGATCTTCGGCTCGGCGATGCTCAACTTCGGCGTGCACCAGATCCTGGACGCGCTGGTCGACCTCGCTCCCCCGCCGGGTGACCGTCCTGACGTGGACGGTCACCCCCGCCCGGTGACGGCACCCTTCAGCGCGGTGGTGTTCAAGGTGCAGGCGGGCATGGACTCCGCGCACCGCGACCGGCTGGCCTACATCCGGGTGTGCTCGGGCACCTTCGAGCGGGGCATGGTGGTGACCAACGCCGCCACCGGCAAGCCGTTCACCACCAAGTACGCCCAGTCGGTGTTCGGCCGCGAGCGCTCCACGGTGGAGACCGCCTACCCCGGCGACGTGGTGGGCCTGGTCAACGCGCTCACCCTGCGCCCCGGCGACACCCTCTACACCGAGGAGCCGGTGCGCTACCCGCCGATGCCCAGCTTCGCGCCGGAGTTCTTCGCGGTGCTGCGGGCCGACAGCGCCGGCAAGTACAAGCAGTTCCGCCGCGCGGTGGACCAGCTGGACTCCGAGGGCGTGGTGCAGGTGCTGCGCAACGACCTCCGCGGCGACGCCTCCCCAGTGCTGGCGGCGGTGGGCCCCATGCAGTTCGAGGTGGTGGCCGCGCGGATGAAGGCCGAGTTCGACGTCGAGGCCAAGATGGAGAACCTGGGCTACTCGCTGGCCCGGCGCACCAACGCGGAGTCGGCCGACGAGCTCAACCGCCAGCGCGGCATCGAGGTGTTCACCCGCAGCGACGGGGTGCTGCTGGCGCTGGTCAGCGACAAGTGGCGCCTGCAGTACATCCAGAAGGAGCACCCCGGGCTCACCCTGGAGCCGCTCGTGGCCGCCGCCGACTGACGGACGTGCCCAGCGCAGGGATCGGCAGCCACCACGTGCGGGCGGTGCTGCAGGGAGTGGTCGCGGACGAGCGGGCCGAGCTGCTCGCCAGTGCCGGCATCGACGGCACCGGGCTCGACGGCACCGGACTCGACGGCACCGGGCTCGACGGCGATGGTGGCCCGCCGGTGGTGTCCACCGAGCAGTTCGCCCGGCTGGTGCGCGGGGTGTGGGACCACCTGGACGACGAGCTGATGGGGCACTGGCCGGTGCCCAGCCGGCGCGGCACCTTCGCCACCATGGGGCTGCTGGCGGTGCACTGCCCCGACCTGCGCACCGCGCTGACCCGGGCCACCGCGTTCTACCACCTCTTTCCCGGTGGGCCGCGGTTTCGGCTGCAGGTGGGTGCGGAGCAGACCCGGCTGGAGCTGGCGCCTGGGCCCGGGGTGTTCCTCACCGAGTCGCTGCTGATGATCTGGCACCGCTTTGCCAGCTGGCTGGTGCGGGCGCCGATCGTGCCGCTGGCGGTGGAGCTGGCCTATCCCCCGCCGGCGCACCGCGGGGAGTACACCCAGCTGTTCGGGGCGCCGGTGGTCTTCGACCAGCCGTGCAGCGCGCTGGTGCTGGACACCGCGGATCTGCACACCTCGGTGCAGCGCGACGAGCGGGCGCTGGCCGGGTTCCTGCGCAGCTCTCCGGCCGACCTGCTGGCCCGCCGCGAGCACGGCACCAGCCGCGCCGCCGCGGTGCGCCGGGTGGTGGGTGAGGACCTGGCCGCCACCGGGCTGCTGCCCACGCTGCCGCACGTGGCCGCCCGGCTGGGCTACAGCCCGGCGTCGCTGCGCCGCCACCTCGCCGCCGAGCGCACCTCCTACTCGGCGGTGTGCGACGCGCTGCGCCGTGACCTGGCCACCGCCAGCATCACCGACGCCCACGAGCCGCTGGACGAGCTGGCCGTGCGGCTGGGCTTCTCCGAGGCCAGCGCCCTGCACCGGGCGTTCCGGCGGTGGACCGGGCACTCACCCGGCTCCTACCTGGCCGCGCAGCAGCGCTGAGCGGCCGGCCCCTGAACGAGCAGCACCGCCCCGCGACCAGGGGTCACGGGGCGGTGCTGGGTGCGCGGGGAGAGCTCTAGAACTGCTCGCCGGCCTCGGCCTTGGCGACCAGCAGCGCGGGCGGGGCGAACCGCTCGCCGAAGCGCTCGGCCAGCTCCTTGGCCCGCTCCACCGCCTGCGGCAGACCGTAGCCGTTGAGGAACTGCAGCACGCCACCGGTCCAGGGGGCGTAGCCGATGCCGAAGATGCTGCCGATGTTGGCGTCGGCGACGGAGTCGATGACGCCCTCCTCCACGCAGCGCACCGACTCCAGGGCCTCCGCGAAGAGGAAGCGGTCCCGGATGTCCTGGCCGGTGAGCTCGGCGCCGCCGTCGGCCTTGCCGAAGTTCTCCGCCAGCCCGGGCCACAGGCGCTTGCCGCCGGACTCGGGGTAGTCGTAGAAACCGGCGCCCTTGGCCTTGCCCGGGCGGTTGAACTCGTTGACCATCTTGTCGGTCACCGCGAAGCCCGGGTGGTCGGCGCTCATGCCGCTGCTGTCGCCGGTCTCGGCGATGTCGGCCAGGGTCTGCTTGCGGATGGCCAGCATCAGCGTCATGGACACCTCGTCGGACACCGCCAGCGGGCCCACCGGCATGCCGGCCTTGAGGGCCTCGGTCTCGATGCGCGCCGCGGGCACGCCCTCGCCCAGCAGGGCCTGGCCCTCGCTGGTGAACGTGCCGAACACCCGGGAGGTGAAGAACCCGCGGGCGTCGTTGACCACGATGGGCGTCTTGCCCAGCGCGAGCACGGTGTCGAAGGCGAAGGCCAGCGTCTCGTCGCTGGTCTTCTCGCCGCGGATCAGCTCGACCAGCTGCATCTTGTGCACCGGGGAGAAGAAGTGCATGCCGACGAACTTGGCCGGGTCCGGCACCGCCGAGGCCAGCCCGGTGATGGGCAGGGTGGAGGTGTTGGAGGCGATGGTGGCCTCCGGCGCCGCAGCGGCGACCTTGTTGTGCACCTCGGCCTTGACCTTGCGGTCCTCGAACACGGCCTCGATCACCAGGTCGCAGCCGGCCACCTGGGCGGCGTCGTCCACGGGGGTGACCAGGGCCAGGGTGGCGTCCCGCTTGTCCTGGGCCAGGCGGCCCTTGGCCACCTTGGCGTCCAGGATGTCGGCGCCGTGCTTCTTGCCGCGCTCGGCGGCCTCCAGGCTGGCGTCGACCAGGACGACCTCGATGCCCCGGGTGGAGGCGACGTGGGCGATGCCCGCACCCATCATGCCGGCGCCGATGACGCCGATCTTGGTGGGCGTGCGCTTGGCCGGACCGTCAGGCCGCGAGCCGCCGCCGTTGATCTGGTTGAGCTGGAAGAAGAACGCGCTGATCATGTTCTTGGAGATCTGCCCGGCGGCGAGCTCGGCCAGGTAGGCCGTCTCCACCCGCAGGGCGGTGTCCACGTCGACGTTCATGCTCTCCACGGCGGCGGAGACGATCGCCTCGGGGGCGGGCTGGGTGCCGTGGGTCTTCTTGCGCAGCATGGCCGGGATGGCGGCCATCATCATGCCGGCGTCGCGCACGCTGCCGCCGGGGATCTGGTAGCCCTTGGCGTCGAAGGGCTGGGCGCTGGTGGGGTTGTCCTTGATCCAGGCCTTGGCCGCGGTGAGCAGCTCGTCCGGCGTCTCCACCAGCTCGTGCAGCAGGCCCGCCTGCTGGGCCTTCTCCGGGGTGAGCTGGCGGCCCTCAGTGAGCAGCGGCAGCGCCGCGGCCAGGCCGATGAGCCGGACGGTGCGGACCACGCCGCCGCCACCGGGCAGCAGGCCCAGGGTGACCTCGGGCAGGCCCAGCTTGATCTTGGGGTTGTTCACCGCGATGCGGCGGTGGCAGGACAGCGCGATCTCCCAGCCGCCACCGAGGGCGGCGCCGTTGATCGCGGCGACCACGGGCACGCCCATGGTCTCGATGGCCCGCAGGTGGCCCTTCATCTCGTTGCCGCCCGCGGCGAAGTCCTGGGCGGTCTCCGGGGTGACCTTGATGAGCTCGTTGAGGTCACCGCCGGCGAAGAAGGTCTTCTTGGCCGAGGTGATGACGATGCCGGTGACCTGCTCGCGCTCGGCGGTGAGCCGCTCGACGGTCTCCTTGAGCGAGCTGCGGAACAGCGCGTCCATGGTGTTCGCGGAGCGGCCCGGGGCGTCCAGGGTGAGGGTGACGACACCGTCGGCGTCGCGGTCGTACGTGATAGCCGAGCTGTCAGTGTTCATAGATTCGCTGGTCATGGTGGGTCAGACCCTCTCGATGATGGTGGCGATGCCCATGCCGCCGCCGACGCAGAGCGTGGCGAGGCCGCGACGGAGCTGGCGGCGCTCCAGCTCGTCGGCGAGGGTCATCAGGATCATGGCGCCGGTGGCGCCCAGGGGGTGGCCCATGGCGATGGCGCCACCGAGCACGTTGACCTTGGCCGGGTCGAGGTCGAGGTCGCGCTGGAACTTCAGCACCACCGAGGCGAAGGCCTCGTTGATCTCGAACAGGTCGATGTCGTCGGCGGTGAGGCCGGCGCGCTGCAGTGCCTTGCGGGCGGCCGGGGCCGGTCCGGTGAGCATGATGGTGGGCTCGCTGCCGATGACGGCGGTGGCGACGATGCGCGCCCGCGGGGTCAGGCCCAGGTCGCGGCCGGCCTGCTCGTTGCCGATCAGCACCGCGGCGGCGCCGTCGACGATGCCCGAGGAGTTGCCGCCGGTGTGCACGTGGTTGATGCGCTCCACCTGCGGGTAGCGGTCGATGGCCACGGTGTCGAAGCCGATGGCGCCCTGGTCGGCGAAGGCCGAGCGCAGCTTGCCCAGGATCTCCGGGGTGGTGCCGGGGCGGACGGTCTCGTCGCGGTCGAGCAGCAGGGTGCCGACGCGGTCGCGCACGGCCACCACGGAGCGGTCGAAGTGGCCCGCGGCCCAGCCGGCGGCGGCACGCTCGTGCGACTGCGCGGCGTAGGCGTCCACGTCGTGGCGGCTGAAGCCCTCGAGGGTGGCGATGAGGTCGGCGCCGATGCCCTGGGGCACGAAGTTCGCCTTGAGGTTGGTCTCCGGGTCGGCGAACCAGGCGCCACCGTCGGAGGCCATCGGGACGCGGGACATGGACTCCACGCCGCCGGCGACCACGAGGTCCTCGAAGCCGGAGGCGACCTTGGCGGCGGCCAGGTTCACGGCCTCCAGGCCGGAGGCGCAGAAGCGGTTGAGCTGCACACCGGCGACGCTCTCGTCCCAGCCGGCGACCATGACGGCGGTGCGGGCGATGTCCGCGCCCTGCTCGTCCACCGGGGACACGACGCCGAGGACGACGTCGTCGACCCGGGAGGTGTCCAGGTCGTTGCGCTCGGCGAGCGCGGAGAGCACGCCCGCGGTGAGGGTGACGGGCTTGACGCCGTGCAGGGCGCCCTTCTTGCCCTTGCCGCGTGGGGTGCGCACGGCGTCGTAGATGAACGCCTGGGGAGCGCCGGACGAACCTGACATGGAGCCTCCAAAGAAGAGAACAAACGAGTCAGCAGTCGCGCTGACCGGCACGATGTTACTGCCCGGTAGCTAAGGAACCCCTGACCGCAGCGCTCGTCCTGGGTGGCCGCATCGCTCACTCCCCTACGCTCGCTGACGTGGCGCGCTGGCGGGTGGGACGCGTGGGCCTCGCCGTGCTGGGGTGCGCGCTGGTGGGGTTCCCGCTGGTGGGGTGCGCCACGCCTGACGTGTCCGCACCGGCCGTGCCGTCCTCGTCCGTGCCGTCCTCGTCCAGCGTCGCCCCCACCACCAGCCCCGTTGCCGCAGCTCCGCTCTACGTCGAGCGCGTGCAGTGGGTGGACACCGCCAAGGGCCGCACGCTGCGCGTGTACCCCAGCGCCGCCGGTCGCGCCGCGGCCAGCACCGCCGCGGGCACCGCGGCCTGGGCCGAGGTGGTGGCCGCGGCTCCGGGGGCCGACACCGCATCGCTGCACGACCAGTTCCGCTGCCACTGGGAGCTCGCGCGGCTGTTCGAGCCGGCCAAGCCCTCGTGGAACCTCGAGCAGTGGCGCCCCGACGTGGGCTACCGCGCCACCGTGGACGCCGAGTGCAACCCCGGCGGCCCGGAGTAGCGCCCGCTCCGTCTCCGGAGGAGCGACACTTGCGGACGGGCCGCTAGCCGGCTGCAAGTGCGCCGCAACCGCCGCGCCCCACCGTGGTGGACATGACCACCACCCACCCCCAGCCCCTGCCCCCCGACGCTGTCGCCGAGCTCCGCGGATCGGTCCGCGGCCGGCTGCGCTACCCGCACGACCCCGACTACGACCACCTCGTCACCGGCCACAACCGGGCGGTGACCCACCAGCCCCTGGTGGTGGTGGAGCCCGCCGAGCCCGCCGACGTCGCCGCCGCCGTCGCGGTGGCCACCCGCCACGGGCTCGCGGTCACCACCCAGACCACCGGCCACGGCACCACCGCCCCGGCGGTGGGCGGGCTGCTGCTGCTCACCCACCGGCTGGACACCATCGACGTGGACCCCGTGGCCGGCGCCGTCACCGTGGGCGCGGGCACCACCTGGGGCCCGGTGCTCGACGCCTGCGACGCCGTCGGGCTGGCCCCGGTGGGCGCCACCTACCCCACCGTCGGCGTCGTCGGCTTCACCCTGGGCGGCGGCATCGGCCCGCTGGCCCGCCCGCGCGGCTTCGCCGCCGACCACGTGCTCGCCATGCAGGTGGTCACCGCCGACGGCATGGTCCGCACCGTCGACGCCGCGCAGCACCCGGACCTGTTCTGGGCGCTGCGCGGCGGCAAGACCGGCCTGGGTGTGGTCACCGCGCTCACCCTGGCCCTGCAGCCCGCGCCCCGCCTGCACGCGGGCACCGCCTGGCTGCCCGCCGAGCAGGTCACCGCCGGGCTGGCCGGCTACCTGGCGTGGACCCGCAGCGCGCCGGAGTCGGTGAGCTCCTCGGCCACCGTGCTGCACCTGCCCGACCTGCCCGCACTGCCCCCACCCCTGCGCGGCCAGCACGTGCTGCAGCTGCAGCTCTGCCACGAGGGCACCCCCGAGACCGGCGCGCGGCTGGTGGAGCAGCTGCTGGCCGGACACACCCCGGTGCTGGCGACCTTCGGCGAGCACAGCTCCGCCACCCTGGCCGCCCAGCAGGCGGAGGGCGCCGAGCCCATGCCGTCCTGGCAGCGCGGCCGCCTGCTGCACGGAGTGGACAGCGCCACGGCCCGAGACACCGTCGTGCAGGCCGTCACCGAGCCGATGCAGGACCCGGCCAGCCCGCTGATGGCGGTGGAGCTGCGCCACCTCGGCGGGGCGCTGCGCCACGAGCCGGCCGGCGGCAACGCGGTGGGCGGCCGGCAGGCGGAGTACCTGGTGAGCGTGCTGGGCGTGCCGGTGCCCGAGCTCTTCGCCACCGCCGTGCCCGCTGCCGCCGACGCGCTGCTGGCCGGGCTGGGCCGCTACGACTGCGGCACGCAGCTGAACTTCCACGGCCCCGTCGACGACGCGCACCCGCTCAGCGACGCCTGGCCACCGGCGGTGCACGCCCGGCTGACCGAGCTGCGCCACCGCCTCGACCCCACCGGCACCTTCGCCTGATCCCCCAGACCGCTCTCGGACAAGGACCTCATCATGAGCACGTTGCTGAGCAGGCTCGGACGGGCCTGCGCCCTGCACCCCTGGCGGACCGTCGCAGCCTGGGTGGTGGTGCTCGTCGCTGCCCTCGGGGCGGCCGCCCAGCTGGGCGCCGCCCCGCACGACAACTACGACACCCCCGGCACCGAGTCGACCGCGGCCACCGCCTTCCTGCGGGAGAGCTTCCCGCAGTCCGCCGGGGACGAGGCCCGCGTCGTCCTGCACCGCGCTGGGGCACCGCTGGAGGCCGCCACGGTCGAGCAGGTGCGCGAGCGCACCGCCACCCTGGACGGCGTCAGCACCGTGAGCCCGCGCTGGTCGGCCGACGGGCGCACCGCGCTGCTGGTGGTGCAGTACTCCATCCCGGTCACCGACTTCGCCGGCACCGAGGGGGTGGACGCGCTGCGCGCGGCCGCTGGGCCCGCCACCGACGCCGGGGTGCAGGTGGAGCTGGGTGGGCTGGTGGCCGAGGACGCCCAGGAAGGGGGCAGCTCCGCCGAGCTCATCGGCCTGGCCGTCGCCGCGGTGGTGCTGCTGCTGGCCTTCGGCTCCGTGCTCGCCGCCGGGCTCCCCCTGCTGGTGGCCCTGTTCGGGCTGGGGGTGGGCTCGGCCGGCATCACCCTGCTCGCCGCGGTCACCGACATCAGCACCTCTGCCCCGTTCGTCGCCGCCATGGTGGGCATCGGGGTGGGCATCGACTACGCGCTGCTGCTGCTCACCCGGTTCACCGAGCACCTGCACGAGGGCCGGGCCCCGGTGGACGCTGCCGCCGACGCCAACGCCGAGGCGGGGACCTCGGTGGTGTTCGCCGGGGCCACGGTGCTGCTGTCGCTGCTGGGCCTGGGGCTCAGCGGGTTGCCGGTGTTCACCTCCTTCGGCTACGCCACCGGGCTGGTGGTGCTGTGCGTGGTGCTCACCGCCATCACCCTGGTCCCCGCGCTGTGCGGGGCGGCCGGGCACCGGTTGCTGGGCCGGGCCGGGCGCCGCCGCGCCCGCGCCGGCACCACCCCGCTCTCGGCGCGCTGGGCCGTGCGGGTGAGCCGCCGCCCGGTGGCGTGGGGCCTGGCGGCGCTCACCCTGCTGCTGCTGCTGGCCGCGCCCGCGCTGGCTATGCGCACCTGGCCGCAGGACGCCGGCAGCGGGCTGGACTCCCAGACCACCCGGCGGGCCTACGACCTGGTGGAGGCGGGCTTCGGGCCCGGCGCCAACGGGCCGCTGGTGGTGGCCGTCGACCTGCGCGACGGCCGGACCGAGCGGGTGGCGCAGACCGTCACCGCGCTGCAGAGCACCCCCGGGATCGCCCAGGTGGCCCCGCCGGTGCTGAACCAGGCGGGCACCGCGGCGCTGGTGCAGGTGCAGCCGAGCACCAGCCCGCAGGACCCGGCCGCGGCGGCGCTCATCCGCCACCTGCGCGCGGACGTGCTGGAGCCGGGCGTGATGGTCACCGGCACCACCGCGGTGTTCGCCGACATCGCCGACAAGCTGGCGGTCCGGCTGTGGGTGGTGATCAGCTTCGTGGTGGCGGTGTCGGTGCTGGCGCTGGTGGTGGTGTTCCGCTCGGTGCCGATCGCGCTGAAGGCTGCCGCGCTGAACCTGCTGAGCGTCGGCGCCGCCTACGGAGTGCTCACCATGGTGTTCCAGTGGGGCTGGGGCGCCACCCTGCTCGGGCTGCCGCACGCCACGCCGGTGTCCACCTGGGTGCCGATCCTGCTGTTCACCGTGCTGTTCGGGCTGTCCATGGACTACGAGGTGTTCCTGGTCTCGCGCATCCGCCGGGAGTGGCTGCGCACCGGGGACGCGGCCGGCAGCGTGCACCGCGGCATCGGCGCCACCGGGCGGGTGATCACCTGCGCGGCGCTGATCATGGTGTCGGTGTTCCTGGCCTTCGCCACCGACACCGACCTCACCGTGAAGATGGTGGGCGTGGGCATGGCCACCGCCATCGCGGTGGACGCGACGGTGGTGCGGATGGTGCTGCTGCCGTCGGTGATGGTGCTGCTCGGCGAGCGGGCCTGGTGGCTGCCGGCCTGGCTGGACTCCCGGCTTCCCGGGCAGCGCAAGCCCCTGCGACCTGCGGAAAGGGCTCGATCCGAGACGCCGACGACCGTACCCTCCTGAGGGTGGTGCGGGTCAGCATCTTCGGCACGGTGCGCGCCGAGCTCGACGGGACTCCCCTCGAGCTCGGCGGTCCGCGCCAGCGCGCGGTGCTGGGGCTGCTGGTGGCGGCGGGCCGCCGGGTGGTCTCCGCCGACCGCTTCCTGGACGACCTGTGGGCGGGCCACCCGCCGCCCAAGGCCAGCGGCGCCCTGCAGGCCTACATCTCCCACCTGCGCAAGCGGCTGGAGCCCGACCGGCCGCGGCGACGCCCGGCGGCGGTGATCGTCAGCGCCGCGCCGGGCTACCTGCTGGCGCTGCCCACCGAGTCGGTGGACGCCTGGCACTTCCAGGCGCTGCTGGCCCGCGCTGGCGAGGTCACCGACGCGCACCAGGTGACCGCCCTGGTGGAGCAGGCGCTGGCGCTGTGGACCGACGAGCCCTACGCCGCCTACCCGGACCAGCCCTGGGCCGCCGCGGAGGCGCGGCGCCTGGGCGAGCTGCGCGCGAGCGCGGTGGAGCTGCGGGCCACCGCGGGGCTGCAGCTGGGGCGCTCCGCGCAGCTGGTGGCGGCCGACCTCGCCCAGCACGTGCGGGCCCACCCGTTGCGCGAGCAGGCGGTGCACGCCCTGGCAACGGCCCTGTACCGGGCCGGACGGCAGGGTGAGGCGCTGGCCGAGCTGAGCTCGCTGCGCAGCCGGCTGGTGGCGGAGCTGGGCGTGGACCCCAGCCCCGCGGTGCGCGCGCTGGAGGCGGACATCCTCGCCCACGCCGAGCACCTGCAGGTCCCCGTCCCGCCGGCCCCGCCCGCGGCCGCCCGCGTCGTCCCGCCGGCCCCGCCCGCGGTGGCGCGCCGCTCCGGGGCGGGCTTCGTCGGCCGGCACGCCGAGCTGGCCCGGCTGCGGCGCGCGGCCGAGCAGGCGCGCGACCGGCTGGCGGTGGTGTGGGTGTGCGCCGAGGCCGGGTTCGGCAAGTCCGCGCTGGTGGAGCGGTTCTGCGACGAGTCGGCGGCGACGGCCACCGTGGTGCGGGGCCGCTGCGCCGAGGTGGACGGTGCGCCGGCCGGCTGGGCGTGGCGGGAGGTGCTGCGGTCGCTGGACGGTGCCGAGGCCAGCACCCCGTTCGAGCTGGCCTCGGCGCTCACCGGGGCGCTGGCCGGGCGCAGCGCCGGGGGGCCGGTGGTGGTGGCCGTGGACGACCTGCACCGCGCCGACGGGGAGACCCTGCAGATCTTTCGTCACCTCGCCCACCAGGGGCAGCCCGGCGTGCTGCTGGTGGCCACCTTCCGCGGTGAGGAGGTCTCCGCCGAGCTGGGCGCCACCTTCGCCGCCGTCGCCGACCGCACCGTCGACCGCATCGAGCTGGGCGGGCTGGAACCGGCCCCGGCCCAGCGGCTGCTGCAGGAGCTGGTGGGCGAGGCGCTGCCCGCGGCGACGTGGCGGTCGCTGGTGGAGCGCTCCGCGGGCAGTCCGCTGTTCCTGCGCCAGCTGGGTCGGCTGGTGGCCGCCGAGGGCGCCGAGCAGGCCCTGCGCGAGCTGCCCTCGGCCATCCGCGACCTGCTGCAGCGCCGCATCGCCCGGCTGCCCCCGGCCACGGTGGAGCTGTTGTCGCGGGCGGCGGTGCTCGGCCGCGACATCGACCTGGACCTGTTGCTGGAGGTGGAGGCCACCCAGCTGCCCCGCCCGGCCACCGCCACCGAGCTGGAGGAGCAGGTGGTCGACGACCTGGACGCGGGCGTGGTGGCCGGGCTGCTGCAGGTGCCCGCCCCCGGCGAGGTGCGCTTCACCCACGCCCTGGTCCGCGACGCCCTCTACGAGCGGCTGGCTCCCATCCGCCGCAGCCGCCTGCACCAGTCGGTGCTCGCCCTGCTGGAGACCCGCCATCCCGACCGGGTGGAGGCCATGGCCCACCACAGCGCCGCGGCCCTGGACGCCCGGGTGGCCGGGCGCGCCGTCGGGCACCTGGGCGCCGGCTGCGAGCGGGCGATGGAGCACGGGGCGTTCGACGAGGCGATCCGGCACGCCCGCGCCGCCCTGCAGGCCCACGAGCTGGCGCACACCCCGGCCCCCGCGCGCTTCGCGGTGCAGCGCCACCTGGTGCACGCCCTCGCCGCGCACGGCGAGCTGGCGCTGGCGCGGCAGGAGCGGGCCAGGGCGGTGCAGTGGGCGCAGCAGCACGGCGGGCCCCGCGACGTGGCCCGGGCCCTGGTGTGGCAGGCGCCGACGGTGTGGACCATCCGTGAGCTGTCCCTGCTGGACGAGACCGTGGTGGCTCAGCTGGAGCGGGCCGTGGCCGTGGTCACCGAGCCGGGTCCGCTACGGGTGGACCTGCTGGCCAGCCTGGCCCTGGAGACGGAGAGCACTCGGTTGTTCCGCCGGGCGGAGCAGTGCTCGGCCGAGGCGGTGGAGCTGGCCACCCGGCTGGGCGACCCGGTGCTGCTGTGCCGGGCGCTCAACGCCCGCTACCTGGTGGCGTTCCCACCACGGCCGGCCGGACAGCTGCGGGCGGTGGGCGAGCAGCTGCTGGCGGTGGCGCAGGAGGCGGGGCTGCTGACCTACCAGGCGGTGGCCCACCACGTGCTGTTCGGCGCCGCGGCCGACGCCGGCGACCTGGAGCTGGCCGCCGAGCACGTGGCGCACGCGACGCGCTCGGGCAGCGCCGGACAGCTGCCGCTGCTGCTGGCGGTGGCCGCGATGTTCTCCGGCGCGGTCGCGCTGACCCGCGGCGACCTGGACGCGGCCAGGGACACCTACGCGGCGACGGCCCAGCAGCTGCAGGCGTCGGGGGATCCCAACGGGGTGGCGATGGACGTGGTGCTGCGCTTCACGGTGGCCCACGCCGCCGGGGACTGTGCCGACTTCGTCGAGGAGCTGACCAGCTGGCTGGACCTGCGCCCGCGAGGGGTCAACGACATGGTGGTGACCGCGCTGCTGGACGCGGGCCGGCTCGAGCAGGCGCAGGCGGTGTGGGACCCGGCGCTGCCGGTGCTGCACGACTACCTGTGGCTGTACTTCGCCGGGCTGCGGGCCGACAACGCTGCCCGCCTGGCCCACCCCGCGGCCTGCGCGGAGTGGTACGCCCAGCTGCTGCCGTGGGCCGGGCACCTCGCCGGCATCCAGGGCGGTGCGGCCACCCTGGGCCCGGTGGACCTGTACCTGGCCAAGCTGGCGGGGGCGCGGGGCGACGCTGCCGCCAGCGCGCGCCACGCCGCCGACGCGGCGGCCCTGGCCGACAAGCTCGGCGCCGCGCACTGGGCTCGCCAGGCGCGTGCCCTGCTCTGACCACCCGGGGGGCGGGGCAGGGGCCGCGACGCAGAACGGCCCCGCAACCCTCGAGAGGGTGCGGGGCCGTTCCGCCAGCGGAGCAGGTCAGGCGTTGACCGGCTCGCGCTCGTCATCGGTCTGCAGGTGCGGGCGGTCGAGCTTCTCGCCCTCCACGTCGATGTTGGGCAGGATCCGGTCGAGCCACCGGGGGATCCACCAGGCCTTCTCCCCGAGCAGGTACATCACCGCGGGGATGAGCATCATCCGCACCACGAAGGCGTCCAGGAAGACCGCCACCGCCAGCGCGAAGCCCATCGACCGGATGATCGGCTCGTCGATGAGCACGAACGCGCCGAACACCGCGATCATGATGACCGCCGCGGCGGCCACCACCCGGGCGCTGCTGCGGAAGCCGTCCACCACGGCCTCCCGCGGGGAGTAGCCGTGCACGTGCGCCTCCCGCATCCGGGTCACCAGGAACACCTGGTAGTCCATCGCCAGCCCGAACACCAGCCCGATGAGGAAGATCGGCATGAAGCTGATGATGGGCTGTCCCTCCACCAGGCCGAACGCGCCGTCCTGGAAGATCCAGACGGTGGCGCCCAGGGTGGCCAGCACCGACAGCACGAACCCGAGGGTGGCGGTCAGCGGCACCAGCAGGGAGCGGAACACCAGGGTGAGCAGGATGAACGCCAGGCCCACCACCACCGAGAGGTAGATCGGCAGGGCGTCGGCCAGCTGCTCGGAGACGTCCACCGCGATGGCCGTCAGGCCGGTGACGCCGATGACGGTGCCGGTGCGCTGCTCCACTCCGGCCTGGCCCTCCCGCAGGTCGGTCAGCAGGTTCTCGGTCTCGGTGTCGGCCGCGCCCTTGGTCGGGGTGACCATGATCTGGGCACCGGTGCCCTCGGGGTTGCTGGCCACCAGCTGGGCGTTGGTGACGCCCGACTGCTCGCCGGCCCAGGTGGCGACCTGGGCGAAGGCGGCGGTGCGCTGGCCGGGGTCGTCGATGCCGCGACCGTCCACCACGATCAGCAGCGGAGCGTCGCGGCCGGGACCGAAGGCGTCGGCGATCAGGTCGGTGGCCTGCCGCTGGGTGGTGTCGGACGAGGCGGTGGAGTCGCTGGGCAGGGCCAGGTGCAGGCCCTGCAGCGGAACGGCCAGGGCACCGAGCGCCACCACGCCGATCAGCAGCGCCGCGACGGGCGCCTTGCCGACGAGGCGCGCCCAGCGCACCCCGTTGTTGAGCACAACGCCGTCGTCCTCGCGCTTGGGCTGGTACTTGCGCACCGTGCCGCCGAACGCCTTGGACTTGAGCATGCCGAGCAGGGCCGGCAGCAGGGTCAGCGCCAGCAGCACCGCCACGAACACCGCGGCCGCCGCGGCCACACCCATGGTGGTGAGGAACGGGATCCGCACCACCGACAGCGCGGCCAGCGCGATCAGCACCGTGAGGCCGGCGAACACCACGGCGGAGCCGGCGGTGCCCACCGCGATGCCGGTGGCGTGCCGGCGGTCGTCGGTGTGCTCGAGCTCGCTGCGGTAGCGGGCCAGGATGAACAGCGTGTAGTCGATGCCCACGGCCAGGCCGATCATGATGGCCAGCATCGGGGTGGTGGAGCCGACCTCGGTGAACGCGGTCATCGCGTAGATGCCGGCGGCGCTCAGGCCCACGCCCCACAGGGCGGTGATGATGGGCAGCCCGCCACCCACCAGGGAGCCGAAGGTGAGCACCAGCACGATGAGCGCCACGGCCACGCCGATCAGCTCGGAGGTCATGCTGATCTCGGCCATGCCGGTGGTGCCGGTGCCGTTGGCCTCCACGGTCAGCCCGCTGCCGCGGGCGGTGTCCAGCACCGAGAACAGCTCGTCGATGGTGGTCGGCTCGACGTCGGCCACGGTGGCCACGTCCAGGTCGAAGGAGATGGTGCCCACCCGACCGTCCGGAGACAGCGGGGACAGCGCCTGGGCGTTGGCCTGGGCCTGCTCCGGGGACAGCCCGGCCTGGCCGGCGGCGGCGACGATCTTCTCGGTCTGCGCCGCGGCGGCCTGCACCGGGTTGACCACCGGGGCCTCGGCCGGCACCTGCGGCAGGCCCTTGAGGTCGGCGACGAGGGCGTCCACGGCCTGGGCGTAGGTCGGCTCTGCCAGCTGGTGGCCGTCCGGCGCGGCGACGACGACCTTGACCGAGGCGGTGTCGAAGGCGTCCTTGGCCCCGGGGAACAGCTGGGACTGCAGGTCAGCTGCCTGCTCCGAGGGGATGCCCGGGATGGAGAAGGAGTCGGTCATGGGCTTGGACGACGTTGCGGCGAAGCCGGCGATGGCCACCATGGCGATGAGCCAGGCGACCAGGAAGAGCGGCCACCGCCGGTAGGCGGTCTGGCCGAGGCGGTAGAGCAGGGTAGCCATGCGGGTTCTCCTGAGGAGTCAGACGGGGCACCGGGTGGCCGGTGCCGACAGCGGCGGGTCAGCTCAGCAGCTCACGAGCCCCCCTCAGCGCCTTCTCGAAGGCCTCCACGAGCGTGCCGTCGTCCTGGGCCAGCCAGTTCTCCATCGCGGCGTCGAGGATGGCCCCCACCAGGCGGACCGCGAGCACCGTCCGTGGGCCGTCGAAGGCGTCGCCGTCGCGGGCCCGGATCGCCGCCACCGTCTGGGCGCTCAGTGCGGCCATCCGCTCGTAGCACAGGGTCAGCAGGCGGGGGTTGCTGATGATCACCCGCTTCATCCGCTCCACCTGCGCGCGGGTGATGTCCAGCGGCCCGAGGATCTCGCCGCCGAGCAGAAGCAGGTCCTCCATCAGGTCGCTGCCGCGACGCTCGGAGAGGGTGACCAGGACGTCGCTGGTCAGCTCAGGGGCGGTGCCGAGGACCGCGTCGGCCTTGCCGGGGAAGTAGTTGAACAGGGTGCGGCGGGAGACCCCGGCGAGCTCGGCGAGGTCGTCCATGGTGAAGCCGTCGAAGCCACGCTCGTCGGTGAGCTGCTGGGCGCACATCCACACCCGGTACCCGGTCTGCGTGCGACGCCGCAGCACGGTCTTTGCACTCTGCCCCATAGAGTGCAGTCTTGCAGGCGTCCGTCTCGTTGCCCACGAAAACGACCGTGACGTGCATCTCCGTGGGCTTCGTCACTGGCGCACGAGTCGGTTCAGTCGAGGGCAGGGTCCCTCGAACGCTGGTTCACTCGAATGCGGCGGCGAGCTCCATCCACTTCTCCTCGGCGGCTTCCTTCTCCGCCTGCACGGCCTTGAGCTGCACCCCGAGGTCGGCGAGCCGGCCGGCGTCGGTGGTGGCCTCGGCCAGCTGGGCGTGCAGCGCACGCTCCTTCTCGTCCAGCTTGCTCACCGTGCGCTCCACCTTGCTCAGCTCCTTGCGGGCGGCGCGCAGCGTGGCGGCGTCGGGCCGGCTGCCACCGGCGCTGGTGGTGCCGCCGAGGTTGGCCGGCTGGCCGGGGTTGTCGCTGAGGTCGGCGGCCCGGCGCTCCAGGTACTCGTCGATGCCGCGCGGCAGGTTGGTCAGCTTGCCGTCGCCGAACAGCGCCCACACCGAGTCGCACACCCGCTCGGTGAGGTAGCGGTCGTGGCTGACCACCACCATGGTGCCCGGCCAGGAGTCCAGCAGGTCCTCCAGCTGCTGCAGCGTGTCGATGTCCAGGTCGTTGGTCGGCTCGTCCAGCAGCAGCACGTTGGGCTCGGCCATCAGCACCCGGGTGAGCTGCAGCCGGCGGCGCTCGCCACCGGAGAGGTCGCCCACCGGCACCCGCTGCCGCGCCGGGGCAAAGCCCAGCCGCTCGGCCAGCTGCGCGGCGGACATCTCCTTGTCGCCCAGGGTGACGTACTTGGCGACGTCCTCCACCGCGTCGAGCACCCGCATGTCCAGCGGCAGGTCGTCCAGCTCCTGGCGCAGCCAGCCCAGGTGCACGGTCTGGCCCTGGATGCGCTTGCCGGCGGTGGGCTCCACCTCGCCGCCGAGCATCCGCAGCAGGGTGGTCTTGCCGGAGCCGTTCACCCCGACCAGGCCGATGCGGTCGCCCGGGCCCAGCCGCCAGGTGAGGTCGTGCACCAGCTCACGGCCGTCCGGGGTCTGCACGTTGACGTGCTCGAGCTCGAGCACCACCTTGCCCAGGCGGCGGGCGGCGAAGGAGGCCAGCGCCACCCGGTCGCGCGGGGGCGGCACGTCGGCGATGAGCGCCTCGGCCGACTCGATGCGGTACTTGGGCTTGGAGGTGCGGGCCGGGGCGCCGCGGCGCAGCCAGGCCAGCTCCTTGCGGGCCAGGTTCTGGCGGCGCTCCTCGGCGGCGTCAGCCTGGCGGGTGCGCTCGGCACGGGCGAAGACCCAGTCGGCGTAGCCGCCCTCGTAGGTCTCCACCTTGCCGCCCACCACCTCCCAGGTGCGGGTGGCCACGGTGTCCAGGAACCAGCGGTCGTGAGTGACGACGACGAGGCTGGAGCGGCGGCCCTTGAGGTGCTCGGCCAACCACTGCACACCCTCCACGTCGAGGTGGTTGGTGGGCTCGTCCAGCACCAGCAGGTCCAGGTCCTGCACCAGCGCGGCGGCCAGGGCGACCCGGCGGCGCTCGCCACCGGAGAGGCCGTCGATGGGGGTGTCCACGCCCAGGGCGTCCACCCCGATGCCGTGCAGCACGTTGCGGATGCGGGAGTCGCCGGCCCACTCGTGCTCGTCCACGCCGAGCGGGGCGAGCACCACCTGGCCGATGGTGGAGCCCGGGGGCAGCACGCCGCGCTGGGTGACCACGGCCTGGCGCAGGCCGCCGGTCTGGCTGACCCGGCCGGAGTCGGGCTGCTCGAGCCCGGTGAGCACCTCCAGCAGGGTGGTCTTGCCGCCCCCGTTGAGGCCGACGACGCCGATGCGCTCGCCGGAGGCCACGCCCAGGGACACCTTGTCCAGCAGCGGCTTGACGCCGTAGGTCTTGGACACCTGTTCCAGGTTGACCAGGTTCACGGGTTGGGCCATCAGCTGTGCGCTCCGGTGCTCGATCGAGTTCGTGGATCAGGGGTTCGGGGGCTGGCGGGGTTGGGGCCAGCGGGGTGTGCGGGCAGCACCCTGGCGCCGGCGACGGGCCCGGCGGCCACCCGCACGGTGCGGCACACGCCGGCTCCGGCCAGCTCGGCGCTCACCCGCACGGCGGCGTCGGCGTTGACGCAGAGGAAGGCGCAGGTGGGCCCGGAGCCGGAGACGATGCCGGCCAGGGCACCGGCCTCGGTGCCCGCGTGCAGGGTGCGGCGCAGGCTCGGGCGCAGCGAGAGCGCGGCGGCCTGCAGGTCGTTGGCCAGCAGCGGGGCCAGGGCCAGGGCGTCGCCGGCGGCCAGGGCGTGCATCAGCGGCTGCACGTCGCCCACCCGCGGCTGCGCGCCCGTCGCCCGCAGCCGGTCCAGCTCGGCGTACACCGCCGGGGTGCTCAGGCCCTCGTGGTCCAGAGCCAGCACCCAGTGGAAGGTGTTGCGGGCCAGCACCGGGAGCAGCTGCTCGCCGCGGCCGGTGCCCATCGCGGTGGCCCCGTGCAGGGCGAAGGGGACGTCGCTGCCCAGCTGGGCGGCCAGCGCGGCCAGCTCCTCGCGGCTGACGTCGCTGCCCCAGAGGGTGGCCAGGGCCAGCAGGGTGGCCGCGGCGTCAGCGCTGCCGCCGGCCATGCCCCCGGCCACCGGGATGCCCTTGGTGAGGGTGATCTCGGCCTCGGCCGGGTGGTGGGTGGTGCGGGCCAGCAGCTGGGCGGCCTGCCAGGCGAGGTTGCGCTTGTCGGTGGGCACCGCTCCTGCGCCCTCCCCCACCACGCGCACCGACAGGGCGTCCGCGGGGGCCACCGACACGTCGTCCACCAGCGACAACGCCTGGAACACCGTGACCAGCTCGTGGTAGCCGTCCGCGCGCACGTCGCCCACGGCCAGGTGCAGGTTCACCTTGGCGGGAACCCGCACGGTGACGGGAGGAGGGACGACGGCAAGCACGGTGCACCAGCGTAATCGTTGCCGGAGCCACCCAGCGCCGCCCGCTACCCCGCGGGCGCCTGCCGGTGACCGGCGTCACCGTGCTGGCCGAGGTCGAGCGCCACCACCAGGTCCGCGCGGTGCCGGGTGCGCGCCACCAGCGCGGCGTTGCGCTCGTCCACCTCCCGCACCCAGGCCTGCGCGTCCTCCGGGGTCTTGCCGTGACGCACGTGCCGGGCCACCAGCGCGGCACGGCGCTGCTCGTCGTCGGCGTCGAGGAACCACACCTGGTCCAGCAGCGAGCGCACCCGCTCCCAGCCGTCGGCGCCGTGCAGCAGGTAGCTGCCCTCGGTCACCACCAGGCGGGCCGAGGGCAGCACGGCGATGGAGCCGGCCACCGGCTGCTCCAGGGTCCGCTCGAAGCTGGGCACGTACACCGCCTGCTCGTCGGCGGAGCGCAGCCGGCGCAGGACGGAGCGGTAGCCGCCCACGTCGAAGGTCTCCGGTGCGCCCTTGCGGTGCCGCAGGCCCATCCGCTCCAGCTGTGCGTCGGCCAGGTGGAAGCCGTCCATCGGCACTCCCACCACCAGCGGCTCCACCGGCTCGGTGTCCAGCGCCACCTGCAGGGCGGTGACCAGCGCTCCCGCGAGGGTGCTCTTGCCGGCCCCCGGCGGGCCGGTGATGCCCAGCACCGCCCGCCGCTGGCCCGCGTCCAGGCTGGCGCTCATCAGCTCCTCGGCGGCGGCCACCAGCTCCGGCAGCGGCGGGTGCACCGGCAGCGCGCTCACGGCCGGTCCTGCGCCTGCACCGCGGTGATGGCCACGGTGTTGATGACGTCCTCCACGGTGGCCCCGCGGGAGAGGTCGTTCACCGGTCTGCGCAGCCCCTGCAGCACCGGCCCGATGGCCACCGCACCGGCCGACTGCTGCACGGCCTTGTAGGTGTTGTTGCCGGTGTTGAGGTCCGGGAAGACGAACACCGTGGCGCGGCCGGCCACCTCGGAGCCGGGCAGCTTGGTGGCGGCCACCGAGGCGTTCACCGCGGCGTCGTACTGGATGGGGCCCTCCACCGGCAGGTCCGGGCGGCGCTCCCGCACCCGCGCGGTGGCCTCGCGCACCTTCTCCACCGCCGTGCCCGTGCCGGAGGCCCCGGTGGAGTACGACAGCATCGCCACCCGCGGGGTGATGCCGAAGCGGGCGGCGGTGTCGGCCGAGGCCACGGCGATGTCGGTGAGCTGGGCGGCGTCGGGGTCGGGGATCACCGCGCAGTCGCCGTAGACCAGCACCCGGTCGGGCAGGCACATGAGGAACACCGAGGAGGCGGTGGAGACCCCGGGCGCGGTCTTGATGAACTCCAGCGCCGGGCGCAGCGTCTGCGCGGTGGTGTGCACCGCGCCGGAGACCATGCCGTCGGCGTGGCCCAGGTGCACCATCATGGTGGCGAAGTAGGAGACGTCGGTCATCACCTCCCGCGCCTGCTCCAGGTCCACGCCCCGGTGGGCCCGCAGCCGCGCGTACTCCGCGGCGTAGCGCTCCCGCTCGGGCGACGCCTCCGGGTCGAGCACCTCGATGCCGGTGAGGTCCACGCCCGCGGTCCCGGCGAGCTCGCCCACCTGGGCGGCGTTGCCCAGCAGCACCAGCTCGCACACCCCGCGGCGGCGGATGATCTCCGCGGCCCGCAGGATGCGCGGCTCGGTCCCCTCCGCCAGCACGATGCGGCGCCGCTGCGCGCTGGCCTGCTGCATCAGCTCGTAGCTGAAGCGCACCGGCGACATCCGCTCCGGCCGGGGCAGCGCCAGGCGCTCCACCAGCTCGGCGGCATCCACCCCGGCGTTCCACACCCCCAGCGCGGTGGCGATCTTGCGGGGGTTGCCCGGGGCCAGCTCGCCGTGCACCCCACCCACGGCGTGGGCGGCGGTGTAGGTGTCGGTGTCCAGGGCCAGCACCGGGAACGGCGCGGTGGGCAGCAGCGCCAGCACGCTGTCGGCCAGCGGGATGCCGCCGGTGAGCAGCACGGCGGCGGGCACCGGCTGCTGGGCGGACAGCGCCATCGCCACGGTGGCCACCACCACGTCGGCCCGGTCGCCCGGGGTGATCACCAGGGCGCCGTCGGTGAGCAGCGGCAGGACGTGCTCCACCGTCATCGCCGCCACCCGCACCGAGCGGACGTCGCGGTCGAGGTTGGTGCTGCCGCCGATGCGCCGGGCGCCCACCGCCGTGGCCACCTCGGCCACGCTGGGGCGGTCGAGCTCGTCGGTCTCGGGCAGCACGTACACCGGGCGCCCGGACGCGCCACGGTGCACCGTGGCGCGGGTCTGCTCCACCAGCTCCACCGGCACCCGGTTGACCAGCACCGCGGCCAGCGCGCAGCCGGCGGCCAGCACCTCCTTGCGGGCCAGGTCCACCGACTGCACCAGCGCCGCGGTGTCCTGGCCGGCGCCGCTGACCACGGCCACCACCATGGCGCCCAGGTGGTTGGCCAGCTCGGTGTTCAGGTCCAGCTCGTCGCCCAGGCGCCGGCCGTCGCCGTAGTCGGAGCCGTCCACGATGACCACGTCGGCGCGCGCGGCCAGGTCGCTGTAGGCGGCGACGCAGCGGCGGAACAGCTCGTCGCGCTCCCCGGCCGCCAGCAGCGCCCGCGCCTTGGCGCGCGGCACCCCGCCGCGGGCCAGCTCGGCGGGCACGCCCATGGCGTCGCGGACCAGCACCACCAGCGGGTCGGTGTCCGGGTCCTGCTCGTGGCCGTCCACCGAGGGGCGCGGCTCGGCGAGGGGACGCAGGAAGGCCACCGTGTCGGTGCTGCTGCGCATCAGGGCCAGCAGCCCCACCGACACCAGCGACTTGCCGGTCCCCGCGGTCGCGGCCACCACGTACACCCCTCGGGCCACCGGCCACCCCCGTCAGCTCGTCGCTACCTGCTCACCTGAGGGTCTCACCCCGCGGCACGCACGGCCACGCCCACCGTCGCCGGCGTTGCACGCCCTTGTTGCTGAGCGTTGCCGCGCTCAGCCCTGCTGGGCCAGCGCCACGAACGCGGCCACGTCGAGCTGCTCACCACGGGTGCTGGGCTCGATGCCCGCCGCGCGCAGGCGCCGCTCGGCCTCCACCGGCGAGCCGGCCCACCCGGCCAGCGCGGCCCGCAGCGTCTTGCGCCGCTGGGCGAACGCGGCGTCGACCACCCGGAACACCTGCTTGCGGGTCTGCTCGTCGGTGGGCCACGGCGCCTGCTCGTGCCGGTCCACCCGCACCAGCCCGGAGTCCACCCCGGGCACCGGCCAGAACACCCCGCGCGGCACCGCGCCGGCGCGGGCGACGCGGCCGTGGAAGGACGCCTTGACGCTGGGCACGCCGTAGGTGCGGCTGCCCGGCGGCGCGGCCAGCCGGTCGGCCACCTCGGCCTGCACCATCACCAGGGCGCTGCGCAGGCTGGGCAGCTCGGCGAACAGGTGCAGCAGCACCGGCACCGCCACGTTGTAGGGCAGGTTGGCCACCAGCGCGGTGGGCGCCGCGGGCAGGTCGGCCGCGCGCACCCGCAGGGCGTCGGCGCCGATCACGGTGAGCTTGTCGGCCAGGCCCGGAGCGCGCTCGGCGGCGGTGCGCGGCAGCCGCGCCGCCAGCACCGGGTCGATCTCCACGGCCACCACCGCGGCAGCGGGCTCCAGCAGCCCCAGGGTGAGCGAGCCCAGGCCGGGGCCCACCTCCAGCACCACGTCGTCGGCGCCCACCCCGGCGCTGGTGACGATGCGGCGCACGGTGTTGGCGTCGTGCACGAAGTTCTGGCCCAGGGTCTTGGTGGGCCGCACCCCCAGCTCGGCCGCCAGGGTGCGCACCTCGACCGGGCCGAGCAGGGCGGCGCGTTCCTCGCTCAGCGCAGACCCAGCTTGCTCGAGCACGACGGCCACGGGGAGAACCCGCGGCCGGCGGCGACCTTGGAGGCCACGGCGATCTGCTGCTCCCGGGTGGCCTGGTGCGGCAGCGGGGCGTACGCGCCGCCGCCGTTGCTCAACCAGGTGCCGCGGTCGAACTGCACGCCGCCGTAGTAGCCGTTGCCGGTGTTGATGGACCAGTTGCCGCCGGCCTCGCACTGGGCCAGGCGGTCCCACACCGCGCCGTTGGCCACGGCGGGGGCCGGGGCGCCGCCGGACTTGACCACCGCGGCGACCGGAGCGGGTGCAGCAGCAGGGGCGGGGGCCGGGGCGGGCGGCGGTGGGGCGATCTTGGTGCCGACGCGGGTGACGCCGGGCACCGGCGGGGCGGTGACGGCCGCGGCGACCTGCTCGCGCGCGGTCTCCACGCCGTTGGTGGTGGTGACGCGGAAGGTGACGGTCTGCGCGCCGTCCACCGGCTTGGTCTGCACGGCGGTGCGGCCGGTCTCCAGCGTCGGGTCGTCCACCTTCTGCACCGGCGCCGGCAGCGGCTGCTGGGCGATGACCTCGGTGGTGCGCACCCGGGTGATGTCCACCCGCATGCCGTCGGTGAGCGGGGCGGCCAGGTCCGCCGAGGCGGCGTCGCGCTCCACCAGCGCCAGGTTGCGCTCAGCCAGCAGCGCCCCCACGGTGGCCGCGGTGGTGCGCACCTGGTGCAGGGCGCCGGCGTCGGCCACGGTGACGGTGCGGGGGTTGGCCACGCTCAGGGTGGCGCCCTCCAGGGGCAGCCGGGTGGCGCGGGAGGCGGACAGCTGCACGTCCCCGCCGGTCAGGCGCAGCTCGGCCAGCGCCTCGTCCACGGTGAGCGCGGTGGTCCACATCGACCGGGTCTGTCCGTCCACGGTGAGCTCCACGTGGCGGCCGCGACGCAGCACCACGGTGTCGCCGTCGGTCACGGCCGAGTCGGCCGCGGGAGCCAGGGCGTCGTGCTCACCGACGCCGAGGCCGGCCGCCTTGAGCACACCCTCGACGTTGCTGGACATGGTGGAGACTGTCCGCTCCTCGCCGTCGACCTGCACGGTGACGGTCTTCTCCATGGCGATGGCGGTGCCGGCGCCGGCCCCGACGGTCAGCACCAGGGCGGCGACGACGGAGCGGGCGAGTCCTGCTCGGCTGAGGGTCACACGGTCGAGCAGGGGCACGCGGGTCGTCCTGACGTCGGAGCGTCCGGGCAGGGGCGTGCGGTGGCACGAGACCGGAGAGGGACCCAGAGCTGCTGCCGCACCGGAACTTCCCCATCCCGGCTAGTCGATCACGGCACGGTAACGGGCCGGTGTCTGTCTGGGCAAGAACAGGTCTCAACTCATGACGTGTGTCACTAGGACGTGCGGGCGGTCCTCGCGGCCGCGGCGGGGCTCACAGCCCGTAGACCCGCCGGGCGGTGGCGGTGGTCGCGGCGGCCAGCTCGGCGGGGTCGTCGCCGCGCAGCTCGGCCAGGGCCCGCACGGTGTAGGGCAGGCAGTACGACTCGTTGGCCGCGCCGCGGTAGGGGTGCGGGGTGAGGAACGGGGCGTCGGTCTCCACCGTGAGCTGCTCGGCGGGCACCAGCAGCGCCGCCTCCCGCAGCGCGTGGGCGTTGCGGAAGCTGACCGTGCCGGACAGGCTGATGACGTAGCCGGCGTCCACCGCCTCGCGGGCCACCGCGGCGTCGCCGGAGAAGCAGTGGAAGATCACCCGCTCCGGAGCGCCCTCCTCGCGCAGCACCCGGAGCACGTCGGCGTGCGCCTCCCGGTCGTGGATCATCACCGGCTTGCCCACCCGCTTGGCCAGGTCGATGTGCCAGCGGAAGGCCTCCTCCTGGGTGGCGAGGTCGGCGCAGCCCTCCAGCTTGCCCGGCCAGTAGTGGTCCAGCCCGGTCTCCCCCACCGCCACCGTGCGCAGATGCCGGGCCAGCTCCTCCAGGTCCTTGCGGGCGGCCTCGTCCAGGGCGTTGGCCCGGGTGGGGTGCAGCGCGGTGGCCGCCCACACCCGCTCGTCCCACTCCGCGGCCCGGGTCACCCAGTGCGCCGAGGCCAGGTCGTCGGCGACGGTGACCACCTGGCCCACCCCGGCGGCGGCGGCGCGGTCCACGATGGCGCGCACGTCCTCGGCGGTGCTCGCCCCGCACGCGTCCAGGTGGGTGTGCGCGTCCAGCAGCGGGCTCAGCGGCTCCGGCGCCGGGGGTGGGCCGGAGCGGGATCGCTTGCTCACGGGTTGACCGGCGCCCACTCCGGGCCGGTCTCGCCCAGCTTGGGGTCGAGCTTGGTGAACAGCGGGGTGGGCTTGTGCAGCTCGGTGCCCGCGGCGATCTCGGTGCGGCCCCAGTGCGCCTGCTCGCTGGCGTAGTCGCCCATGATCACCGGGTAGGAGTGCCCGGCCTCCGGCAGGCCCGCCCCCACCAGCGGCTCGGCGAAGCCGGGCAGCACGTCGTCGGTCACCTCGTGGATCTGCGGCTGCGCCGCCCAGGTGCCGCTGCCGCCGAGGGCGGTGTGCACCTGCTGGGCGGAGTGCGGCAGGAACGGGGTGAGCAGCGCGTTGGCGTCGGAGACCACCTGCAGCGCGGTGTGCAGCACGGTGGCCTGGCGCTCGCGGTCCTCCTCGGTGCCGGACTTGCCGAGCTTCCACGGCTCCATGTCGGAGATGTAGCGGTTGGCCAGCGTCACCACCCGCATGGCCTCGCCGGCGGCCTGCTTGAACCGGCTGCGCTGCAGCAGCGCGCCCACGGTGTCGAAGGCGCCCTCGGCGGCGCGGAGCAGCTCCACGTCGGCCTCGCTGCGGGTGCCCGGCTTGGGAATGGCACCGAAGTTCTTGTGCGCCATGGACACCGAGCGGTTGACCAGGTTGCCCCACTCGTTGGCCAGCTCGAAGTTGGTGCGCCGGACGAACTCGTCCCAGGTGAAGTCGGTGTCCTGGTTCTCCGGGCCGGCCACCGAGATGAAGTAGCGCAGCGCGTCCGGGCCGTACTCGGCCAGGAAGTCGCGGACGTAGATGACGGTGCCGCGGCTGGTGGAGAACTTGGAGCCGCTCATGGTGAGGAACTCGCTGCTGACCACCTCGGTGGGCAGGTTCAGCCGGCCCAGCTCACCGGGGCTGCCGCCCTTGGCACCCTTGCCGTCGTAGCCCAGCAGCTCGGCCGGCCAGATCTGGCTGTGGAAGGTGATGTTGTCCTTGCCCATGAAGTAGTAGCTCAGCGCCTGCGGGTCGCACCACCACTCCTGCCAGGCGTCGGGGTTGCCGGTGCGGTGCGCCCACTCGATGCTGGCCGAGAGGTAGCCGATGACGGCGTCGAACCAGACGTAGAGCTTCTTGTCGCCGCGGTCGGCCCAGCCCTCCAGCGGGATGGGCACGCCCCAGTCGATGTCCCGGCTCATGGCCCGGGGGCGCAAGTCGGCGATGAGGTTGAGGCTGAAGCGCAGCACGTTGGGGCGCCAGTCGGTGCGGCCCTTGAGCCAGTCGGCCAAGGCGTCGGCCAGCGCCGGCAGGTCCAGGAAGAAGTGCTCGGTCTCCACGAACTTCGGGGTCTCGCCGTTGATCTTGCTGCGCGGGTTGATCAGGTCGGCCGGGTCGAGCTGGTTGCCGCAGTTGTCGCACTGGTCCCCGCGCGCGCCGTCGTAGCCGCACAGCGGGCAGGTGCCCTCCACGTAGCGGTCGGGCAGGGTGCGTCCGGTGGACGGGCTGATGGCGCCGGTGGTGGTCCTGGGCACCAGGTAGCCGTTGCGGTGCAGCGTGCGGAACAGCTCCTGCACCACCGCGTAGTGGTTGCGCGTGGTGGTGCGGGTGAACAGGTCGTAGGACAGGCCCAGGTCGGCCAGGTCCTTGTTGATCACCCGGTTGTAGCGGTCGGCCAGCTCCCGGGTGCTCACCCCCTCCTTCTCCGCCTGCACCAGGATCGGCGTGCCGTGCTCGTCGGTGCCGGAGACCATCAGCACCTTGTTGCCCGCCATGCGCTGGTACCGGGCGAAGACGTCGGAGGGAACGCCGAACCCCGAGACGTGCCCGATGTGACGGGGACCGTTCGCGTAGGGCCAGGCGACGGCGGTGAGCACGGTGTTGGACATGGTTGCCAGCCTAACGAGGGCGCACCTGGGCCGACGCAGCCGCCGGGGGTGCGCCCGGCGCGGGAAGCGTCGGCGCTGGACAGGTGTTGAACCAGGCAAGGCCGGGCCGGTTCCAGCGACCCACGTTCCGGGCCGGCTCCCCCAGTGACCAGACGGGAAGGAGCTGGAGTGACCACCGACGTCCGCGAGCGCCGCGCACCCGCGCCACAGGATCCCGTGCAGAACAACCGGGACCCCTGGCGCGGCTTCCGCAGGGGCGACTGGTGCGACACCATCGCCGTGCGCGACTTCATCCACGCCAACTACACCCCCTACACCGGTGGCCCGGAGTTCCTCGAGGGACCGACCGAGCGCACCCGCAGGGTGTGGGACAAGCTCACCGCGATGTTCCCCGCCGAGCGCGAGCGCGGGGTGCACGACATCGACACCCACGTGCCGGGCACCATCACCAGCCACGGCCCCGGCTACATCGACCGCGACCACGAGCTGATCGTGGGGCTGCAGACCGACGCCCCGCTCAAGCGCGCGATGATCCCCAACGGCGGCTGGCGGATGGTGCAGAGCTCGTTGGACGCCTACGGCTACGAGGCCGACCCGCGGGTGCGCGAGATCTTCACCAAGTACCGCAAGACCCACAACGACGGGGTGTTCGACGCCTACACCCCGCAGATCCGCGCGGCCCGCAAGAACAAGATCATCACCGGGCTGCCGGACGCCTACGGTCGCGGCCGGATCATCGGTGACTACCGCCGGGTGGCGCTGTACGGGGTGCAGCGGCTGGTGGAGGTCAAGCAGGCCGACCTGCACGCCCTCGACGACCTGCCCGCCACCGAGGACGTCATCCGCACCCGCGAGGAGCTGGCCGAGCAGGTCCGGGCCCTGCACGACCTGCAGGCCATGGCCGCCTCCTACGGCCACGACATCTCCCGGCCGGCGGCCACCGCCCGGGAGGCCGTGCAGTGGCTGTACTTCGGCTACCTCGCCGCCACCAAGGAGCAGAACGGCGCGGCCATGTCGCTGGGGCGCACCAGCACCTTCCTGGACGTGTACCTGCAGCGCGACCTCGACGCCGGCGAGCTCACCGAGGCGCAGGCGCAGGAGCTGATCGACGACTTCGTCATCAAGCTGCGGATCATCCGCTTCCTGCGCACCCCCGCCTACGACGAGCTGTTCTCCGGCGACCCCACCTGGGTGACGGAGAGCCTCGGCGGCATCGGGCTGGACGGGCGGCCGCTGGTCACCCGCACCTCCTTCCGGTACCTGCAGACGCTGTACAACCTGGGTCCCGCCCCGGAGCCGAACATGACGGTGCTCTGGTCCCCGGCGCTGCCGGCGGGCTTCAAGAGGTTCTGCGCCCAGGTGTCGCTGGACACCAGCGCCATCCAGTACGAGTCCGACGAGCTGATGCGCCCGCGCTGGGGCGACGACACCGCCATCGCCTGCTGCGTGTCGCCGATGACCGTCGGCCGGTCGATGCAGTTCTTCGGCGCCCGGGTGAACCTGGCCAAGACGCTGCTCTACGCCATCAACGGCGGCCGCGACGAGATCACCGGCGCCCAGGTGGCGCCACCGGCGGCCGCCGTGACCGGGGAGCGGCTGGACTACGACGACGTCCGCGCCAAGCTCGACGCCATGATGGACTGGTTGGCCCGGACCTACGTGGACGCGCTCAACGTCATCCACTACATGCACGACAAGTACGCCTACGAGGCGCTGGAGATGGCGCTGCACGACTCCTTCGTGCACCGCACCATGGGCTGCGGCATCGCCGGGCTGTCGGTGGCGGCCGACTCGCTCTCCGCCATCAAGCACGCCGACGTGCGGCCGGTGCGCGACGCGCGGGGGCTGGTGGTCGACTACGTGACCACCGGGGAGTTCCCCACCTACGGCAACGACGACAACCGGGCCGACGCTCTGGCGGTGGACCTGGTGGAGACGTTCATGGCCAAGGTGCGCCAGCAGAAGACCTACCGCGACGCCGAGCACACCCAGTCGGTGCTCACCATCACCAGCAACGTCGTCTACGGCAAGAACACCGGCAACACCCCGGACGGTCGCCGCGCCGGCGAGCCGTTCGCGCCGGGGGCCAACCCGATGAACGGCCGCGACCGGCACGGGCTGGTGGCCGCCGCTCTCAGCGTGGCCAAGCTGCCGTTCGACTCCGCCCGCGACGGGATCTCCCTGACCGAGACGGTGACGCCGGCCGGCCTGGGCCGCACCCGGCAGGAGCAGGTGGACAACCTGGTCGGCGTGCTGGACGGCTTCGTCGCGTCCTCGGGCTTCCACATGAACGTCAACGTGCTGGACCGCGCCACGCTGGAGGACGCGATGGAGCACCCGGAGAAGTACCCGCAGCTGACCATCCGAGTGTCCGGCTATGCGGTGAGCTTCGTCCGGCTGACCCGCGAGCAGCAGCTCGACGTCATCAACCGCACCTTCCACCAGGGCTTGTGAGGGGCTGGATGACGACCGCACCTGTGCTGCTGCCGGACCCGGTGCTGCCCGACCACGCCGATGAGCTGACCGGTGCCGTGCACTCCTGGGACATCTCCACCGGGGTGGACGGCCCCGGCACCCGGTTCGTGCTGTTCGTGGCCGGCTGCCCGCTGGCCTGCGCCTACTGCCACAACCCGGACACGCAGATGATGCGCAGCGGCACCCGGCACACGGTGGCGGAGACGATGGACCGCATCGCCCGCTACCGGACGTTCCTCACCACCGCCGGCGGTGGGGTGACCATCTCCGGCGGGGAGCCGCTGCTGCAGCCCGCCTACACCGAGGCGGTGCTGCAGCGGTGCACCGAGCTGGGGCTGCACACCGCGCTGGACACCTCCGGCGCGCTGGGTGCACGGGCCAGCGACGCCCTGCTCGACGCCACCGACCTGGTGCTGCTGGACGTCAAGGCCATCGACCCCGCGCTCTACACCGACCTGACCACCGGGCAGCTGGAGCCGACGCTGCGCTTCGCCGAGCGCCTGGCCGCCCGGGGCCAGCACGTGTGGGTGCGCTTCGTCCTGGTGCCGGGGGTGAACGACGCTCCCGAGCACGTGCGGAAGCTGGCGTCCTACGTGGCCTCGCTGGGCAACGTGGAGCGGGTGGACGTGCTCGGCTACCACCTGCTCGGCCGGGAGAAGTACGCCGCGCTGGGCAAGCCCGACCGGCTCGCCGGAGTGCCGGCCGCCACTGCGGCACAGGTGGACTCGGCGCGACAGCGCTTCGCCGACGCGGGGCTGCACGCGCCGTGACCGCTCCGCCGCGCTTTGGCTACAGGTGTGCACCGACGCTGGGCTAGAGTCCGTGGTGCTCGTCACACACAGACAGTCCTCTGTGGCCTCCTGGGCGCTGGGGGCTCCACGATTGGACTCTCATGCGACACCGACGCCGGCTGTTCCAGCTCCCCGTCCTCACCATGGCGGCGGTGGCGCTGACCGCCACCGCCACCGCCGTGCCCGCGCAGGCCGCACCGGCGCCCGCGCCCACCCAGGCAGTCCCGACCGTCCCCACCGCCTGCGCTCCCACCGCGGACTTCTACACCCCGCCGGCGGGGCTGCCCGCCGGCAACGGTGACCTGATCCGCTGCGAGAGCTCGGCGGTGATCACCGACCCGCTCACCCGGGGAACCCTGCCCGCCGCGGCCACCCGGATCATGTACCGCAGCAACGACACCCAGAACCGGGCGATCGCCGTCACCGGCACCGTCTTCTCGCCCACCGCCGCCTGGACCGGCCCCGGCGAGCGACCGCTGGTCACCTACGCGGTGGGCACCATCGGCCAGGGCGACCAGTGCGCGCCGTCGGTGCTGTTCAACCAGGGCCTGCAGTACGAGCTGCTGTTCATCAGCCAGATGCTGGACAAGGGCGTGGCGGTGGTCGTCACCGACTACGAGGGCCTCGGCACGCCCGGCGTGCACACCTACGTGGACCGGGTCTCACAGGCGCACACCGTGCTCGACGCCGCCCGCGCCGCCCAGCGCACCCCCGGCTCCGGAGTGTCGGCCAGCGCCCCCATCGGCATCTACGGCTACTCCCAGGGCGGCGCCGGATCGGCCTCGGCCGCAGAGATGGCCCCCAGCTACGCCCCGGAGCTGAACCTCAAGGGCGCCGCCGCCGGGGA
The DNA here is from genome assembly GCF_004006015.1 of Rhodococcus sp. X156. Lineage (NCBI taxonomy): Bacteria > Bacillati > Actinomycetota > Actinomycetes > Mycobacteriales > Nocardiaceae > Rhodococcus > Rhodococcus sp. X156. Next base: position 712,729 of record NZ_CP034766.1, on the reverse strand, counting down.
CGCCCCCGCCGACCTGTCCACCGTGGCACCGGCGATCGACGGCAGCACGCTGTCCGGCCTGATCGGCTACTCCATCAACGGCCTGTCCAAGGTCTACCCCGAGCTGGTGCCCGAGCTGGACAGGTTGCTCAACGAGCAGGGCAAGCGGCTGCTGGCCGAGACGCAGAACCAGTGCGTGGGCGAGACCACGCTGCGCTACGCGTTCCAGCAGACCAGCAGCTTCACCGTGAGCGGGCAGCCGGTCGGGTCGTTCCTGGACCAGGAGCCGTTCGTCTCCGCGGTGGCCGCCCAGCGCCTCGGTCGGCTGACCCCCACGGCGCCGGTCTACCTCTTCCAGGGCGCCAACGACGACGTGATCCCCGCGCCGCAGGCCCGTCAGCTGGCGACGGACTGGTGCGCACTGGGCGCCACCGTGCAGTACAACGAGCTGGCCATCCCGCCGGTCTTCCCGGGCACCGGCATCGGCCACGTGCTGCCGGCGGTGCTGGGTGCCGGCGACGCGCTGCGCTGGCTCTACGAGCGCGTCACCGAGGCCACCCCTGCAGCCACGTCGACCTGCGCCGAGCAGGGCTGAGCGCCTGAGCAGCCCCCGGAGCCGGTCTGAGCGACCGGCTCGGGGAGGCTGTGCGGGTGCACGTGCAACGGCTGGGCGGCGGGGCGTCCCCCCAGGCGGTGCTGCGCGGGCTGCACCGCCGAGCGCAGCGGCTGGGCGTGCCCGGCCCGGCCGCGCTCACCGGGCAGTGGTTCGGCTCCGCCGCGGTGCTGGCACCCAGCGTGGAGGTCACCCCCTGCGACCCGTCCGCCGCCTTCCCCCCGACGGGTCCCACGCCGGGCCCCGCCGGCGCGATCGGTGGGGGCTGGATCGGCTACCTCGCCTACCCCGACGGGGCGGGCGCCGCGCTTGCGCCCGCGGCGGGCGGCTGGACCAGCTGCGTGCTGCGGCTGGACACCGGCGGCACCTGGTGGTTCGAGAGCCTCACCGGCGAGTCCTGCCCGGCTGAGCTGGCCGCGGTGGTCCGTGCCGGCGCCCCGGAGCAGGCCTGGGCGGTGCGCTGGCACGCCCCCGACGCCGCCGCCCACCAGCACCGCGTCCGTCAGTGCCGGGCAGCCATCGCCGAGGGCGAGGTGTACCAGGCCTGCGTGTGCACCCGCTTCACCGGCGCGCTGGCCGGCGAGGCGGTGCAGCTGTTCACCGCCGGGGTGCACGCGCAGGACCCGGCGCGGGCGGCCTACCTCGCCGGCGACTGGGGCGCGGTCGTCTCCTTCTCCCCCGAGCTGTTCCTGGCCCGCCACGACCGCGTGGTCAGCTCCAGCCCCATCAAGGGCACGCTGCCCGCGCACCGCAGCGCCACCGACCTGCGCGCCTCGGCCAAGGACGTGGCGGAGAACGTGATGATCGTGGACCTGGTGCGCAACGACCTGGGTCGCGTCTGCCGCCCGGGCAGCATCACCGTCCCCGACCTGCTCGCCGTGCACCCCGCGCCCGGGGTCTGGCACTTGGTCTCCACCGTGCGCGGCGAGCTGCGCCCGGACGTCACCGACGCCGAGCTGCTGGCGGCCACCTTCCCGCCCGCCTCGGTCACCGGCACCCCCAAGGGCCGGGCCCGGCAGCTGCTGGCCGGCTGGGAGGACGGCGCCCGGGGGATCTACTGCGGCACCGTCGGCATGGTCTCGCCGGTGGCCGGCCTCGAGCTCAACGTGGCCATCCGCACCGTGGCGGTGGCCGCCGACGGTGCGGTGGAGCTGGGCGTGGGCGGGGGCATCACCATCGACTCCGACCCGGCGGCGGAGTGGCAGGAGTGCCTGGACAAGGCCGCCGCCACCACCGGGCTGAGCCCCTCCACGCCGCTGGCGCCTCAGTCGCGGGCGGCCAGCACCGCCTCGTAGAGCTCCCGCTTGGAGCCGCCGTTGCGCTCGGTCACCTGCGCGCAGGCGTCCTTCAGCCGCAGCCCGGTGTCCACCAGCTCGTCCACCATCGCCACCAGCTGCTCCATCGCGGGTGGGCCGGCGGGCGCGGCGCCGGCAAGCACCACGGTGATCTCCCCGCGCACCCCCTCCGCCGCCCACTCGGCCAGCTCGCCGAGGGTGCCGCGGCGCACCTCCTCGTAGGTCTTGGTCAGCTCCCGGCACACCGCGGCGCGGCGGTCGGCGCCGAGCACCGCCACCGCGTCAGCGAGGCAGTCGGCCAGCCGGTGCGGGGCCTCGAAGAACACGCACGCCCGCTCCTCCTCGCGCAGCTGGGCCAGCCAGGTGCGCCGGGCGCTGGACTTGCGCGGGGGGAAGCCGTCAAAGCAGAACCGCTCGCACGGGATGGCGGACAGCGCCAGCGCCGTGGTCACCGCCGAGGGCCCGGGCAGGCAGGTGACCGGCAGGTCCTCCGCCACGCAGGCCGCCACCAGCCGGTAACCGGGGTCGCTCACCGACGGCATGCCCGCGTCGGTCACCAGCAGCACCGTGCGCCCGGCCGCGACCTCGGCCACCAGGGCCGGGGCCTTGGCCGTCTCCACCGCGTCGTAGAAGCTCACCACCCGTCCGGCGATGCGCACGTCCAGCGCCGAGGCCAGCTGCTTGGTGCGGCGGGTGTCCTCGGCGGCCACCACGTCGGCGGTGGCCAGGGCCTCGCGCAGCCGGGCCGAGGCGTCACCGGCCTGGCCCATCGGGGTGGCGGCGAGCACCAGGCGGCCGGGCGCGCGTTCAGCGGAGGTGCTCGAGGGGCCTTCGGTGGTCACCGGTAGAGCCTACGATTGCCGGGTGACCCTGCTGGCCGACGCGGTACCCGACCGAGCGCGCACCAGCCCCCTCCGCCCCTCCTGGCGGGACGACCCGCCCACCGACCGGCTGCGCGGCTGGGTGGTCACCCTGGTGCTCACCGCCATCGCCGCGTTCACCCGCTTCTACCGGCTGGGCAGCCCCACCGACGGCGGCACGCCCATCTTCGACGAGAAGCACTACGTGCCGCAGGCCCACCAGGCGCTCACCAACGGCGGGCTGGAGGACAACCCCGGCTACGAGCTGGTGGTGCACCCCCCGGTGGCCAAGCAGCTGATCGCCGCCGGGGAGTGGATCTTCGGCTACAACGCGGTGGGCTGGCGGTTCGCCTCCGCCGTGGCCGGGGTGGTGCTGGTGCTGCTGGTCGTCCGCATCGTGCGGCGGATGACCCGCTCCACGCTGCTGGGCGGGGTGGCCGGGATCCTGCTCATCTGCGACGGCATGTCGTTCGTGTCCTCGCGGGTGGGGATGCTGGACATCTTCCTGGCCCTGTTCGTGGTGGCCGCGCTGGGCTGCCTGGTGGTCGACCGCGACCAGGTGCGCGCCCGGATGCGCACGGTGGTGGAGCAGGGGCGCATCGGCGACTCCCCGTGGGGGCCGCGCCTGGGCGTGCGCTGGTGGCGCCTGGGCGCCGGGGTGATGCTCGGCATCTCCTGCGGCACCAAGTGGAACGGCGCCTTCTTCATCGTGTTCTACGGCCTGCTCTGCGTGGGCATGGACGTCGCCGCCCGGCGCAGCGCCGGCGTGCAGCGCCCGTGGGTGGGCACCCTGGTGCGCGACGTCGGCCCGGCGCTCTACGCCCTGGTCGCCATCCCGCTGCTGGTGTACCTGGCCACCTGGTGGGCGTGGTTCGGCAGCGAGACCGGCATCGACCGCTGGGTGGTGGGGCAGAAGGTCGGCACCGGCGGCCCGTTCGGCTTCGTGCCCGACGCGCTGCGCGCGCTCTGGTACTACAGCGGCCACGTGCTCAGCTTCCACTCCAACCTGGTGACCCCGGCGGGCAGCCCGCACCCCTACGAGTCCAAGCCGTGGACGTGGCCGATGGGGCTGCGGCCGATGCTCTACGCCTACTCCGCGGGCCCGGACGTCAGCGGCTGCGGCGCGGCCAGCTGCGTGTCCGCGGTGATGCTGGTGGGCACCCCGGCGCTGTGGTGGCTGGCGCTGCCGGTGCTGGCCTGGTCGCTGTGGCGGGCGGTGTTCGGCCGCGACTGGCGCTACTCCGTGGTGCTGGTGGGCTACGGCGCGGCGTTCCTGCCCTGGTTCACCAACCTGGACCGGCAGATGTACTTCTTCTACGCCATGGCGATGGCGCCGTTCCTGGTCATGGCCGTCACGCTGGTGCTCGGCGACGTCCTCGGCCGGGCCCGCGCGGGCCTGGAGCGCCGCCGCACCGGTCTGCTGGTGGTGTGCCTGTACGTGGGCCTGGTGGTGGCCAACTTCGCGTGGCTCTACCCCATCCTCACCGGGGTGCCCATCACCGAGTCGCACTGGCAGAACGAGCTCTGGCTGCCCAGCTGGCGCTAGCTCAGCTACAGCCGCCAGGGCTCCCAGCTGCCGGCCGGGGTGCGCACCGCGGTGGCCGCGGCCACCCCGTCCAGCACGGCCAGCCGCACCGCCTCGGCCGCGGCGGCCTGCAGCGCCACCAGCGCCTGCACCCGCTGCACCCTGCTCTCCCCCGGCAGCGGCACCGCCCCGGTGGCCAGGGCGAAGATGGTGTCGCCGTCGCTCATCGTGTGCGCCACGTCCAGGGCGCGGGCCAGCCCGTCGTGGGCGGCGGTGGCGGTGCGCGAGGCCTCCGCCGGGTCGAGGGCGGCGTCGGTGGCCACCACGGCCAGGGTGGTGTTCAGCGCCTGCGTGGCCAGGGGGTGGATCGCCGTGCCCTCGCCCGCCTCCGGCGGCTGGCCCACGGCCGGGCTGCCGGCCGCGTTCACCACGGCGATCGCGCCCACCACCGCTCCCCCGGCCTCGGGCCCCAGCGTCACCGAGGCGGTGCCCACCCCGCCCTTGGCGCTGCCCCGGGCGATGAGCGCCCCGGTGCCCGCGCCCACGCAGCCGCGCACCACGGGGGCGTGGTCGTCGGTGGCCGCGGCGGCAGCTGCGGCGGCGTGACCCATCTCGGCGTCCGGGCGGGCGGTGAACTCCCCGCCCCGGCCCAGGTCGAACAGCGCCGCCGCCGGCACGATGGGCACCACCTGGTGCGGCTGCGGGCCCACCGGGAAGCCCCGGCCGTGCTCCTCGCACCAGCGCTGCACCCCGTGCGCGGTCACCAGGCCGTAGGCGCTGCCACCGGTGAGCACCACGGCGTCGGCGGTGGGCACCAGCGTCCGCGGGTCCAGCGCGTCGGTCTCGTGCGTGCCCGGCCCACCGCCGCGCACGTCCACCCCGGCCACCGTGCCCGGCGGCGGCAGCACCACGGTCACCCCGGTCAGCCAGCCGTCCCCGGTGCGCTGGGCGTGACCCACCCGCACCCCGGTGACGTCGGTGATGCCCGTGCTGGTCGTGCTGGTCGTGCTGGCCTTGTCTGCAGGGCTGTCGGTCAAGTCGGTCATGTCGGGAAACTACCGCCCACCACCCCGCGGGCTGTTCGTGTCGCGGGGCGTCACGGCCCTCCCTAGCCTGGTCGGCACGGGAGCAGCTGTGACACATCGGACCAGTCGGAGGCCAGTCGATGAACGTTTCTCGCACGGGCACGGGGGCGCCGGTGGTGCTGGTGCACGGCCTCGGGTCGAGCCTGGGCACCTGGGACCGCATCGTCGGCCCGCTGGCCGAGGAGCGCGAGGTCATCGCCGTCGACCTGCCCGGCTTCGGCAAGACCCCGCCACTGCTGGGCGAGGTCTCCGTGGCCACCCTCACCGACGCCCTGGCCGACTTCCTGCGGGAGGAGGGCCTGGCGGAGGCCGCGCTGGTGGGCAGCTCGCTGGGGGCGCGGATGGTGCTGGAGCTGGCCCGCCGCGGGCACCAGGGCACCGTCGTGGCGCTGGACCCGGGCGGCTTCTGGAACGCCCAGCAGGCCCGCTTCCTCAAGGGCAGCCTCATCGCCTCTATCGGCCTGGTCCGCCGCATCCAGCCGGCGCTGCCCCGGCTGAGCACCAGCGCCGCCGGCCGCAGCGTGCTGCTGGCCCAGTTCGCCGCGGCGCCGTGGAAGCTGCCTGCCGAGCTGGTGCTGCAGGAGCTGCAGGGCTTCACCGCGGAGGCCTCCCCGTCCCTGGACGAGGCGCTGCACGCCCTCGCCGAGGGGCCGCTGCAGGCGGGCGCCGACCCGAGCGTCCCGCACGGCACGGTGGTGCTGGGCTGGGGCCGGCAGGACCGGGTGACGCTGCCCAGCCAGGCCGCCGTCGCCGCCGAGCGCTTCCCGTCGGCCACGCTGCACTGGTTCGACCGCTGCGGGCACTTCCCCCACTGGGACAGCCCCGAGGAGACCACCCGGCTGATCCTGCAGAGCACCAGCTGAGACGCACGGAGGGCTTCCGCCATGAGTGCTGCCAACCGGGGCATGGTCGACCTGCCCGAGATGCCGCTGGACTGGCACCGGGCGCTGGCCATCGCCGCCCACCCCGACGACCTGGAGTACGGCGCCGCCGGCGCGGTGGCCACCTGGGTGCAGGCCGGCAAGGAGGTGGTCTACCTGCTGGTCACCCGGGGCGAGGCGGGCATGGACAGCCTGGACCCGGAGGTCACCGGCCCGTTGCGGGAGGCCGAGCAGCGCGCCGCCGCCGCGCAGGTCGGCGTGCACACCGTGGAGTTCCTGGAGGGCTACAGCGACGGCGTGGTGGAGTACGGCATCGCGCTGCGCCACGACCTCGCCGCGCGCATCCGCCACTACCAGCCCGACCTGGTGCTCACCGGCAGCCACCGCGACACCTGGCCCTCGGGCGGGTGGAACTTCGCCGACCACCGCGCGGTCGGGCTGGCCACCATGGACGCCGTCGCCGACGCGGGCAACCGGTGGATCTTCCGCGACGCCGGCGAGCCGTGGAGCCCGCGGCTGGTGGCGGTGGTCGGCTCTCCGCGTCCCACCCACTGCCTGGACGTCTCGGCCACCACCGAGCTGGCGGTGGCCTCGCTGGCCGAGCACCGCGCCTACCTGGCCGAGCTGGGCCTGGACGCCCGCGGCGTGCTGGCGCAGGTGATGCCCAACCCCAACGTCGCCGCCTTCGAGATCTTCGGCGCCTAGCCGGGAGCACCACTCCGGACCAGCTAGGCGGTCAGGACTTGGCGGCGGTGGTGGCGCCCCGCACGTGCAGGTCGCCCAGGAGCTCCTGGGTCGCCGCGGTGACGGCGTCCACGGCGCGGTCGAACACCTCGGCGTTCACCTTGGCCGGGGCGCGCATGCCGCTGATCTTGCGGACGTACTGCAGGGCGGCGGCCCGCACGTCGTCGTCCGTGACATCCTCGGCGTAGGGCGGGCGGAGCGTCTTGATGCTGCGGCACATGTGGCCAGCGTAGGGACGCTCGCGCCGCTTGCCCACCCCCTGACCAGGGCATTCACTTCGGGTGCCCACCCACCACCGAAGGGAAGCTGATGGCTGAGCAGATCGCGGGAGTCACCGTTCCGGACACCCAGCTGGTGGCGGAGGCGACCGAGCTGGTGCGCACCGCCACGTCCGACCTGCTCTACCACCACTCCCGGCGGGTGTTCCTCTTCGGCAGCCTGCAGGGCGAGCGCCGCGGCCTGCGTCCAGACCCGGAGCTGCTCTACGTCGGCGCCATGTTCCACGACCTGGGCCTCACCGACACCTACCGCAGCACCGACCAGCGCTTCGAGGTGGACGGCGCCGACGAGGCTCGCCGCTTCCTCACCGCCCATGGCCTGGACACCGACGCCGTGCGCCGGGTGTGGACGGCCATCGCGCTGCACACCACCCCGGGCATCCCCGAGCACCTGGAGCCGGAGGTGGCGCTGGTGACGGCGGGCGTGGAGACCGACGTGCTGGGCATCGGCTTCCACGACCTGGACGCGGCGCAGCTGGAGGCCGTCACCGCCGCGCACCCGCGCCCGGACTTCAAGCGGCAGATCCTGCAGGCCTTCACCAACGGCTTCGCCGACCGGCCCGACACCACGTTCGGCACCGTCAACGCCGACGTGCTGGCACACTTCGTCCCCGGGTTCGTCCGCACCGACTTCGTCGAGGTGATCGAGGCCAACCCCTGGCCCGAGTAGAGCCGGGGTCCACCGGAACGGGGAGGTCGACGTGCGGGTACTGGTCGCGGGAGCCACGGGCGTGCTGGGCACCCCGCTGCTGCCCCAGCTGACGGCGGCGGGCCACGAGGTGCTCGCCCTGGCCCGCCCGAGCAGTCGGGTGCAGGCACTGGGGGCGCGCCGCGGGGTCACCGTGGTTCCGGCCGACGCCCTGGACCGCGAGGGGCTGACCCGCGCCGTGCGCGACGCCGCCCCGGACGCCGTGGTGCACCTGCTGACGGCGATCCCCGCCGAGATCGACCCGCGCCGGATGGGCCAGGCCTTCGCCACCACCAACCGGCTGCGCACCGAGGGCACCCGCGACCTGCTCGACGCCGCCGACACCGCGGGCGTGCAGCGGGTGGTCGCCCAGAGCATCGCCTTCGGCTACGACCCCCGCGGCGCGGGGCTGGCCACCGAGGACACCGCGCTCTGGCCGCGACCGGCACGTCAGTTCGCCAGCGTGCTCGCCGCGGTGCAGGAGCTGGAGCAGCGCACCGCGCAGTCCGGTGGGCTGGTGCTGCGCCTGGGGCACCTCTACGGGCCCGGCTCGGCCTTCGGCCTGAACGGTTCGTTCACCAGCCAGGTGCGCGCCCGCAGCCTGCCCATCGTGGGCAGCGGTGATGCGGTATTCTCCTTCATCCACGCCCGCGACGCCGCAGCCGCGGTGGTGGCCGCGCTGGACAGCCAGGTCACCGGGGCGCTGAACATCGTCGACGACGACCCCGCGGCGACGCGGGAGTGGATCCCCGAGCTGGCCCAGGTGCTCGGCGCCCCGGAGCCGCGGCACATCCCGGCGCTGGTGGCCCGGCTGGCAGTCGGCGCCTGGGGCGTGGCCTTCATGACGGCGCTGCGCGGGGCCGACAACAACCGCGCCAAGGAGCTGCTGGGCTGGCAGCCCGGGTACTCGTCCTGGCGCGAGGGCTTTGCCGCGGAGCTGTCTGCCGACGACCGCTAGCCGGTGGCCACTGGCTCAGGCTGACCCGAGGCCCGCGACGAACGGCACGATGGTGCGCTCGACCAGCGCTCGCCGATCGGGGTGGGGCAGCACGAGGCACTGGACGGTGACTCCGTCGATGAGCGCGAGGAGCGTCGAGGCCTGCTCGTCGGTGAGTCCCTGGTCGGCGAACCAGGAACGGAGCTCGCGATCGAGCTGGGCCGAGACCGCCGCCAGCTCGGGGTCGACAGCCGAGAGGGCGGCGTAGGCGAGCCACACGCGAGCGCGGCGCTCGCGTCGGTCGTCCAGGGGCAGCCACTGCTGCACGACGTCCATCAGCGTGGTGGCACCGGAGGCCGTCACGTCGGCGAGGAACTGCTCGCCCGCGTGATCGAAGCCGGCGCGCACCAGCTCGCTCTTGGTCCGGTAGTAGTACTGCACCTGCGCCGGTGACACCCCCGCCGCTGCGGCGACGCTGCGGACGCTCAGCGCTCCAGCTCCGTGCTCGGCCAGCACGGTCAGCACGGCGTCGAGCAGGCGGGTGACGGCCATCAGTCGTGCGGCCGCCGCGACTGGATCCTCGACCACCCGGTCACCGCGAGCTCGATCGCGCCGAGCACCGCGATCACCAGACCGGCCTGACGCAGACCCACTACCGGGGTCTCCACGTCGCGGAAGACGAAGAACATCGTCAGCCCCCCGATGACCATGACTGCCCCGACCACCAGCTCCCAGCCCTGCTTGCTCATGCCCGCTCCTCATCTCTGTACGACTGTATTGTACGAATGTACAGTGATGAGCGGCTGCGGTCCAGGGTGTGCTGATGGCTTTCACGCGGGCCGGAAAAGCAACAAGGCCCGAACCCCGGCCAACATGTCTGTCGGCGAGAATTCGAGCCTTGTGCACTTCCGGTGGAGCTGAGGGGATTCGAACCCCTGGCCTCCTCGATGCGAACGAGGCGCGCTACCAACTGCGCCACAGCCCCGGGTACTGCGAGCGAAACTCTAGCAGCCCGCTACTGACCCGACGCACGCGGTAGCTCGTACGGGCGGTCGTCCAGCTCGTCGAAGGCCGGGTCCTCGTCGTCGATCTCCAGGACCACGGCCCCCGGGCGACGCAGGCGCTGCGGGACCACGCCGAACTCGTCGTCCTCGGTGGAGTGCACGCCCAGGCGGGCGCGGCCCATGCGGGCCATCCGGCGCTCGCGGACGTTCTCCTCGATGCGCACCTGGCGGCGCAGGTAGGCCAGGTAGCCGACCAGGCCCAGGTCGATCAGCACGTGCACGGTCCACAGGCTGCTGAACGCGACACCGGCCAGGACGGCGGTGAGGACTGCGGCGATGAGCAGGCCGAGCACCACGCGCTGGCGGAAGGAGTAGCGGGCCATCCGGGCCACCGCGTCGGCCTCCGGGTCGTAGCCGCCGCGGCCGGTGCGCCGGGGCGCCTCGAGCTCACGGTGCTCGTCCTGCTCGTACTGCTCGTGCTCGTCCACCCCACCCAGGGGCGCGTGGTCAGCCTCGTCCGTCCTGGTGATGGCCAGCACCTGGGTCGGGTGGTCGTGCATCGAGTCGTCCGCTGCTGTCTTGTCCACCACTGTCTCCTCGTGCTCGGGCTGGCGCCAGTCCGGGTTGCTGCGGTGTCCCGCGGCCGGTCCGGGTCGTCGTAGCTTGATGCCGCTGCCGCCCCGGTGCAGCACGCGCGCCGCGAGGGCTCCGTCTCCGGTGCGGCGCACCTCCTGCCGGTACTTGGCCACCATGGGGACCAGCACCGCCAGCCATGCCGCGACGAGACCGACAAAGATCAGCGAGCTCGGCACGGCAACCACCCCCGGGAGCTAAACGACATCAGTGTAAGCACGGTAGTCAGGTGCACCCCGCGGGCGCGACAGGCGCGCCGGGTGTCGCGAGACACGCCGCGCCGTGTCGCACGACACGCCGTGCAGCAGCGGCGTTTTCAGCTCCATTGCGCACGGCCGGAGTGCACCAGCGCCGCGGTGAACCCGCCCACCTGCTCCTCGGCGGTCAGCGCCACCAGCACGTGGTCGCGCCACTCCCCGTCCACGTCGAGGTAGCGGCGCAGCAGGCCCTCCTCGCGGAAGCCCACCCGCGCCAGCACCGACCGGCTGGCGGTGTTCTCCGGACGGACGGTGGCCTCCACGCGGTGCAGCCCCACCGGGCCGAAGCAGTGGTCCAGGGTGAGCGCCAGGGCCGCGGTGGCCACTCCCCCGCCGGTGAGCGGGGTGGCCACCCAGTAGCCCACCCAGGCCGACAGCAGCGCACCCCGCACCACGTTGCCCACGGTGATCTGCCCGGCCAGCTCGCCGTCCACCTCGATGGCGAAGGGCAGCAGCGTGCCGTGCCGGGCCGAGCCCCGCATGGCCGAGCACACCAGCGGCCAGCTGGACACGCTGTTGCGGGCGCGCCACGGACCGACGCCGGTGGGCTCCCACGGCAGCAGCTGCGCCTCGTCCCGGGTGCGGACGTGGCTCCAGGCGGCGGCGTCGCGCAGCCGGATGGGCCGCACCCGCACCTGCCCGGCCCGCACCCGCACCGGACCGAGCCGAGCGGGCCACCCGGGATGGCGGTCGCTGGTGCGTCGGTCGCGCACGCTCACCGCCGGGCGCCTAGGCCCGCTGGGCCAGGAACGCGACCTTGACCTCGTCGCCGGTGCGCACCTCGGTGACGTCGGGATCCACCAGCACCAGGCAGTTGGCCTCGGCGAGGGTGGCCAGCAGGTGCGAGGACGACCCCGGGGCGCCGCCGAGGGCCTGCACCAGGTAGTCCCCGGTGGCCTCGTCGCGCATCAGCTGCCCGCGGAGGTACCCGCGGCGGCCGGCGATGGAGGTCACCGGGGCCACGGTGCGGGCCATGACGATCCGGCGCATCGGGTTGCGCTTGCCCAGCGCCACGCGGACCAGCGGCCGCACCATCACCTCGAACACCACCAGGGCGCTGACGGGGTTGGCGGGCAGCAGGAAGGTGGGGACCTTCTCGTCACCCAGGCGGCCGAAGCCCTGCACGGAGCCGGGGTGCATGGCCACCCGGTCCACCGTCACCTCGCCCAGGTCGGCGAGCACCTCGCGGACCTGCTCGGAGGCGTTGCCGCCCACGGCGCCGGAGATCACCACGATCTCGGAGCGGATGAGCTGGCCCTCCACCACGTCACGCAGCTTGCGGGGGTCGCCGGTGGCGATGCCCACCCGGGTGACGGTGGCGCCGGCGTCGCGGGCCGCCGCGGCCAGCGCGTAGGAGTTCACGTCGTAGACCTGCCCGGAGCCGGGCGAGCGGTCGATGTCCACCAGCTCACCGCCCACGGAGATCACGGCCAGCCGCGGGCGCGGGTGCACCAGCACCTTGTTCTTGCCCACGGCGGCCAGCAGACCCACCTGCGCGGCGCCGATCACCGTGCCCGAGCGCACCGCCACGTCGCCGGGCTGGACGTCGTCACCGATGTGGCGGACGAAGTCGCCGGAGCGCACGGGCTTCTTCACGGTGAGCCGGGCGGCGTTGCCGTCGGTCCAGCTCAGCGGCAGCACCGCGTCGGCCAGGGTGGGCAGCGGGGCGCCGGTGTCCACCCGCACGGCCTGGCGGGGCTGCAGCCGGGTGGGCTGGCGCGAGCCGGCGTTGACCTCGCCGACCACCGGGAGGGTGACCGGGGTGGCCCCGACCTCCTTGGGGTCCTTGGGCAGCTGCACGTCGATGCTGCGCACCGCGTAGCCGTCGATGGCGGCCTGGTCGAAGCCGGGCAGCGGGTTCTCCGCCACCACTTCCTCGGCGCACAGCAGTCCCTGGGCCTCCGAGATCGCCACCCGCACCGGCCGCGGGCGCACCGCGGACTCCAGCACGCGGGCGCGCTGCTCGTCGACGGACTTCACGACGGGCTGCCCTGCGCGAGCCGCTCCTGCAGGTACTCCCGCAGCCCGGGGCCGTAGGTGTCGTCCTGCAGCGCGTAGTCCACGGCCGCGCGCAGGTAGCCACCCGGGTTGCCCAGGTCGTGGCGGCCGCCGCGGTGCACCACCACGTGCACGGGGTGGCCCTCCTCGATGAGCAGCGCGATGGCGTCGGTGAGCTGCAGCTCGCCGCCGGCGCCGGGGGTGATGCGGCGCAGCGCGTCGAACACCGCGCGGTCGAGCAGGTAGCGCCCGGCCGCGGCCAGGGTGGACGGAGCGTCCTCGGGGGCAGGCTTCTCCACCATGCCGACCACGCGCTGCACGTCCGGTCCGTCCCCGCTGTCCTCCACGGTGAACACGCCGTAGGCGGACACCTGGTCCTCGGGCACGTCGAAGGCGCAGAGCACGGTGCCGCCGTGGCGGGCGCGGACGTCGGCCATCACGGTGAGCACGCCGTTGGGCAGCACCAGGTCGTCGGGCAGCAGCACGGCCACGGCCTGGTCGTCGTCGGTGAGCTCGTCCTCGGCGCAGCCGACGGCGTGGCCCAGCCCCAGGGCCTCCTCCTGCAGGACCGACGACACCTCCAGCAGCGACGGCGCGCGCAGCACCTTCTCCAGCTGGGCGGTCTTGCCGCGCTCGCGCAGCGTCTCCTCCAGCTCGGGGTCGGGGTGGAAGTAGTCGACCACGCTCTCCTTGCCCGGCGAGCTCACGATCAGCAGGCGCGTGGCCCCGGCCTCGGCCGCCTCGGAGGCCACCAGCTCGATCCCCGGCGTGTCCACCACCGGCAGCAGCTCTTTGGGTACAGCCTTGGTGGCGGGAAGGAATCGGGTGCCGAGCCCAGCCGCCGGGACGATGGCCGTCCTGAACTGGGGTGGCTTAGCAGCGCTGCTCATGGCGCTCACCTTATCGGCGTGCGCGGCCAACCCCCGGCAATGATGGTCGGATGAGTGGGAACGACGACGTGACAGCCGCTTCGACGGCACCAGATCTCGACAAGTCCGCTTGGCGCACACGGGTGCTGGCCGCGCGGCGCGCGCTCGACGGGCAGGTCCGCGACACCGAGGCCGACCTGCTCAGCCAGCACGTGCTGACGGTCGCCGACGGCTGTGCCGTGCTCGCCGCCTACGTGCCGGTGGGCACCGAGCCCGGCTCCCTGGCGATGCTCGACGCCGTGCGGGCCCAGGGCACCCGGGTGCTGCTGCCGCTGACCGGCGCGGCCGGGGACCCGCTGGACTGGGCGGAGTACGAGGGCGCCGACCGGCTGGTGCCGGCCGCCCACCGCCTGCGGGAGCCGGCCGCGCCCGCGTTGGGCCCGCACGCGATCGCTCAGGCCGAGGTGGTGCTGCTGCCGGCGCTGGCCGTGGACCGGGCCGGCACTCGGCTGGGTCGGGGAGCCGGCTGCTACGACCGCTCGCTGCCCCTGGCCAGCCCGAGCGCCCGGCTGGTGGCCGTGGTGCGGGCGGCGGAGGTGGTGGCGCGACTGCCGCGTGAGCAGCACGACATCCCCGTCAGCGCGGCCCTCACGCCTGCGGGACTGATTCGCCTGGGCAACGCGTTGTAACATGCGTGTTGGCACTCCGGCTGTGGGAGTGCCAGCGGCGTACCCCGCACCGCCACAGCAGACCTTTCGCGGAGGACCTACGTGCCCACCTACTCCTACGCCTGCACCGAGTGCGGCCACCGCTTCGACGCTGTGCAGTCGTTCACCGATGCCAACCTCACCGAGTGCCCGCAGTGCACCGGCAAGCTCCGCAAGCTCTTCAACTCCGTGGGTATCGTGTTCAAGGGCAGCGGCTTCTACCGCACCGACAGCCGCGCGGGTGCCGTCCCCAGCGGGGAGAAGGCCACCTCCTCCTCGGCGTCCACCGACAGCAGCACCGCCTCGACCCCGTCGAGCACCACCACCACCAGCAAGAGCGACTCGGCCACCAGCAAGCCGGCCAGCACCACACCCAGCGCCAGCTGACCCCTCACCCAGCTCCCGGCGGGAGGCGAGACGACATGGCTCGCGACATGCAGATCACCTACGACTGCGCTGACCCGGCCGGGTTGGCCGCGTTCTGGGCCGAGGCGCTCGGCTACCGGCTGCAGGACCCGCCGGGCGACTTCACCTCGTGGGAGCAGGCGCTGGAGGCGTGGGGCGTGCCTGCCGAGCACCGCAACGACGCCTCCGCGGTGGTCGACCCCGACGGTGCCGGTCCGCGGCTGTTCTTCCAGCGGGTGCCCGAGCCCAAGCAGGCCAAGAACCGGGTGCACCTGGACGTGCGCGCTGCCCCCGGGCTGGAGGGCGAGGAGCGAATGGCGGCCCTGGAGGCCGAGGCCGAGCGGCTCACCGCGCTCGGGGCCCGCCGGCTGCAGCGCCACGAGCCTGCTCCCCCGATGAACGCCGGCCACCTGGTGCTGGCCGACCCCGAGGGCAACGAGTTCTGCCTCGACTGACGGGCCTGTCTCGCGGCCTGTCCACATCCGGCCGCCGCCCTGCACAGCGTTGTGGCAGCGGCCCCGGCCTCGGCCGCCCCGCGCCTAGCGTGCCGGTGAGCGCCTGCGTGGGCGCAGGGACGAGGCAGCCATGGCCAACCACACCAGCGGTCGTCGCCGCCCCGCGGCCCGCAGGCCCGCCCCGGCGACCCGCGGGCCCGCCCTGGTGACACGGGCCGAGGCCCGGGCGCCGCAGCGGCGGCTGCGCGCGAGCAACCTGGCGCCGCTGTGGCGGGAGCGGCTGGCCGAGCTGAGCAGACCCGGCTGGGCGCGCACCGCCGCCGTCCGGCGCGTGGTGGCCGCCCTGCTGGTGCTGCTGGCCGGGGTGCTGGCGCTGCGCGGCGACCCGGGCACCGCCGGCACCGCGGTGCTGGTGGCCACCCGGGACCTGCCACCGGGTCACGTGCTGGGCGACGCGGACCTGCAGGTGGTGCAGCGCCCGGCCCAGCAGCTGCCCGCCGGCGCGCTGGCGCTGGCCAGCGACGCCACCGGGCGCGCCCTGGCGGCCGCGGTGCGCAGCGGGGAGCAGCTCACCGACGTGCGACTGCTGGGACCGGCCCTGGCGGTGGCCGCCACCGGCGACGCCGCCACCACCGCGGTGCCCCTCCGGCTGCCCGACGCCGACGTGGCCGACCTGCTGCACCCCGGCGACACCGTCGACGTCCTGGGCCTCGGCGGCGCCCGGGGCGCGGTGACGGTGGTGGCCACCGACGCCACGGTGCTCAGCGTGCCGCCGGCCGATCCCAAGCGGCGCTCCGAGGGGCGGCTGGTGGTGCTGGCCCTGCCGGCCGAGCAGGCGGGGGCGGTCGCGGCGGCTTCCCTTTCCGAGTCGCTCACCATTACATTCCACTGACCGCGAGGCACGTCCACCGGCCGCGGGACCTGTTGCCACAGTGAGGGAGAGCAGTGCTCAAGGGGTTCAAGGACTTCATCATGAAGGGCAACGTCATCGACCTGTCGGTGGCCGTGGTGATCGGCGCTGCCTTCTCCGCCATCGTCACCTCCTTCACCACGCACCTGATCAACCCGTTCATCGCGGCGGTGGGCGGCGCCAACGCCAACGGGCTGGGCTTTCAGCTGGTGGCGGGCAACCCCAAGACGGTGGTGGACGTCGGCGCGGTGATCACCGCGGGCATCAACTTCCTCATCGTCGCCGCCGTCGTCTACTTCCTGCTGGTGGTTCCCATGCACCGGCTGCAGGAGCGCCGCCGGAAGGGCGTGGAGGCGGGGCCGGACAAGCCGACCGACGTCGCGCTGCTCACCGAGATCCGGGACCTGCTCGCCGCACAGCAGCGCGCCACCGGGGGCGCCCCGCACAGCGAGCCGCAGACCCGGGCCGCCGCCGGCACCCCCTAGCGCGAGCGGAGCAGCCGCTCAGCCGTGGTGCGGCGGCACGTTGCGGCGCAGCTCCTCGTCGTTGCCACCGGCCGAGCTCTCCGCGGCCGGGCCGCGCTCGTCGCGGGTGGTCTCCGGCAGCACGTCACCGAAGATGCGTTGCCGCCGTTCCCGGGCCCGGCGCCGCTCCGCCGCCGCCTCGTCGGCGGGGGCGGGACGGTCGGGGCGAGCGTCAGCCACGGCTCAGGCGTCGAGGCCGGAGAGCTCGGAGATGACGTGTCCGACCAGCGGGGTGAGCGTGGCCATCCCGTCGCGCACGGCGGAGCGGGAGCCGGCCAGGTTGACCACCAGAGTGCTGCCGGAGACGCCGACGAGCCCGCGGGACAGGCAGGCGTCCACCGAGCCGGCGGCCAGGCCGGACGCGCGCAGCGCCTCGGCGATGCCGGGGATGGAGCGGTCCAGCACACCGGAGGTCGCGTCCGGGGTGACGTCGCGCGGGGAGACGCCGGTGCCACCGACGGTGACCACCAGGTCCACCCCGCCGATCACCGCGGTGTTCAGCGCGTTGCGGATCTCCACCGGGTCGGCGGCCACCGCCACGGTGGCGTCCACGTGGAAGCCGGCCTCGCTCAGCAGCTCGGAGACCAACGGGCCGTTGGTATCCGGCTCGTCCCGGCTGGCGGTCCGATCGTTGACGATGACCACCAGTGCGCGTCCCAGGCGGGAGTCCTCCATGTCCATGAGGCTCACCGTAGTGCCCTCCTCGACAAGCGCCGGGACGAGGTCGAGCGTGACCGTGGTGCCGGTGCGCATGGTCAGTTCCCCGCCTTCACGGTGTTGCCCTGCAGGGTCACCTGGGTGGTGCTGGTGTCGCCGCTGGGGCTCTTGATCGTCAGGGTCACCGTGTCGCCCGGGCGGTGCGAGCGGATGGCGGCCACCAGGGTGTCGCCGTCGGGGATCACGCGGTCGTCGACCTTGGTCACCACGGAGCCGGCGGCGATGCCGGCCTTCTCCGCGGCGCCGCCGGGCGAGACGGCGGCCACGGCCGCGCCCTGCAGCGACGTGCTGGCCGACGAGCGGGAGCTGGTGCCGGCCGAGGCGTCGGTGACGCTGACGCCCAGCACCGCCTGGGTGGCGGTGCCGCTGCCGATCAGCTCCTGCGCGATGCGCATGGCCTGGTCCACCGGGATGGCGAAGCCCAGGCCGATGGAGCCGGACTGGCTGCTGGAGGAGCTGCCACCCAGGGAGGCGATGGCGGAGTTGACGCCGACCAGCTCGCCGTTCATGTTCACCAGCGCACCACCGGAGTTGCCGGGGTTGATGGCGGCGTCGGTCTGCACGGCGTCGAGCACCGAGCTCTGCCCGCTGGCCTCGCCGCTGGCCCGCACCGGGCGGTTCAGCGCGCTGACGATGCCGGAGGTCACCGTGCTGGCCAGCCCCAGCGGGGAGCCGACCGCCACCACGTCCTGGCCCACCGCGAGGTTGGACGAGCTGCCCAGGCTGATGGGGGTGAGGTTGGTCTGGTTGGCCATCTTGATGACGGCGATGTCCGACGACGGGTCGCGGCCCACGATGGAGGCGGCCTCGATGGTGCCGTCCTTGAGCACCACCCGCAGCTGACCGGATCCGCCCGCGGCCGCGGCGATCACGTGGTTGTTGGTGAGGATCAGCCCGTCGGCGGAGAGCACCACGCCCGAGCCCTCGCCGCCCTGGGTGCCGCTGGCCACCTCGATCTGCACCACGCTGGGGACCACCTTGGCGGCGACCTCCTGCACCGAGCCGGGGGCGGCGGCCGCGGGCTGGGCCTTGACCGTCTCGCTGCCGCCCAGGGCGGTGACGGTGGTGTTGCTCGAGCCGCTGTCCAGGTTGGCACCGACCGCGCCGCCCACGCCGCCGGCCAGCAGGGCCAGGGCCAGGGCGCCGGCCACCAGCTTGCCGGTGCGCTTGCGGGGTGCCGCGGCGGGGGCCGAGCCGGGGTGCTGCTGCTGCGTGCCGCCGTAGGGGTAGCCGGGTGGGTACACCGGGTACTGGTGGGTGGGCGAGTCGCCCTGGGGTCGGCCGTAGAAGCCGCCCGAGCTGGGCTGGGCCGGGCCCCGGCCGTAGGGGTCGTAGCCGGAGGCGCCGTGACTCGAGCCGGAGGCGCCGTGACTCGAGCCGGAGGCGGCGTCACTCGAGCCGGAGGCGGCCTGTCCCGAGCCGGCGTCACCGGAGCCGCCCTGGCCCTGCCGCGACCACCAGGAGTCCGGCACCGCGCCGGGCTGCGGCTGGGCGCCGGACTGGCGGCCGCCGGTCTCCTCGGGCCCACCGTCGCCGGAGGAGCCAGCAGGGGTGGGCTGCTCGTGCGGGAAGCGCTCGTTGCCATCGGTCATGTCACCACTGTGCCGCGCCTGGCTGAGAAGCCGCTGAGATGCACCTGGGGGTTGGCCGGGAGTGTGGTGAAGAAGACCTCTGAGCCCGGCCACCGGGGTGGTGGAACCCGCTGACCAGCAGCGAGACCGGTCAGCGCGGGGCCGTCAGCGGCCGTGCGCCTCGTCCAGGAAGGCCACGTAGGCCTCGCTCACCTCGTCCGGGCACTCCATGTTCAGCATGTGCCCGGCCCCGTCGATCATCCGCTTGCCCCGGACGTCGGCGTGGTGGTCGGACAGCTTGTTCACCGGGTCGCGTCCGTGCCACACGGCCAGGTCGATGTCGTTCTCCGAGCCGATGAAGTAGAACGGCACCGTGCTCGGGCCGGTGTAGGACTTGCGGTGCTCCCACACGTCGTCGAGGGCCAGGTACCAGCCGATGCCGCCGGCGAAGCCGCTGCGGGCGTAGTCGGCCACGTAGGTCTCCAGCTCCCACTCCGACATCCACGACCACGGCAGCGGCGGGGGCTGCGGGAGCGCCTCCCGGTAGGAGGTGCCCGGCGGGTGCTGCCACACCTGGGTGAAGTCGGCCGTGCCGGAGAGCGCGTGGAAGATCTTGGCCAGGATCTCCCGCGGGTGCGCGGCGTAGTCCTGCGCGGCCGCCTCGGGCTGGTCCAGGTAGTAGGACATGTGGTTGAACCGCTTGGCGCCGCGCTTGCGCTCGATCACCGACGGGGCCACCGACCCCACCGAGATGAACGGGTTCTGCAGCCCGATCACCGCGCGCATGCGCTCGGGGTGGTGGTAGGCCAGGTCGTAGGCGGCCATGCCGCCGAAGTCCAGGCCGGAGAACACCGCCTGCTCCTCGCCCAGGTGGTCCAGCAGCCCGACGAGGTCACCCACGGCGGCGTCCACGCCGTAGCCGGAGCCGTCCGTGGGAGCGCTGGTCTGGCCCATCCCCCGCAGGTCCGGCGCCACCACCCGGTAGCCGGCGTCGGCGATCACCCCGATCTGGTGGCGCCAGCTGAACGAGGTGTGCGGAAAGCCGTGCAGCAGCACGACCAGTGGACCCTGCCCCTGCTCGACGTAGTGCACGTCGAGGCCGTTGATCCGGGCGTAGTGGTGCTCCCAGCCCAGCGGGGACACCGGAGCAGCGGCAGGGTCCATGGCGTCAGCCCTGCCGGTTCTGCTTGACGTCCAGCGCGGCGAGGTGGGCGAACACCATGCTGGCGCCGATGGGGTTGCCACCGCCGGGGTACACCGTGCCGGTGACCGCGGCCATGGAGTTGCCCGCCGCGTACAGGCCGGGGATCACCGCGCCCTCCTTGTCCAGCACGCGGGCGGCGGTGTCGGTGCGCATGCCGCCCTTGGTGCCCAGGTCGGACAGACCGAAGGCCGCGGCGTGGAACGGGCCCTGCTCGATGGGCACCAGCGGCGAGGCGCCGCCGGAGAAGGCCCGGTCGTAGGGCTCGTCACCGCGGTGGAAGTCCTCGTCCGACACGGCCGAGACGAAGCCGTTGAACCGGGTGACGGTGGCCACCAGGTTCTCCGCCGGCACGCCGATCTGCTCGGCCAGCTCCTCCAGGGTGTCGGCGGTCTTCCACAGCCCCGCCGCCACGTAGTCCTTGGGGTCGCCCATGGGCTGCATGGACGCCACCACCGGCGGCTTCTCGCCCTCGCGGTCGTCGTAGACCATCCAGTACGGCAGGGTCACGGTGCCGGCGGTCATCGCGTCGATCACCTCGCGGCCCAGGCGGTCGTAGGGCAGCGACTCGTTGACGAAGCGCTCGCCGTTGTCGTTGACGAAGATGCCGCCGGTGAACCACAGCGAGAACGCGGAGCGACCGTCCGGGTGGGTCACGCCGGGCGACCACCACGCCTCGCTCATCAGGTCCACGTCGGCGCCGATGGCGATGCCCGCCGCGATCGCCTTGCCCTGGTTGCCGTCCGGGCCCATGGTGTCGCGGGCCGTGCCGGGCACGCCGTACTTGGCGCGCATCTCGTCGTTGCCCTCGAAGCCGCCGGAGGCCACGATCACGCCGCCGCGGGCGCGGATGGCCCGGCGCTCGCCGTTGTGCTCCACGATGGCGCCGACCACGGCGCCGTCCTCCACCACCAGCTCGTCCACCGTGGTGGAGGTGTAGGTGGTGGCGTTGTCCATGCCGTCCATCGCCCACAGGAAGCGGCCGATCAGCGACTGCCCACCGGTGAGGGTGGGGTCCAGCGGCGCACCGGCGCGCTCGACGGCCAGCGTCGGGCGCAGGTCGTCGCGCACCGCGCCGATCTTCTCCGCCTTCATCGGCTTGGGGATGATCTGGCGGCCCTGGGCGTGCGCCTTGGGGGCGGAGCCGAAGTAGTCGGCCCACGGCAGCACCGCGAACGCGAAGTGCTCGTCGTCGCTGGCCAGGTAGTCCACCAGCGGGGCGCCGTTGTCCAGGAACGCGTCCTGCAGCTCCACCGGGGTGCGGTCGCCGACCACGGCGCGGAAGTAGGTGCGGACGTCGTCCATGCTGTCCTGCACCCCGGCCTCCTCGAGGACCTTGTTGCAGGGCAGCCACATGCCCGCGCCGGAGTAGGCGGTGGTGCCACCGAACTTGTCCGTCGCCTCCACCATGATGGTGTCCAGCCCCTCACGGGCTGCGGTGTAGGCACCGGTGACGCCACCGCCGCCGGACCCGACCACCAGGACGTCGCACTCTTCGCTCCACTGCATGCTGCACCTCTCCACAGAAATGTGTGATCTGAACCATAGTGGCTGGTGGGCCGAGGTTTCGGGCAGCGAGTTCCAGTGACCGGGAGCGGGCTCAGGCGTCGGTCAGCGGCCGCGGGGAGCCGGGCAGCCGCAGCCGCACCCGGGCCCCGCCGCGGTCGGACTCCTCGGCCCACACCGCGCCCTGGTGGCGCAGCGCCACCTGCTTGACGATGGCCAGGCCCAGCCCCGAGCCGGGCATCGACCGCGAGCCGGTGGAGCGGTAGAAGCGCTCGAAGACCAGGGCCCGGTCCTCCGGCGCGATGCCGGTGCCTGCGTCGCTGACGACCACCTCGACGTGGGTGGGGTCCACCTGGGTCATCACCACCTCCACCCGCTCCCCGGCCGGGCTCCACTTGGCCGCGTTGTCCAGCACGTTGAGCACCGCCCGCTCCAGCGCGGTGGGGTCGCCCACCAGGTACCAGGGCTGCAGCCAGGCGGTGAAGGTGATCTCGCTGCGCCGCCGGCGCGCCCGCTCCAGGGCCTCCTCCACCACCTCGGCCAGGTTCAGCGGCAGCTGCACCACCTGCGGGGCGTCCTCGCGGGCCAGCTCCACCAGATCTCCCACCAGGGTGGACAGCTCCTCCAGCTGGGCCACCACGTCGGCGTGCAGCTCGGCCCGGTCGGTCTCCCCCAGCTGCGGCGCGCCGGGAGCGCTGGAGGCCATCAGCAGCTCCATGTTGGTGCGCAGCGAGGTGAGCGGGGTGCGCAGCTCGTGGCCGGCGTCGGCCACCAGGCGGCGCTGGCGGTCCCGGGACTCCTCCAGCGACAGCAGCATGGCGTTGAAGCTGCGGGTGAGGCTGGCCAGCTCGTCGTCGCCGGTCACCGGGATGGGGGTGAGCTCGTCGGTGCGGGCCACCCGCTGGGCGGCCTCGTTGAGCCGGGCCACCGGACGCAGCCCGGCCCGGCCCACGGCGGCGCCGGCCACGACGGCGACCAGGATGCCCGCCCCGCCCACGGTGAACAGCACCACCGCCAGGTTGTGCAGCACCAGACGGGTGGGGGCCAGCGACTGGGCCAGCACCAGGGTGGTGCCGTTGGGGGCGCGCTGGGCCAGCACCCGGTAGTCCTCGGTGGTGCGCAGCGACTCCGCCGAGACCCCCATGGCCACGTCCAGCTCGGGCTTGCCCACCGGCGCGCCGCGGCCGGAGTAGGCCACGGCGCCGCTGGGCAGGATCACCGACACCCGCACCCCGGAGGAGAACAGCGTGGCGATCTGCAGGTTCTCCTGCGAGATGGACTCCAGCAGGTTGCTGTTGAGCACGGTGGTGGCCCGGTTGCGCAGCTGGTTGTCCACGTCGTCGTAGAGGGCGTTGGACACCACGAAGTAGGCGGAGGTGGCCATCAGGGCCACGGCCACGGCCACCACCACCGCGGCGAGCATGGTCACCCGGGCGCGCAGGGACATCGACCGGGTCAGCGGCATGGGCGCGCGCATCTTGTGCGGCCCGGTGCTGCTGGTCGGCGCCTCCGGCGGGTGCGGGCCGGACGGCGGGGTCTGCTCCGGGTGGGCCGTCACCGGCGGCTGCCCGTCACGGCGGTCCCTCGCGCAGCACGTAGCCCACCCCGCGCACGGTGTGGATCAGGCGGGGCTCGCCCTCGGCCTCGGTCTTGCGGCGCAGGTAGCCGATGTAGACCTCCAGCGCGTTGCCGGAGGTGGGGAAGTCGTAGCCCCACACCTCCTCCAGGATGCGGCCGCGGGTGAGCACCCGGCGGGCGTTGGTCAGCAGCAGCTCCAGCAGCGAGTACTCGGTGCGGGTGAGGCTGATCAGCCGGTCGCCGCGGCGCACCTCCATGGTCACCGGGTCCATGGTGAGGTCGGCGAAGCTGAGCACCTCCGAGGCGGGGTCCTCGGCGCTGGGGGTGGCGCGGCGCAGCAGGGCGCGCAGCCGGGCCAGCAGCTCCTCCAGGGCGAAGGGCTTGGGCAGGTAGTCGTCGGCGCCGGCGTCCAGGCCGGCCACCCGCTCGGAGACGGTGTCGCGGGCGGTGAGCACCAGGATGGGCAGGTCGACGCCGGAGCTGCGCAGCCGCCGGCACACCTCCAGCCCGTCCATCCGCGGCATCATCACGTCCAGCACCAGCGCGTCGGGCTTGGTGGCCTCCAGCGCCTCCAGCGCGGCCACGCCGTCGCCGGCCAGGTCGACGGTGTAGCCGTTGAAGGTCAGCGAGCGGCGCAGCGACTCGCGGACGGCCCTGTCGTCGTCCACCACCAAGATGTGCATGCGTCCCAGTGTGGCCGCTGCCCCTGAGACCCGTCTGAGAGAGCCGCCCTACCGCGGGACCGGCGCGTTCCAGTGCCGCCACATGGCCAGCAGCCGCAGCCCGGTGGCCAGCACGGAGCCGAGCAGCGCGGCCAGGCCCTGCGGCACCCCGGCGGCGTCGGCGGCCACCAGCACGGTGGCCCCGGCCAGCGCGGCCACGGCGTAGATCTCCCGGCGCAGCACGATGGGCACCTCGTTGAGCAGCACGTCGCGCAGGGCGCCGCCGCCGATGGCCGTGGTCATCCCGATGACGCAGGCCGCCACCACGCCGGCGTCGTGGCTCAGCGCGGTGGCCGCGCCGTAGGTGCTGAACAGCCCCATGCCCAGGGCGTCCAGGATGAGCACCGACCGCCGCAGCCGGGAGACCCGGGGGTGGAAGCGGAAGACCAGCAGCGACACCACCACCGGCGTCACCAGGTAGCGCCAGTCCACCAGCGAGGTGGGCGGGTTGATGCCCAGCAGCACGTCGCGCAGCACTCCCCCGCCCAGCGCGGTGGTGGCCCCGAGCACCACGATCCCGAAGACGTCCAGGCGCGCCCGCACTCCCGCCAGCGCCCCGGAGGCCGCGAAGGCGGTGATCCCGATGAGGTCGAGGACGACGAGCAGCACAGCTCATTGTCTCCACAACGCGCGGTGGCCGGTGACCTGCCTGGTCACCGGCCCCGCAGACGTACCCGTGCTGCTACTTGCCCTGCCAGCTGGGCTGGCGCTTCTCCATGAAGGCGCCGATGCCCTCCATGACGTCGGCGGAGGTGGAGACCTTGGCCATCTCCTCGTCGTTGAGCTTCCAGGCGTCCCGCTCGGCCGGGGTGCTGCCGTCGACGATGCCGCGGGCGACGCGCTTGCTGGCCTGCACCGCCAGCGGGGCGCCGGCGCTGACCTGCTCGGCCAGGGCCAGGGCGGTGTCGAGCACCTGGTCCTGCGGCACCACCCGGTTGACGAAGCCCCAGCGGTGGGCGTCGGTGGCGGGCATCGGCTCGCCGGTGAGGATGAGCTCCAGGGCCACGTGCTTGGGCAGCGCCTGGGTCAGCCGGAACACCCCGCCGGCGGCGGCCATCAGTCCACGGTGGACCTCCGGCAGGCCGAACTTGGCGTTGTCGGCGGCCACGATGAGGTCGCTGGCCAGGGCGAGCTCGGTGCCGCCGCCCATCGCGGAGCCGTTGACCGCGGCGATCACCGGCACGCTCACCGGGTGGTCCACCATGCCGGCGAAGCCCCAGTGCTTGGTCTCCGGGGGCAGCACGCCGTCGCCGCCCTTGGTGCCCAGCGCCTTGAGGTCGGCGCCGCCGCAGAACACCCGGTCGCCGGCGCCGGTGAGCACCACCGCGCGGATCTCCGGGTCGTTCTCCGCCTGCTCCAGCGCCTCGCCGATGCCGTTGTGCACGTCGGCGTTGATGCTGTTGGACGCCTTGGGGCGGTTGATGGTGATGAGCAGGGTGTGGCCCCGCCGCTCGGTGAGGACTACTGCCTCGGGTGCCTCGTCGGTCACGCTCGCCTCGTTCCTGTCGGTGATGGTGGGTTCAGCTGCTGATGCGCACGTGGGCGCCGTCGACCTCCACGGTGACGGTGCGGCCCACCACCTCGCGGCGCTCCCCGGGCTCGCCCATCGACAGCGCCTCGGCGCTGGCGGTGTCGCCGGGGGCGGTCTGCGCGGCGAAGCGGGCGCCGTCGGCGGTGCGGGCCACCAGGAAGCCGGTGGCGGGCTTGCCGTCGCGGCCGTGCTCCACGGTGGCCGTCTCCACGGTCACCGTGCCGGAGACGGGGGCGATGATCGCGGGGGCGTTGGCCGACTCGATGCGCACCGGCTCGGGGTTGCCCACGTAGCCCTGGGCGTGCGGGGCGTCGCTGAGCAGCACCGCGTGCTGGTAGGTGACAAAGCCGCCGTTGCCGTGCAGCAGCGCCAGGCCCGGCTCCGTCCGCAGCCGCTGGGTGATGCTCACCGCGGCGAAGAGGGTGTAGGTGTTCATCGGCCCGCCGAAGGCGGAGTGCCCGCCGGTGACGCTGAGGCTGGCGTCGCGGGGCAGGTCCAGGGCGATCGACGCCAGCTTGGGCACCACCGGGAAGCAGCTGTAGATGTCCACGATGTCCAGGTCGTCGGCGTGCACCCCGGCCTGGGACAGGGTGCGCTCGAAGGCGGCGGCCATGGCCGGGGAGTCGGTGAAGCCGTCCCGGCGCAGGTGCTCCTCGGCCTGGTCGGCACCGGCCCCGCCCCACACGTACACCAGCTTGTCCTCGGCCACGCCGTGCTCGCGGGCGGCGGCCAGGGAGGTCATGATGACCGCCGCGCCCTGGTCCACCTGCGGGTTGGCGTTCATCGACAGCGGGTAGGGCTCGGAGATCATCCGGTTGCCGGGGGTGACGGTGGCGATGTCCTCGGCGCTGCGCTGCACCGGGTTCCACGCCGCGGGGTTGGCCGCGGCCTCGGCGGAGAAGGCGGCGTAGATCTCCGCCGACCACGCCGTCGCCTCGTCCGGGCTCTGTCCCAGCTGGTGCGACAGCGCGTTGTCGAACAGCGGGTACACGCGGGTGGGCAGGATCAGCCCGGCCGCCTGGTTCTCCGGGCCGCCCAGCAGCTCGGGGTCGAACGCCGCGGGCCCGCCGGGCGCGGCGCTCCACCCGCAGTCCTGCACCGGGTCGACGCCGGCCTTGGCCAGGGCGCCGGTGGAGGACTGCGCCTCCCCGCCCACCAGCAGGGCGATGGTGCTCTCCCCCGCGGCGATGCGGGCGGCGGCGGCGTCGAGCAGCCGGGCCGGCCACTGCCCGCCCACCGGGGTGTACTGGCGGTGCTGCGGGTCGGCACCCACGCGCTGGGCCACCAGGCCGGGCAGGTCGTCGTAGCTCCAGCTCACCACGTTGACCACGTCGATGCTGTCGGCGTGGGCGGGCAGCTGCGGGACGCCGGCGTCGGCGGCGGCCAGGGCCACCGCGTCGAGCATCAGCTCCAGGGGCTCGCGGGCGTCGGCCACCGTGCGCTCACGGTTGTGCCGAAGCTGGCCCACTCCGACGATGACGGGGATGTGGCGCGGGTCAGGCACGTCGCTCGCTCCTCAGGGGTCGGGATCTGGCCTGACAGTAGTGCAGCCAATAGTGACGCCCGCCACCCCCCTTGCAGCGTCGACCTCACGAACCGGGCGCCTCAGCCGATGTGGGGTGGGTCACCGCTGATCACCGGAAGGCTGCTGCCCCATGGACACCCAGGACGTGCTGGACCGACCCGCCCGGCGGCGCCCGCCCACCGTGCTGCTGGTGGAGGACGAGGACGACCAGCGCGAGCTGGTCACCGTCTACCTGCGGCGATCGGGCTGCGAGGTGATCTCCGCCCCCTCCGCGGAGGCCGGGCTGGACCTCATCGAGGGGGTGGACCTGGACCTGGCGGTGGTGGACCTGCGCCTGCCCGGGATGAGCGGCTGGACGCTGTCCTCGGCGCTGCACGAGCGCGACCCGCGCTGCCCCATCGTGGTCACCTCGGTACTGGACCTGGAGTCCTACCCGCCGGCGCACACCGCGCTGCCCAAGCCGTTCAGCATCGGCCAGCTGCGCACGGCCCTGGGCCGGCTGCTGCCGCACTGGAGCCCCACGTGAGCGGAGCCGTCCGCACCGTGCTGATCGCCGACGACGACCCGGACATCCGCCGGCTCATCGAGCTGGCGGTGCAGCGGGCCGGGTTCACCGTGCTGGCCTCGGTGGGTGACGGCCAGGCCGCCCTGGACGCCGCGGCGGTGCAGCTGCCGCACCTGGCCATCCTGGACGTGTCCATGCCGCAGGTGACCGGGCTGCAGGTCTGCGCCGCGCTGCGGGCCGAGCACGGCGACGCGCTGCGGGTGCTCATCCTGTCGGCCAACGCGGAGGTCTCCGCTGTGCAGGCGGGGCTGGCCGCCGGCGCCGACACCTACCTGCCCAAGCCGTTCGCGCTGCGGGAGCTGCGGGCCAAGCTGGGCGAGCTGCTCGCGGACCCGGTGTGCTGAGCAGCCGCGACGCGCTGGTGCGTCGTTGGCGGGCCACCCCCACCTTCGCCCAGCGGCAGGTGATCTTCTGCCTCATCTTCCTGGTGTCGGTGTCGGGCATCCCGCTCACCCGCATCGAGGTGCACGGCGTGGTGCTCACCGCGTCGGTGGTGGCGGTGCTGGTGATCACCATGGCCGCGCTGGCGCTGCCGTGGCGGCGCTGGGCCCCGGGCTGGCGGATCAGCGTGGACCTGGCGAGCATCACCGCCTCGGGACTGCTGGGTGCGGCCACCGGGGAGGCCAGCTCGCCCTACGGGATCATGCTGGTGCTGCCCGCGCTGGCGCTGGGGGCGCAGGCCCGGCGCCCGCAGACGCTGCTGTGGGTCATCCTCGCCACCGACCTCACGGTGTTCATGCCGTACCTGGTGCTGCCCGACCCCACCCCGTTCGCGCTGGACATGACGCTGCGCTGGCTGTTCACGCCCACGGTGGCGCTGCTGGCGGCGATGGCGATGTACCAGGTGACCAGCCGGGTGCGCTACCGGATGGCCCAGCTCACCGAGTCGTCGCTGCACCTGGCCGGGGCCCGCGACGCCTTCGCCGGGGTGCTCGACGCCGTCACCGAGCAGTCCATCATCGCCACCGATCGCCGTGGCCTGGTCACCATCTTCAACCCGGGCGCGGAGAAGATGCTGGGGGCGGCGCGCACCCAGGTGGTGCGCGAGCGCCGCGTCACCGACTTCCTGGTGGACGCCGAGCTGGACGTCGTCGACGCCGCGGGGCGCAGCGGCTTTGCCGCGCTGGTGGCGCTGGCCGCCGACGGTGCCGCCGACGTGCGCGACTGCACCTACCGCACCACCGACGGACGGCTGCTCAGCGTGGAGCTGGCCATCACCCCGCGCCACGACGCCCACGGCGAGCTGGTGGGCTACCTGTTCGTGGCCACCGACATGACCAAGACCCGGGAGGTGGCCCGGCTCAAGGACGAGTTCATCAGCCTCATCTCGCACGAGCTGCGCACCCCGCTGTCGTCCATCCTGGGCTACCTGGAGCTGGTGCTGGACGACCCCGACGACCCGCTGACCGAGCAGCAGCAGCAGTACCTGACCACTGTGGAGCGCAACGCCAACCGGCTGCTGCACCTGGTGGGCGACCTGCTGTTCACCGCGCAGGTGGAGGCGGGCAAGTTCGTGGTGGCCCAGAGCGCGGTGGACCTGGTGGCGGTGCTGGCGGCCTCGGCCGACACCGCGGTGCCGGTGGCCGCGGCTGCAGGGGTGCTGGTGGAGACCGAGCTGCCCGAGCACCCGGTGCTGGTGGCCGGGGACGCGGTGCGCCTGGGGCAGGCCTGCGACAACCTGTTGTCCAACGCGGTGAAGTTCACCCCGCGGGGCGGGTCGGTGTGCCTGTGCCTGGTGGTGGAGCCCGACGGCGAGGGCGGGCCGGCGGCGCTGGTGAGCGTGCGCGACACCGGCTACGGCATCCCCGCCGGCGAGCTGGAGCAGCTGTTCACCCGCTTCTTCCGCGCCACCACCGCCACCACCAACGCCATCGCGGGGGTGGGCCTGGGGCTGGCCATCACCCGGGCGATCGTCACCGCGCACCAGGGCACGCTGGCGGTGCGCAGCGTGGAGGGTGAGGGCACCACCTTCAGCTTCCGGCTGCCGCTGCGGGTGGGCGCGGAACAATCCATGCAGGACGCAATGGGGGCCACATGAGCACTCAGCTTCCGTCGCCGGCCGCGCTCATCGCCCTGGTGGTGGACGACGACGCCGACGACCTGGCGCACGCGGCCGGGGTGCTGCACGAGGCCGGGTACACGGTGCTCACCGCCAGCGGCCCGGCGCAGGCGCACGCGGTGCACGCCGACACCGAGATCGACCTGGTGCTCTCCGACGTGGCGATGGCCGAGCAGGACGGGCCGACCATGCTGTGGGCGCTGCGCAGCAACGGGTGCGCAGCCACCTTCATCACCATGACGGCGGACCCCTCCCCCACGGCGCGGCGCCGCTCGGAGGCGGCGGGGGCGGCGCTGTGCCTGCCCAAGCCGCTCAACGCCACGGTGCTGGTGACGGCGGCGCACCAGCTGCTCACCAACGGGCCGGTGCGCGACCCGCTGGAGGATCCCTACGACGCCGAGCTGCTCAACCAGATGCGGGCGGGGTACCTGCAGCTGCTGCCGGAGCGCACCGCCGCGCTGGCTGCGGCGAGCGAGGCCGGTGACCTGGTGGCGCTGGCCAAGGTGGCGCACGTGCTGGCCGGGGCGAGCGGGCAGTTCGGTTACCCCGGGCTGGCCGAGCTGTGCCGGGTGGTGCAGGCCTGCGCCCAGGCCGG
Organism: Rhodococcus sp. X156; assembly: GCF_004006015.1. Lineage (NCBI taxonomy): Bacteria > Bacillati > Actinomycetota > Actinomycetes > Mycobacteriales > Nocardiaceae > Rhodococcus > Rhodococcus sp. X156. The sequence goes on along the minus strand of NZ_CP034766.1, from coordinate 682,512 downwards.
CGAGCTGGCGCACGCCGAGGTGGAGGCCGCACTGGTGGCCGCCGGGCACGTCCGCCGCACCGGTCAGTAGCCGGACGGGTCCGTTGCGGGGGCGCGGCTCACCTGGCAAGACGGCTCGGCCACCACGCGGCGGCGAGAATCGCTGAAGCGGCTCCCCCACGGTGGCCGCACTCCTCATTACCATCCGCCTATGAACGCAACACCGCTCGTGATCATCGGTGCCGGCGGTTTTGGCCGCGAAGTGCACGACGTCATGGAAGCCATGAATGACGCGCCAGCCGTCGATGGGCGACCGCGCTTCGACTTCCTTGGCTTCATCGACGACGGACCGGTCGACCTGTCGCTGCTCGACGGCCGCGGACCGCACCTCGGCGGCATGGCCGCCCTGGAGGGCCTGCCGGACGGCACCCAGTACGTGATCGGAATCGGCACTGGCTCAGTCCGCCGAAAGATCGACGAACGAGCTGCTGAGGCCGGTTACGAGGCAGCGGTGCTCGTCCATCCCACTGCGACCCTGGGCCGCCATCGCAACCGTGTCGGCCCAGGCACGGTCATCTGCGCGCACGCCTCGGTGACGACGAACGTGGTCCTGGGCAGGCACACACACCTCAACCTCAGTGTCACGGTCGGCCACGACGCCGTGCTGGGCGACTACGTCACGGTGAACCCGGGGGCGACGATCTCGGGCAACGTCGTGCTGGAGGACGAGGTGAACATCGGCACGGGCGCCGCCGTCATCCAGGGCCGTACCGTCGGCAAGGGCGCCGTGATCGGGGCCAGCGCCAGCGTGGTCAAGGACATTCCAGCGGGTGTCACGGCGGTAGGGGTGCCCGCAAAGCCACGCGGCTGACACTGCTTTTCGCGGGCTGCCATGATGGCGCGATGCACCTGCTCTTCGTCTGCACCGGCAACATCTGCCGCAGCCCCACGGCCGAGCGGCTGACCCAGGCCTACGCCGCCCACCACGGACTCCCCGGGCTGACCGCGAGCAGTGCCGGCACCCGGGCGGTGGCGGGCTACACCATGGAGCCGTCAGCGGCCCAGGTGCTCACCGAGCTGGGCGGTGACCCCACCGGCTTTCGCGCCCGCCAGCTCAAGCCCGCCATGGTCAACGACGCCGACCTGGTGGTGGGGCTGAGCACCCGGCACCGCAACCGGGTGCTGGAGGAGTCGCCGCGCGCCATGCGCCGGGCCTTCACCCTGCGGGAGCTCTCCGCGCTGTTGGCGGTGCCGTCGAGCGAGGCGGCCCTGCTTCCTCGGCTGGCTCAGGCCCGGGCCGCGCGACCACCGGCGCCGGATTCGCTGGACATCACCGACCCGATGGGGCAGGACCTCGCCACGTTCCAGGAGATCGGTCGGCAGATCACCGCCACGCTGCTGCCGGTGCTCGACGCGCTGCGAGCCGAGCTCAGCTGAGGCTAGAGCTCACTGGTTGAGGATCGCCTTGCGCACGGTCTCGCCGATCGCCGCAGCTGCCGCCGCGTTGGGGTTCTCGCCGTCCGCCGACATGCCCCTGGCGTAGCCGTCACCCGAGCGCACCGGCGCTCCGACGTCCACAAAGGTCCAACCCCGTTGGCTGGCCAGCTTCTGCAGCGCGGAGTTGGTCTGCGTGGCCAGGGTGGGCTCGGCCGCGCTGGGCAGCGCACCGGTGAGGATCACCCGGGGGGCGTTGACCGCGCGCACGATCTTCTCGACGTTGGCCGTCGTGGACGAGGCGGGGACGTCCCGCTCGGCGTCGGTGAGATCGACCCCGACCACCACCACGTCAGCGGGCATGGACTTGGCCGCGGCGGCCATGCGCTCCGTGGTGGCCCCACTGTCGGCCCAGCCGCCGACGAAGGTGATGCGGTCCTTGGCTGCGTGGGAGACCCAGGAGGTGTTGCCCAGGCTCTTGCCGATGAAGTCCGGGCTGTTGCCGTTGGCTGAGGAGCCGCCGATCACCACCATCCGCACTGCCTGCGGCATCGCGGAGGCCGCAGCGGTGGACGAGGCAGTGGGGCGGGGCGGCACGGAGGCCTGCGGCAGGGGCGCCGACGTCACCACCGGCGGCGCAGTGGTCATCGGGGCTGCTCCGGCGGTCTGCGGCTCCACTGGGGGCGTCCGGTTCTCCAGCGCGGTCCACATCACGGCGCCCGCCACGATGGCCGCCGCGATGAACACCGGGAACCCGTACTTCTCGACGCCGTCGTTCAGCTTCATGGGGTCATCATGCCCGAGACCGTTGCTGATCCACGAGCAACTACCTTCCAGCCCAACGGATCTCACGCTTCGTGACGTACCCCGGGGCCCCTTCCCGTCGCCCCGAACCTTCGCGCCATTGCGGAGCAGCGACTTATCGCTAATCCGTATTCGCACATTGCTGGGCAATGCCACACCATTCATAGGGTTACACCATCGCTCACCCATTGTGACCTTGCTTAATGTCGTGAGATGCGGAGAATTCCCGTCATGCCACGCCATCACCGAAACGTCGTCGAGCAGCGACGTATGCAGAACCTTGCCTTTTGGGCCTTCCTCGCGGTCGCCCTCGTGGTGGGTGCCATCATGTACCTGACGTTGCAGAATCGCGGCGTACCGGCCAGTCAGCAGTCCATGGTGGAGCTGGTTGTGCCGGCGCCTTCGCCCACGGCTGATCAGGCGGGTACCGCGGTCACCACCACGTTGTCGCGATAGGTGTTGCCGTAGCCGGGCACGTGCACAATGGGGCCGCCACAGGTCACCAGCACCAATTTGCGCTCACCCACCGGGCCGGCGAACACCGACTTGGGCAGTGCGGCCTTTACCACCACTTCTTGGGCGGTCACCCGCCAGCGGGTGGTGTGGCCTGCGGCGTCGGCTGCGTGCACCACGGCGCCGGGCTGCACCTTGTAGAGGTCGTAGAGCACGCCGTTGCCCTGGCTGTAGTCGTTGACGTGGCCGGCCAGCAGCGTGGTGCCCTCGGCCACGGGCTCTCCAGCTGGGCCTGCCAGCGGGGCGCCCTGGTCCCACATTCCCACCACGTGCACGTCGCGGGGAACGTTGAGTGCGCCGGTCTCGGTGGTGCTGGCCGGAACCAGCCGTCCGCTGAGGCAGAGCGAGCCGATCACCACCGTGGAGGGCGCCACGGCCAGCTCGCACCCGGCAGGCTTGTCGCGGAGCGGGTCGGCGGCTGCAGGGGCCGCCTCCAGCGGCGGCAGCTCAGCCGCGGGAACGTTGAACTGCACGCTGGGCAACGGCGCCGCGGCGGGCTCCTCTGATCGCGATCCCTGCACGATCAGCACCACGCCGGCCACCAGTGCCACCAGGATCGCGACGACCAGTCCGCCTTGTGCCACTCGTGCTGTGGTGGTTCGTTCGCTCATGCCGCGCCTCCGCTAGTGGTCGCCGGAAAATGGGCTAAGCCCCGCCTCTGGTGCAGAGGCGGGGCTTAGCGACCAGACGCCGAGGCGCCCGGGGTGAGAGCTAGTGCCTGATCAGGCAGCGTTGCGGCGACGCAGCACCATGACGCCCGCGCCGGCACCGGCGACGGCCACCAGGGCGATACCGCCAGCGAGAACCGTGCCGTCGGGGCCAGTGCCCTCGCCGGGAACGCCGGTGTCAATGCTGGAGGCGTTGTAGGACGAGGCGGAGCCGGTGCTGCCGGTGCCGGTGCTGCCGGAACCGGAGCCGTTCAGGCCCGAGCCCGAGCCGTTGCTGCCCGTGCCGGTACCGGAGCCGCCGCCGGTGCCACCGGCGCCGTTGCCGGAGCCGTTGCCCGTACCGGTGCCGTTGCCGCCGGGAATGCCGCTGCCCTGGCCGGGGGCCACGACGGTGAACTCAACACGGGCGATGTTGCCCGCGCTGCCGACGAGGTCCACGTGGTGCGGACCGGCCTCGAGGCCGGCCGTGGAGAAGGTGAACGACACAGCACCGGCACCGTCGGCGACTGCAGTGCCAATGTTGCGCGGCGTGGAGAACACCGTGCCGACGACGATCTCGCCGATGTTGAAGTTGAACGCGTTCACCGTGACGTTCTGGCCCGCCACGACGATGGTCTGACTGATGGACGCGACCGGCGGGGCGTCGGGGTTGTACACCTGGGCGGAGGCGGGTGCGGCGGCCAGCAGCGAGCCGCCCATGACCAGAGTGGCGGCCGCCAGGACGCGAGTAACTCGGAGTGCCTTCATCGCACTACTCCCTTTGAGATCGTATTTAGCAGACCTAGCGGCATGCTCAGTGAAACCCTAACAGCACCAAGGGTAATCAACAATCCTAGTTGGAACATTGGGGAACGTTGATCTCTGTACCCATCGGCTCCACCAGTGGCTGCACCGGGACAATCGCCCGGCCAGGGGCGGTGGGCTCGGTCAGGTTGTACTGCAGCTTCTTTGTGGCACCGGGAGGAATCTGCACGTCCACTGTGTACACCGGATGACTACGCTCCGTAGCCACACGGGCAGTGGCGGGTACTCCGTCTACCGTTACTGAGAGTAGCTCCGCCCCGTGGGTGGCATTCAGCGCGACGAGCAGCCGGGAGGTGCCCGGCGGTCCGACTGCACCCCGGTCGATGCGTCCGTAGACGTAGGACGGTGCGTCGGGCCCACCGGCGGGAACGTTGTTGGTGAGGTCCACGGTCACCGTCGATGCGCGGACAGGACCGACACAGGGGCCGGCCGTGTAGCCGACCTGGCGGCCCAGGTAGTACTCCAGCTTGTTGCCGGCCGCGTTGTTCACCACCACCTGCGCGTAGGGCTGGTCCGTCTCGGGCACCGTGTGGCCCAGCGGGGTCGCCGCCAGCACCTCTGCCTCGCCTGGACTGCTACTCCAGACGGCTAGCCGCCCCTCACTCGCAGCCCTGCCTAAAGCGCCTAGCAGCCCTGTGGTCGAACCCCCACCCCCCCGAAGGATCTTATCGACCACCGCAGACGAGATCGACTGCAGATAATCCTTGCGTGCTCGTTGATCGTCGGGGTACCGGAGGTAAACCTCCGATTCCGTCAACCGCACCACGTTGCTTCCGTCCACAGTATCGCCCGTAGCGGACTTGACTGGCCCGGCCACCTTCAGCAGGTAGCTCAAAGCCACGGGATCTGTGGCGATAGCGCCATCGAGCCGTTGACCGGTTTCCTGCTCCCACAGCGACATCCAGATCTGGGCGGCGTAGGGAAAATGCGCGCTCGCGTTGCTGTTCGCCCAGACACTTGTCGACCGGTAGACGTCGTACTGTTCGGAGTACTCGGAACCAAGGTCGATGCCCACCTTGCCACGGTTGCTTAGATCGCGGTTGCTGCCCAACGTGTCAAGGCTGATCCTCCCCTGGTCTGCGGTCAGGATGCCGTACGCACCGACAAGTCCGCCCGTTCCACGCGCCTCGGCGTTGGTCTGGAAGGCCAGGAAGTAGTTGCGCGGACCATCCGCTCCCAGCATCGGCGGGAGCAGCGTAGATGCAGTGACAGCGTTCGACAGCAGACCGTTCAACTCAGCTGACCTTCCCTGCAAATTCTGGCGCGCATCGTCCACCTTGCCTATCCAACTATCGGCGGGAATTGCGTCGATCCGATTACGCAGGACAGAAGATGCGGAAAGCGCGTCGCTTAGCGGATCACGGGCACGACTGAGCGCCGCCAGATCGACCTCCGCCCCAGCGACGCGCGAATTCTCTGGGGATAGCGCAGCCGCCTGCTCGACGACGGGACGCAGCACTAGCGCCACTAGATCATCCGCAGCCTCCGCAATGCTGGCCGTGGACTCGAACGGCGTCCCCAGGTACGGCACATCGCCCATCGCTCGCCAGAGCCACATCGACGTCGCCGAACGTGCGTCAGCCGTCTCGGCAGCCGCCAACTCGACTTCCCGCTGGGCGGCGCCTACGTCTAGCCGGACCAACTCAGCGCGGGCCCCCTGCAAATGCCTCTGCGCAGATTCGAGGTTGGCCCGAGCGGAGAATGCAGAAAGTCCGAGCCAGACACCTAGGACGAGGGTGGCCAGGGAAAAAAACCCCGCCACTACCAGCGCAGTACGGTGGCGCCGGTGCCAGGCGACACGGCGACGTCGACGGACGCGTCGTCGCGGGGGCGCCGAAGGCGCCTGCAAGCTGTTCAAACTACCCTCGGTATCCACTAGTGCCGTTCCACCTTGGCCGCTCGATCGGGCACAGCGGCGCCGTTGACGTCGGCATCCAACGCAGGGCCAACTGGCGCATCACCGGGCGAGTGCACCCCGCTGGCCGCGGGCCGGGGCTCGGTTTCGTAGTAATAGGCGTAATCGTAGCCATTCGATTTAACCGGCACCATATTCAAGATAGTTCCCAGCACGCGTCCGTCCACACTGCGCAAGTTCTCCGTCGCGCGTGCCAGCTTGTCCCGTTCAGTATGCCCATGCCGCGCAACCAGGATCGCACCATCAGCTTGAACGGTCAGCACCGCAGCGTCAGTCACTGGCAATAGCGGGGGCGCATCAAAAATGATGTAGTCGTAACGAGTGCGCAGATCCGCAAGCAGGTCCTGCAGTCGGCTGGAGCCTAATAACTCGCTCGGGTTCGGCGGGTGGGGGCCTGCAGCCAGCAATTCGACAGTCAGATTACTAGTCGGCTGCAACACATCATCCAGTTCTGCGGTGCCGGACAGCACGTTAGTCAAGCCGACGTTCTCCACAAGCCGGAGATAACGCGCTAGTCGCGGTCGTCGCAGGTCAGCCTCCACCAGCAGCACACGATGACCGGCCTCACCTATCGCGAATGCAAGATTCAGTGCCGTCGTCGTCTTACCCTCATTCGGCAACGCGCTAGTGACGACCACCACATGGGGAGGGTTGTCCACATCTAGAAACTGTAGGTTCGTCCTGACCTGTCGGAACGCCTCCGCGCTAGCGGAGTGCCCCTCCCCGAAAGAAACGAGGGGCTGTTCGGGCCTCACGGAGTCGTACGGAATCGCACCCACGACCGACGCACCGGTCGAATCGACCACTTCCTGCCGGCTCTTAACTGTCTTGTCCAGCCGGTCTCGGAGAAGGGCCAACCCGAGACCGATCAGGAGGCCGAGGACAGCGCCAAACGCAACATTCTGCCTGGTATTTGGGGACACAGCCATGGTAGGTAAGTCTGCCTGTTGAACCACCGTGACCTTCGTAGCAGCGGTCGCGCCCCCCTGGGGCGTCTCCAATTCCGACACCAATTGCGTAAACACAATAGCCAGAGTGTTCGCAACGTCTCGCGCACGTTCAGGAGACGGATCGGTAACAGTGACTTGGAGGATGACCGTATCTGGAACGACCTTAACTGTAATCCCGCTAGATACGTCGGAGGCACTTACTGGAAGTCGCAGCGCATCAACGACACGTTGAGCGACCTCGCGGCCCTTGATTAACTCCGAGTATGAGGTGACACGCTGTTGGGAAAAAAGACCGCCCTGGTAGGCCGACGTGGTGTTGTCCTGGCCAGTTGTGGAGACAAACAACTGAGTCGTTGCCGCATATTTCGGGGTGGTCAGCAGCGACACGGAGAGCGCTACGAGTACTCCTGCCGCTATTACTGCAACCACAAGCTTCCATCTACTCCGTAAAATCCGGAAGTAATCACTAATCTCCACCGCGCTGACCTCTCCGTCGCCTCGCCTAGTTGTTCCGCGCTCAACAGCAATACCGCCACCGAGGTCGCCCGCAGGAGCGTGGCACGCGGCGCATTCTGCGAATCCCACTCTGGCTGACCGTAGGCTACCTCCCAATGACCGGCCTCGACCCGCCGCCCTAACGCGATACGGCCGCCCACGGCGCTTGACCCATGCACCCGTATCGCTGCTCCCCAGCCCGCACTGGTCTGAACAACCCGCAGTGGCCGACAGAGCAGCGCCGACCCCTCCGCCCCAAACCCAGACCCGCGCCTCAGCCGAGCCCGCCCGCCTCGAAGAGAAGCAATCAGCCAACGCATCGGCACCTGGGGCAGGCGCCGCTCGCCGGCGCAGAGCGCCACGTCGAGGCATCGAAAGCCCTGTTGAACTGTTGGCCATGCCGTGCAGCCTTGAGAAGTCCAAACCACACTGACCGCAGCTACTCGTCGCCACGGCTGCTTCCAATAAGACTCAGCAGTCAGCTACTCGGACAAAGCCGTCCAGGCCGGCCGGGACCGCGGCGTAATCCCCAGAGATTCGCACCGTAGTGAGGTGCCCGGCTAACAGCCGCGTCTGCAACCAGGGCTGGCCTCACCGTCATTTCACGCGATGAAAGAAGTTGTCCTCACAACTGAAGGTCGGAGTCCGCGCGCCCCACCAGTCCCTTCAGGTCGTACAGAACGCTGCGTCCAGGCTTTCCAAAGGCGCGAATGCCCTCCGCGCCCAGTTCCCGGAACGAATCATGAGCCACCGCGCCAATGATTGCGTCGTACTCGCCGTGGCCCGGACTCTTCGTAACGGTGATGCCGTACTCCCTTGACGCCTCGTCACCATCGACCCAAGGATCGTGGACGTCCACCTGCACCCCATAGGATTCAAGCTCTCGACAAACATCGACGACACGCGTGTTCCGTAGGTCTGGCGTATTTTCCTTAAACGTGAGGCCGAGGACGAGGACCCGCGCCGTGCGTAGATCAATTCCAGTTCGGATCATCTGTCGGATGAGCTGAGACGCAACGTACGCCCCCATCGAATCATTCAGGCGTCTGCCGGCGAGGATCAGTTCTGGATGATACCCAATCTCTTGTGCCTTGTATGTAAGGTAGTAGGGATCAACACCAATGCAGTGACCGCCGACCAAGCCCGGCCGAAAGTTGAGAAAGTTCCACTTCGTAGCTGCAGCAGCAAGTACATCTTCAGTGCTAATCTCCAGCCGATTGAATATCATCGCAAGCTCATTAATCAAAGCGATGTTCAGGTCTCGCTGCGTATTTTCGATAACCTTTGCGGCCTCGGCGACCTTGACGGACGGCGCCATATGCGTACCGGCGACAACCACCGACCGGTACAGGTCGTCAACAAACCGTGCCGCTTCAGGAGTGGAGCCTGAGGTAACTTTACAGATGTTCTCAAACCTATGCTCCTTATCGCCAGGGTTAATGCGCTCGGGGCTATAGCCAACATAAAATTGATCATTGAAGACTAATCCACTGAGCTCCCGCAGCAACGGCACGCACTCTTCCTCGGTTGCACCCGGGTAGACGGTGGACTCATAAATAACTACGTCACCATCCTTAAGCACTGCGCCGACCGTCCGGGTGGCAGCAAGTACCGCGCTCATATCTGGATTCTTGTGGGGGTCAATCGGAGTAGGCGTGGTGATAATGTAGACATTAGCTTCACCCAGCGCGTCCGGCTCACATGTAAACGTTAACCGAGTCGCAGCCGCCAATTCCGTCGATCCGACCTCCCTGGTCCGGTCGTGCCCACTAGACAATTGCTCAATACGGGTTCGGTTGATATCGAATCCCACAACATCGAACTTTTGGGAGAACGCGACGGCGAGCGGGAGGCCCACATAGCCAAGCCCAACGACGCCGAGCTTCGCATCACGAATTTCTAGATTCATCAACTTCCACCAATCATCGGATCGTGCGATCTAAGACGACCGCTTCAACATTCCAACTCGACACCATCAAGGCGTGCCAGGGTCCACTCCTACTCGCACACTTTGCCCAAACGGCGAAGCACTCAACCTCACGCCGCCACCCTTCTGCCCACATTTCGGAGAACCCTAAGATCGCCTCTGCCCACGACTGCCACGTCACGGAGGCGAAGCTCCTTAACCCTGCAGAAATAGACCAAGAAGGCACCGCCGGTCACAGTGTATGAGGCGACGGACGCTCCGGCGGCGCCGTATGCGCCATAGGCTGGTATAACGACGAGGTTTGCAACAGAGTTAAGTAATACAGCTACAGCCAACGTCGCAAAATAGAACACTCTTCGCCCCTCGGAGAGCATCACAACACCGAGGACCTTGTAGTAGATCATGCTAATAACGCCAATGGATAACACAGCGCACAGCCCGTACGCAGCGGCGAAATCTTCGCCGTACAGCAAGGGGATGAGTAGCGGTCCAAATGCAATAATGAATACCACACTCAGCACCCCAAGGACTACCGCCGCTTTTAGTGGTAGGACGGCCGCTCGCACGTCGCTGGAGCGGGCGACGCGGGACATCAGAACTTCCTTTATCGCATCGGGAATGACCCACAGGTAGACGACAATGCCTGCAGCGACTGCATAATTACCGAGGTCCTCAGGACTGCCGAGCCACTTCAACATCAGAGTATCGATATTATAATTCATAATGATCAGCAGGGAAGTAAACATGGGTAACCAGCTGTAGGAGACAATCCTTTTTGCACGGTCGGCGTCAAGACGGCCCCGGGATAGTCCGCCGACACCAATGATGTACGCCAGGATGGCGGCCAGCCAAGTACCACTGGAGATTACTACCGGCCAAACTAGGCTGGAAGGTAGCCACAGAAGCATTCCCGCGTGGGCCAGGATTCGCAGCACAGATATGCCGATATTCGTCCAGATCTTGAGCCGAATATGGTACACCGCCATCGCACTTTCCATCTGCTGGTACAGCACGGTAACAACGAGGAGAAGCAGGAGACATCGAACCGTCCTGTCGGGCACGAGAAATGCCAAGAGCCCCGCCGCGACGGCATAAAACACAAACTGAACGGCGAACAGGCGCAAGAACGTATCTAGCGTCCTACGGTTCGGCTCAGTACGGAAGAAATAGGGGAACGCCTGGTTCAGCCCCATGCCGAAGATAACGGCCAGCATTCCAACTGCCTGGGTAATGAAGGCCAGCTCCCCGCGCAGCACAACACCCAAATACCTGGCGATAATCACCGAGACGACCAGACCGGCTACAGAAGAGATGGCCTTATTGATTAAATTTAGGCGATAGTCCCTCATTTAATCCCACCACCGAAGCTCGACACGTCGCCCAGGCACGCCATCCGCATTAGTACGTCCGGGTCGCAGGTTTCCGAGTCATACGCATGCCTTGCCTGCTCACCCAGCCTACGGCCGACACTCGGCTCGGCTAATAGTCTTTCAATAGCATCAGCGATCGCTAGCGAGTCAATAGCGCAAACTACCCCCGTGACGCCATCAGCCACCTGGTCCGCGACAGTCTCGTAGGCCGTTGCCACAATCGGCTTGCCCAACGCTCTCGCTTCCTCGACAGCGTTGGATCGACCCTCCGTGCGAGAAGGATGAACATAAATGTCCGCCCTCTCCAAATATGGAATCGTATTCAAGACACTTCCGGGGAGGGTGAAGAAGTCGCAAAGATCACGCGCCCGAATCATCTTCTCCAACTTCACCCTCTCGGGACCCTCGCCTAACACGATCCAACGAGGCGAAAAGCCGCGCTCGACGAGCGCAGCGCATGCCCCGATCGCAAGATCGAGGCCCTTCAGGTGGTCCAATCGCGAGATCGTGAGCAGCGTGAACGACCCACCCCGTAGGGGAGCCGTATCGATCGATCCTTCCAGTCCGATGCCCCGGGGGATGTCGTTCTTGTATACAGCCATGTTTCCACGGATGCTCGGGTACATGTCTTGAAAGATCTCGGCGCATTGCTTAGACACCGCAACGGCTCCCGCCAACTTGTCGTAGTACTCGCGATCGACAACTTCGTCGCGCTCGAGCACCCGCGTGTCGCTGCGGACCCAGTGATACTTGAACCTTGCATCGACAAGGTCAACGATGGCGTAGGTCGAGAGGCCCAGGATTCCAAATGCCGCATCATAAGTACCCGGAACTCGCGGCAGCTCCCGGCTGACAACCCTCCATACTCGCTGACGAACGCGTTGCCATCCACGCCGCTCGCTGACGCCCTTCAGTAGCTCCCAGATGGCAGCCGGCAGAGTCCGCAGGCTGAGAGATCGAAGAAGGACACCGAGGCTCCGCGCCATCTCGGCGCTGGGCAGGGTTGCAGCGACGACCCGACGAGGAGTGTCTATAACCCGCACGCTGGAGGGTACGAACGCCGAGAGCGGCCCTGTACGCCCGTTGAGCACCATCAGGTCGACGCACAGCAACTCGTAGTCGAGGCGGTCCAGCAGTCCGATCAGGCTCTTCTGCGGCCCACCGATGGCCATAGAGCTCACCACAACGAGAACGCTCGTCTTCTCCAAGCTAGTCACCATGCCCTACCTTGCGCCCGCGGCTTCGGCGGAGGCCCTGCGCGATCAGCGCTACAGCGACACCCGGAACCAACACGTAGCGGAATAGAAACGGAACAACGAAGTTCACCGATCCACGGACACTAAACCCTACGAGGGCAAATGACGCTATCACGAGCGCCACCCTCAAAGGCCCGGCGGACGACACCTGAGTGGGCACGCGCAATAGTGTTGTAAATAGCACACCATACACGAACATTGCCCCGCATCCCCCAATCCAGGAGAAGTTCATATATGCCTCAGCAAACGGTGTGAACCCGGGGCCATAGGACATTCCCATTCGCTCCATGAGCCATGTGGCAGGGCTGCTGAAGCCCGTATCCGCCGCAATATCGGTCAGAGGCCCGCGCAGGAATCCCGGGAAAAGATGGGCCACGCTGCTTACATACGTTCCCCCAGCAGCGAACGGTTCCGCTGCTGGAATCAACTCCATGATCTTCACCAAGGGGAACAGAGTTCCGCCCGTGGTCTGCAGAGTGGTTTCGAATGGGTTCTGCTCCCGTATCGAGTCGAGAAGGCCGACTCCGACTCCGCCGAACGATTGCCGGATTACTCCTACCGCAGGGATCGCGATGATCGCGAAGATGAAGACGAGTATCAACTTCAACCTACGGCCCTTGCCGACCCGAGCAAGCTGTGTCCCAACGAGATATGCGGTGAGCAGATAGATCATTCCCTCGCCACGGTCCCCAGCAGCCAGGCGCAATATTGCTACCGAGGCGAGCGCTAAGGCCGCCCACTTTCGATGACTTTCGACTCCCCCACATCCTATGAATACCAAACCCACGATGAAGAGATAACTGAGGTTCAGCAGCGGTGAACTGATCCGTGCACCCTCTGCGTAGTACCCTGAGTACCCTTCGGTGAGGATGACCCGAAAGTTATGGAGATTCGCCACCATAAATGGGACCGCTCCCACAACAATGCAGACCGCGCCGGTAGATCGAAGCGCCGTCCTCCAATCGTCAAGCGACGGCCCTGCCCGGTACCGGGCAGGGCGTGCCCCCGCAATTTCGTTAGTGGCGACGCAGGCCGCGCAGAAAAAGCAATATGCAACCATGTAGAAGACCGCCGCGCGGATAACTGAAGCTTGCGCCTCCCTATTGAGGACGTCTGCGCCAGACGGATCGATCCCGACCGAGAACAGTACAAGCTGCCCCGACGTGAAGATTGATAGAAGCCCTGCGTACAGCACGGTCGGGGCCATCAGAGACCCAAATGACCTTCGCAGGACGCAAAGTTGAGCAACCACGAGCCCGTTGTTCACCCAGCACAGATAAAGGACTTGCTGGCTCGCCAACTCGGTGGGTCGATGTCCACCGACCACATAGATGGCCCCAAGTACCGCAAGGAGGATCGCAGCCTCTCCGAGCAATAGAGGCATCGACAGCGACCGAAAGCGCCGCCTATTGCCGAACGTGAGTCCCGGGACATCGGATCTATCTAGCGACGGCGTAACCAACTCGCACCGCCCTTGTGTGGATGCGTACGGGAAGCACCAGCGGCAAGACCACTCATACCAGTTGAAGAGGGCGTGTACTTTCGTTTCCAGTACAGCGCTAGGCAGATACCAAGAAGAAGGGGCACACGCTCACCTCGACCGCCACGCAGCTCACCTAGGGCCGTGCAGTCGGGTCCGCCCGCCGCAAGTCTGCGGTAGGCGTGATACTTGACAGCGTGCTGCAGACGGGCGCTCAAGGAACGAGATTGCTGCCTCTGCAGGGACGCGTACGTCATCATTCCAAGGGGGTTCCGCATCCGGAGCAACCTCCCGCTCGCACTGAGGCCATCAGCTTGGTACTCAGCGAAGCCAACGACATCATGCGTGAAGCATAGAGAAAACTCCGGCGCCATCATGAGCTGGAGAACCGTCGGCCCTAAGTAGGACTCTCCTCCGAACTGTGGATAACGGTACCGTTCGACAACACGCCTGAAATAGCCGACGCTTCCGTCGTATTTGCCGAAGCTCTCATCATAGGTCGCGCGCGTCATCACGACGTCTTCGTTATCTGCCCCGCCGGGCGCCCCTAGCAAGTCCCCACCCGCGGTTCGGTAACAGAAAAACACGGCACCTACATCATTGGCGGGTGCGTATTCCATTGCTTTCGCGCGAACAGTACGAACCGCACCGTCGTCAAGGCGATCGTCGCTATCCACAATGAGGTAGAACTCCGCGTTAATGCTATCAAAGGCCACGTTCAGCGAGGCGCACTTTCCCTTGTTCTGATCGTTCCGAAGCACCGCAATCTCGAACCTGGATACTGCGGTTACCTCTGCCAGCCATTGCTGCGTACCGTCCGTACTGCAGTCGTCGACAACGACCCAGACGAACGCGGAGTCACACTGAAGACTGAGACTCTCATAAAGTCGCTTCAGAAGTGGCAATCGGTTATATGTAGGCGTCACGATTGCGATTGTCAGGGGTGCGGACGATTCTGGACCCTCGCGCTCGCTAGTCATTGGGGCCGCCCCTTTTTCTGACGATACTGGCTGGCGAGCCCGCGACGACTGAGCCGCTCGGTACATCGCGGGTCACGACCGAGTTTGCGCCGACAACGCTTCCCGGACCAATTTTCACCCCGGCGACAATGACACATTGTGCGCCGATCCAGCAATCATCACCGATGTAGGTGCTCGCGGTAGACACACCCTGGTCGTTGATCGGAGTGTTTAACTCGTCAAACACATGGCTCGTAGACATTACGGTGGTCCCGTGTGCGACCGAGATGTTGTCGCCGAGGCTTATACCGCCAGCCGCATCGATGTAGCACAGGGGATGAATGCTCACGTTTCGCCCAATTCGGAGCCCTTCCACATGCAGAAGGTAGACGTCCTCGTGGACCGAAACGTTCGCCTGTGGCGCCACTCCGAGCGACGAGAGGAGGCAGTAGCGAAGACCAATACCAGCCTTTCCCCTGAGTCGCCGGGCCGCGACAAGAAGCCACCGACGAAATGGGCGGGGCAGAAGCCGTAAGCCTCCCACCAGAGCGAGCAGTAGTGGCTCAAGCCGGTCAAATAGTTCCCTACCACGCACGCTATTTCACCCTCACGAGACGCTACCCGCCGTAGTTGCAAGGCGATTGCCTAGATGCTGGCGCATCCAGGCGATGGTGGACTCAAGCCCTTCGCTCAGAGACACTGGCTCTACTGACGGAAAGGCCTCGCGCAACTTGTCATTTGCCGCCTGGGAGTGGCGGACATCGCCCGGCCTAGGGGGTCGGTATTCAATCCCGAGCTCCGCACCGAGCGCTGCACCCAGCATACGAATAAGTTCATTGAGTGTGGTGCGTGTGCCGAATGCGAGGTTCATGGGGGAGCCGGTCGTCCTGGACACAACGGCCTGCGCGATCGTATCAACCACTGTGCCGACATAGGTAAAGTCCCGACTTTGCTCCCCGTCTCCGTTCACCGGCAGGGGAAGCCCGGTCAACGCAGCCTCGAGGAACACGGGAACCACTGCCGCGTAGACGTGTCCGGGAATCTGTCCTGGTCCGAAGACGTTGAAGAAGCGAAGCGGAAGAACGGGAAGGTCGTAGCAACGGGCGTATGCCATTGCGTACTGCTCCGACGCAAGCTTCGACACGGCGTACGGGCTCACTGGGAGACACTGAAGGTCTTCGGTTTTCGGGATCGCGCTGTTGGCGCCGTAGACGGAGGATGATGAAGCCAGGACGACGTGGGCATTTCCGTTCGCACGCGCGGCCTCGAGGACTTTCAAAGTTCCGGTAGCATTGGCATCGTGGGTTGACATTGGATTGGCGATACTCCTCGGCACGGAGCCGAGCGCGGCGAGGTGGACGATGGCACTGCAACCGTGTGCCGCTCTCGCCATGGCTCGGTCGTCGAGGATGCTCGCGTGCTCAAAGGTCACTTCCAGCCCGTCGAGCGCTTGGAGGTGGCCGTTTGACAAATCGTCAATGACCGCGACCTCGTCGATAGCAGGATCTGCTAGCAGACGGCGGCAGAGGTTCCCGCCAATGAACCCGGCACCGCCTGTAACTAAGACTCGCATTGAAGTTGCACTCTCCTAAGTTTCCCAGTATCCATCTGCTGACCGAAGTAGGCTTCCGTCAGTTCCCATACAAGTCGTCGGTCGAACAGTTTCACGGCTCGTTGGCGCGCTCCGTCGCCCAACCGGTGTCGAAGCTCTGGATCACGCAGCAGTTCGGCCAGGGTTTGAGCTAGGTCGCCGCTGGCACCTGGGATGAATAGACGTCCCGTCTCACCATCAATCACGGCGTCGACGCATCCTGTGACCCGTGACGCAACAGTTGGGACGGCGTTGACACCCGCTTCAAGCACTACGTTCGGGAATCCCTCTCGCAGCGTCGGTAGGCATAGAACGTCCATCAGTGGGTAGTAAGGGCGAACGTCTGCGACGGCACCGAGCCACTTCACTCGGTTTGGGCGCACACCGGCTTCCTTCAGAAAAGTCTGCAGGGATCCCTCCGGCTCGTCTGGCCCGACTAGCAAGATCTGCGGGAATAGCTTCTGCTCATCTAGTTGCTGTATCGCTCGAAGGAGGGTTGGTAGGCCCTTGTCCGCAGCTAGGCGGCCGACGAATCCGATAGTTGGAACGTTGGGGTCTAGACCCACCATGGCGCGTAAGTCTGTCGATGTTTCTGCGACATGGAAGGTTACGAGGGGCGCGATTTCTACTCCATTTGACGAACCCGAACCCAGGACGATGACCTTATCCTGTTGGCTGAGTCCCTCACGCAGAAACTCGGCCCGTAAGCTTTCGCTCACTGCCAGTACCGTTGTAGATGTGTATGCCGTAAGCCGTTCGAGCAGATTCAAGACCCTGCGTTTCCCGCCGGTTTCCGTCGCCGACCGCAAACCTCTAAGCAGGTAGATTCGCACCGGTACACGGGTGACGTATGCCGCGAGCATACCCAGTAGGCCAGCTTTGGGTGTTCCCGAGACGACTAGGTCTGGCTTTAACGAATATAGCAGTCTTGTCCATGCAAATAGAGCTCGGGCGTCGCGCAGTGGCGCTGGCTCTCTACTCATCCTGACCTGATGAAATATGATGTTTTCGCTGTACAGGGATGCTGGGCAGTCATTGGCGACCACGTGAACTTCCCATCCACGCCCCGCGAGGTGTTCGGGGAATCCGGTCATCAGTTTGAGCGACTGTGCCGCTGTGACTGCCAGAACTATTCGCCGTCCGTGACCGAGCGCTGCCGTCGTCGTCCCCTGACTCCCGTTTCGCTTATCTGTTCCGCGAGAGCCATCGGCGTCTGTTTCGCGGCCATCGCCATTCAGGTTAATGCTGAGGCGGTTCCGCCACTCTGCGCGACCGGCGTGGTCCGCTTCTACCCTCGTCTTGTATCGTCGTATTGTGTGCAAAAGGGTCACGATCGCCCTCCCCCGAGGATCCCAAGAAATTCAGGC